>CAZOWJ010000132.1:0-7539 GCA_964583415.1 uncultured Desulfocapsaceae bacterium
GATTTAGTACATGGTTTGTCACTAAGACGACGCTGATTATGATAATGAGAACAGCACTATTTTTAGCTACTAACCTGGCAGTTATCCTCGTTTTGAGTCTGCTACTCAATATCCTTGGGCTAAATCAACCGGGTATGGATTGGATGCCACTTCTTTTTATGGCTGGCATAATTGGCTTTGCAGGCTCATTTATTTCGCTGTTAATGTCAAAAACACTAGCCAAACGTTCATCCGGTGCAAAAGTCATCAACGCACCATCAAATGACCAGGAAAGATGGCTGGTTAGTACCGTTGCTACACTAGCTGAGAAGACAGGGATTGATATGCCAGAGGTCGCGATTTTTAGTTCATCTGCTCCGAATGCCTTTGCTACTGGGGCTAACAAAAACAATTCACTCATTGCAGTAAGTAAAGGACTCGTGAGCAATATGAGTAAAGATGAGATTGAGGCTGTCTTAGCGCATGAAATGAGCCATGTCAATAACGGTGACATGGTGACATTGTCACTGATCCAGGGCGTTGTTAATACCTTTGTTATCGTACTCTCACAGGTTATCTCAGTAGTGGTTGATCGCCGGCAGGGTGGTGGCTATAGCTCACGAGGATACGGATTTGGAAGAGGATTTGGGTATAGATCGACTTATATGATATCTCAACTCGTGCTTGGTTTTCTCGCCACACTGATTGTTCGCTGGTTTAGTCGTTGGAGGGAATATCGTGCAGATGCAGGGGGCGCTATGCTGGCTGGACACGAGAAAATGATTCAGGCATTAGAGCGCCTAAAAGCATTACAACAACCAGCTCAATTACCAGCACAAATGCAGGCGTTTGGCATCAACGGTGGTATTCTTGGTGCAATCGGATTGAAAAAGCTGACAATGACACATCCACCACTTGACGCAAGAATTAAAGCTTTGCGTGAGAGTGCCGCAAACCTTTCAAATGTATAAACAGAGTGCTAAAAAGATATCTGTCTTCTTTTATGATCTTCACCACCTAAATCTATCCAGTTCCACATTACGTATTTAAAACCGACCGAGGGGGGAAAGAAAATTGATTATGTTCAGCCCATTCCTGACAAGCAAAGGTGGGGGCTGAACCATGGCATTAAGGTCGATCAAAATGATAAACTATGCTTCACACAAAAAACCGATGTCGAACCCTTACTCACCTTAGATGAAGAGAAGCATTGTTGAGAAACGCCTTTCAGCCCTGGGCTGGTGCGGCAACCATCAACCTTTTACCGGTTAATCATTTTATGTCATTTCCATCCCTCGGACTTTCCGCGCCCATCCTTCGCGCTCTCAGTGAAAAGGGGTATATCACCCCCTTCCCGGTGCAGATCAAGGCGATCCCGGCTATTCTTTCCGGAAAGGATGTGATGGCTGCGGCCCAAACTGGCACAGGAAAAACCGCCGGGTTTACGCTGCCGATGCTGCAGAGACTTGCACACGGTCCACGAGTGAAGTCCAACCATATTCGTGCCCTTGTGCTTGCACCCACGCGCGAACTGGCGGCTCAGGTTGCAGACAGCATAGAAACCTACGGCAAACACCTGAGTCTTACGTCTGGAGTTGTTTATGGTGGGGTGAAGATCAATCCGCAGATGATGAAACTGCGCAGTGGTGTTGATATATTGGTTGCAACCCCGGGACGATTACTGGATCTCTTTGGCAAGAATGCAGTGAAGTTTGGGCAGGTAGAGACGTTGGTCCTCGATGAAGCTGACCGGATGCTCGATATGGGATTTGTCGTAGATATTCGCAAGATTCTTGATCTGTTGCCCAAAAGTCGGCAGAATCTCCTCTTTTCGGCCACCTTTCCCACTGAAATCAGGACACTCACCAGGGATTTATTTAATAATCCGCTGCGTATAGAGGTCAATCCTCGTAACTCCGCTGCCAAGAGTGTCAGGCAATGGGCATATGAGGTTGATAAGAACAGGAAGCCGGCGTTACTCAGTCACCTGCTGCGCAATAACAACTGGGAGCAGGTGTTGGTCTTCACCCGCACTAAGAAGGGCGCAAACCGTCTGGTTCAACAACTGGCGAATAACGGCATCTCAAGTGCTGCGATCCACGGAGACAAGAGTCAGGGTGTACGAACCCGCACTCTTGCGGAATTCAAGGCGAACACGATCCGTATCCTGGTCGCAACCGATATCGCTGCACGAGGTCTCGATATCAGTGAACTGTCTCATGTGATCAATTTCGATTTACCTAAAGTTGCGGAAGACTATATTCATCGAATTGGTCGCACCGGTCGAGCTGGTTCAGAAGGGGTGGCAATATCGCTGGTGAGTGCTGATGAAGTTACACTTCTCTCTGCGATTGAGAACTTGATACGGCAGAATTTGGTGCGAGAGGTTGAGGATGGTTATATTCCGAAACACAGCGTCCCGTTAACCCGCTTGATGAAGGTGCGGCCGAAGAAACCCAAGAAGCCGAAAAGAGCAAAGCATGAATAGCAGAAGCGTTCGGGTTGCGCTTTACTGGCCAAGGTTGGCAATTCGCATAAAAACAAAAAGCGTTGATCACGGTACACTGCGAAGTAATACCTCAATGTTGCGGAGGATGGGTTTATATTCTTTTTTGCTTTCGCAGCGCAAGGATAAATGGAACATACCAGATACCAGACGGCGAGATAGAAACATGATACTTATCCTGGATACCAGTTCGATGGGGAACAGAGCGTGATTCCCTGGGAAGAAATTGATCGGGCGGATGTTCCGGGAGGTGAGGGCGAAGTCATCCTGCGAAAGCGTGGGACAGAATTCTCGATACGTACCGCCACCACGGAGCTTATGAACAGTCGTCTTCATGGATCTGAAGATGCCCTGGCTGAGCTCACCTGTAGCCGCATTTCGCCAAAAATCCGGGGAAGGATTCTCATCGGTGGCCTTGGTATGGGCTACACCCTGGCGGCAGCACTGCAACATTCGGGGGATGATTCTCTCATCACCGTAGCTGAATTGATTTCTGCTGTGGTCAGATGGAATCGCGAACATTTGGGGCACCTGGCGAAAAACCCCTTGGATGACAGCCGGGTCTCAATCCAGCAAGAGGATGTGGCGGAAACAATCAGCAGGGAAAAATCTGCCTGGGATGCCATACTTCTTGATGTAGACAACGGCCCTGATGGGCTTACTCGGAAGGCCAATGACCGTCTCTATGGCATGAGTGGTCTGAAAAACGCATTCCTGGCTCTTCGCAACGGAGGGGTACTGTCCATATGGTCTTCAGGGGCAGACGAACAATTTACCCGTCGCCTGAAGCAGTGCCGATTTCAGACGGAAATTATAACGGTACGGGCTCGCAAATCTGGAAAAGGTGGCAGGCACACAATCTGGCTTGCGACAAAATCCTGAACGAACCCCGAGGTTACAAGAGAAGAACCAAATCTGGAACCTTAATTTTAATAAAGTATTTAAGAGGTAGTACATAATGACTGACGGATCAAAAAGAGCCGACATTCAAGCCGGCAAAACAGTTTCCATTGTATTAAAGCAGGACCAGCGGTCCGGAAAGCTTACCGAAGGTATAGTGAAGGATATTCTGACAAAATCGGCAACCCATCCGCACGGTATAAAGGTTCGCCTGAATAATGGTCTTGTCGGAAGAGTTAAAAGGATTCATACCTGACAGACAGCTAAGGAGTAATTTTTGGATCTCATACTATCTAATATTTTGATACCCATTGAAAAAGATGGGATGGATGAATACCTCAAAGCCGCATCTGAAGAGTTGAAGATCGATACCGGTAGTATTGCTATTACCAAAATCCTGAGTAAATCACTTGATATCCAGAATACAGAACAGTTTTACTATAAAATTTCGATCGTTGTCAGTACTGTTGAACACTTTGAAAACACCCGAAAATTTCCTGAATACACGGAAAAAACAGGAGCAGAGAGAAAAACAACCAACAGTAAGGCCAGACCGCTTATTGTTGGGTTTGGTCCTGCTGGCATGTTTGCAGCTCTTGAACTTATTGATTTTGGGATTAAACCGATAATTTTTGAGAGGGGTAAAAAAATAGAAGAACGCTCCATTGATGTTCAAAGGTTTATCAAGGAAAGAGAGATAAACACGGAGTCAAATATTCAATTTGGCGAGGGTGGTGCCGGTTCATATTCCGACGGAAAGCTCTTTTCCCGGAGAAATAATAATTCGAGCTATATCAATCGGGTGTTACGAACTTTTGTCAAATTTGGCGCACCCAGGGAAATTGAGTATATCAGTAAGCCCCATTTGGGTACTGATGTGTTGTGCAAGATCGTTCGAAATATAAGGCGCTATATCCTCGATAGAGGCGGTGAGATACATTATAGCGCAAAAATGACGGACATTCTTATTACGGAGGGTAGGGCATCTGGCATACAAATAAATGGTGAGAAGGACTATCTTTCGTCAACTATCTATATTGCTTCGGGACATTCTGCGCGCGATACATATGAGATGCTGCATAAAAATAATATTAGTCTCCAGCAGAAACCAATTTCTGTTGGTGTACGAATAGAGCATCCTGTTGAAATAATCAATCGGATGAGATACGGGAATAAATATAAGAATTATAAAGGAATAGGTGCGGCCACCTATTCTCTGAATTATACCAATCGAAAAATACGTAGAGGAGTCTATACATTCTGCATGTGTCCGGGAGGTGAGGTTATTAATGCTTCTTCTGATCATGGCATGATGGTAGTAAACGGCATGAGTTATTCACACAGGTCATCACCATTTTCAAATGCGGCGCTGGTCGTAAGCTGCCATACCGACGATTATCCCTCAACCAGCCCACTGGCAGGTTTGGAGTTCCAAAAGAACATTGAGCAAAACGCTTTCAGGGCAGGTGGAGGAAAGTGGGAGGCACCTGCACAGAATTTGATGCACTTTTTAGGTGAGACGAGCTCTGTTGGTTTAAATGAGACGTTATTCAAGATGGGAGTTGTTGCTGCTGATATGAGAGAAATTGTTCCGGGGTTTGTGGCCGATGAACTGGTCGCAGCATTCACGAAATGGAAAGAAGATGTTCCATTATTTGTGTCTGATCAGGCGATATTAATCGGTACGGAAACCCGTACATCATCTCCTGTCCGCATTAAACGCAACAAAAAATATGAATCAGAAAATGTGAAAAATATATATCCGATTGGTGAAGGTTCAGGCTATACAGGTGGTATTACGAGTTCGGCTGCAGATGCTATTAAGGCTGTTGAAAAGTATGTGTTAAGTCTATGAGAATAGAATCAAAAATAAAACTAACCTTTTCGAACCATCAAAACATGAGATGGATATCCCATTTCTTAAGCGGCCTCACCTTGTTTCTTTTGTTTTTCGAACTAATGTAAGGGGTGTTAAAGCAGGATATCGTTATGTATTCAATGTTTCCACTGGTGGATGCCTGCGATGCTGAAAGGAATACCTATGGATATTGAAAGCTCAGACAAACTCGTTAGCAGGATCAAAGAGCTTGAAAAAGAGTTGGATACTCTAAAAGTTACATGCCAAAAACAGATCGACAACAGCCTGACAAAATATAAGCGTATAATTGACTCCACATCGGAGGGGTACCTGGAACTTGATTTTGCTTTGAAAATCGTTGATTTCAATTCCGCAATTTTGGATTTACTCGGCACCGATGAGACAATGCTGGTGAATCGGCCGGTTGACAGTCTTTATGATAAAAATAGTATTTTTGTGCATTTTGCCAGCAGAGACCACTTAAGTTTTGAAGCAAATTTTTATACCAAAACAGGGGAAATGCTTCCTTTGCTCTCAAAACGCAGCGTCCTTCATAACGCTGAGGGCAAATCAAGCGGATATCTTGTTTTTCTAACCGATTTGACTGAGCTGAAACAAGCTCAGAAAGAGTTGCAACAGTCGCAAGCCCGCTATCAAAGTATGTATAATAATGCTGCTCAGGGAATGTATCAATGTACCCTTGATGGGCGCTTTCTAGAGGTCAATCCTGCACTTGCTAAAACTCTTGGATTCGAAAGCGCTGGAGAACTTCATCGCCAACCGGGGGGAGCAAACAGTCTGTATAAGAATCCAAAAGATCGTCAGGCCATGCTCTCTGTTTTACGAGAACATCTCATCGTAAAAAATTATGAGGTGGAGATGCAAAGACGCGATGGCAAATCGGTCTGGGCACTTATCAATGCCAGGTTGTTTGAAGATCCCAAGGGTACAACATTTATCGAAGGTATTCTCGTCGATAATACAGAAAAAAAATATGCCGAAGATAAACTGCGCCTCAGCAGAGAGCGATTCCGTTATCTGGCAAACCACGACAGCTTAACCAACCTATACAACACCCGATACCTCTACAAGGTCCTTGATCGGCTCATCACTGAGAGTAAAAAGAACTCGACACCTTTTTCACTGGTTTTTCTCGATATGGATAATTTCAAACATGTTGTCGATACATACGGTCATTTGAACGGTAGTCGAGTTTTAAAAGAGGTCGCCAGGACTCTTGGCGATGGTTTGAGTGAACCGGCTTTCGGGGTCGCTTATGGTGGTGATGAATTTGTACTTGTCTTGCCCCAAACAGGCAAAGAGGGTGCCTTGGAACAGATTCGGGCAATTCGCGCACGTATGAAAGAAACGGTTTACCTGGAAAAGAATGGAATAAACGTACATCTGACGGCCAGTTTTGGCATAGCAACTTATCCAGATGATGCCGAGGACCGAAAAGGTCTCCTTGCGCTGGCAGATGAAGCAATGTTTAGAATTAAGACTCGTGGCAAGGACGCTGTGGGAACAACATTAAACAAAAAGAATCTACCTGCCCGACAAGACCTTCGATAGCTCTCCAGAGATTGAAATACCTCAATGGCCGGGTAGTTCCGCTGGATAGAGTTTAGGCCTCCTGTCTCTTTTATTGAAAAATCAGGATCAACCACCCCTCTCGCTGGTAAGATCAAAGACATGACTAATCAGGCTGAGATCATTACTTTCGTGTGTCAATGCAAATTGAGTAATCTAGAGTTGTCTTAGAGAAGGCAGAGTTAAACTATTACTTTATGCACCTTAGCTATTAAATAAAAAATTGCTAAAGGACTCGATTTGGTCATTAGGCCATCTTTGTAGGAGTTTTACCGATTATTTCTTGTGCTAAGGCCACGCATCTTGCCTATGTGGTCTATCCAGACAGCCAAAATGTATTTTTCCATTGACAACGTTTCGAAAATCGGTGACTGTGAAAACGTAACGTATAATTTATAAATTATAAAATGTACAGGAGGTAGGCGAATGAAAAACAGAATCGGTTTATTCTTGTTAATTACGTTGGTGGGTGTAGCGCTATTAACAGGACCAAATGAAGGTCAAGCTGCTGATAAGCAAAAGGTTATTAAATGGAAACTCCAATCTTGGGCACCTGCTGGTGATGCAACCTATGAGGCAACTCTTAAGTTTGCAAAACTTGTTAAAGAGGCTTCCGATGGGCGTTTGATTATCACTCCTTATAATGCGGGCGCCATTATTCCAGCCGGAAAGGAATTTGATGCGGTTCTCTCAGGTTCGGTTGAAG
>CAZOWJ010000133.1:0-7478 GCA_964583415.1 uncultured Desulfocapsaceae bacterium
ATGTTAAAAAGAATCCAAAGACAAAGAATATTAAAATACTGATGCTTTCTGCCAAGAGCGAACACCATGATAGAATTTTGGGATTCGAACTTGGCGCAGATGAATATATCATAAAGCCTTTTGATCAGTCACTTCTGCCCAACAGGATCAAAAAAATGTGTGAATGAGGATGAAAACATCGAAAAACGATAAATGAAAAAAACATAACCAGTCATCGCAGTGAAATTGAACCGGAGGTGATGAATTGATCGCTCATTATTTTTTTTATGTTCAAATCAGTTTACTGCATGTTAATATTTTCAAAGGTTCGATTCACTGGATTTATCGTTAACCTTACCACTTCCAATATCTTTATTTCTTAAATTCCATCCAAATTGATATTTTTCCTGTAAACCTTCTGTTTTATTAGCTCCTATGGCAGGTTCAGAGAAAGATTTATTATTTTGTATTGGAAGGGCCAAAAGAAGGGGTAAAAACAAGATGGGCTTTCGGGAAAACCACGAAAGCCGATTATATTTGGTGGGCGAGGCGGGATTCGAACCCGCGACCTTCGGCTTCGGAGGCCGACACTCTATCCAGCTGAGCTACTCACCCATGAGATCTTGAAAAATAATAAGGCCAGGGCCTTAAGGCAAGTTTAATCTTTATTTACACGATATAAACTGCAGAAATTATGACCTGATCTGACAGTTTATGAGGGTCAGTTTCAATCAGACCAGACAGGTATCGTCCTAGACTCCAATCTGGAGTGTAGAACAATAATATTTATTCCATCCAACCGTCACCATGTTCCATCTAAATGATAGGGTAGGTGTTTGTTTTTACCTGATACTATCTTTATTTCCTACTGCTTCATACCATTTTACTGGATTATGTTTTGTCACCACTAGATTGAGAAGGGGGAAATGAAAATTCAGATGCGAGCAGTATTCATCTTGGGCATTATCTTCTTTGCTTCCATGCTATTATTAGGGATGAAATCTACCAACAGAGAAACGTATGTTCCACCTGTACCTGATCCCAATAAAACTAATCCGGCAAATAACGGAGGACCAGCACGGTGATCTATACACCACGGATGTAGATCTGTTATCTTTAAGGGTCGTCTGCTATCGATGCTGCCTGCTAATTTGCTGGCGTTTCAGGTAAGGATATGCCAACAGCATACTCAATACCGGCATAAGCGGTGAGATAGCCGTAATAGGTAGCAACCAGTTCACTTCGCGTTCTGGTCAGGCTGAGTTGGGCATCATTAAATTCAACAACATCATAAGAGCCTGAATCGTATCTTTTTTCGGCCAGCTGTACGTTTTCTTTGGCAAGCTCCAGGGTCTGTAATGCTATTTTCACACTCTCACGGTTTTCCTCTGTCTTTAAGAAACTATCGGTAACCTCACTGACAACGGCAAACTCAAGATCCTGTAATTGAGCGTTACTCTCCAGATATCTTCCCATCGCTTCTGCAACGGCACCTTGCGTCTCAAATCCAGAAAACAACTCCCAACTGGCTGCAACACCAACTTCCCAGGAGTCCTTGTAAAGAGAGAGCGTGGTGTCATAATCATTATATCTGGCATCAGCCACAATTGCCGGCCAGTAACTTCCCTTTGATCTTTTAAGGTTTGCCCTGGATGCCTCAACGATATATTTCAGCTGGTTGACGTCCGGCCTCAGTTCCAGGGCATCCCCAACGGCACTCTCGAGCGTAAAAGGAACTGGAGGCATGGATTCGATGACATTGTCAAGATCTACCTTATCACTCACAAGTACATATTTGCCAGCATTTGGCTTGTCTCCCAGCACCTGTTCCAATGCTACTCTTGCAAGTTTCAGGTTATATTCGGCCCGAACCAGACTCAAACGAGCATTTGAGAGTTCAACTTCAGCATTAATAACATCGATCTTGGTACGCACACCAGCCTTGTAATAGACCTTAGCCCTGCCAAGATGCTGCTCAAAACTTTTAACTGATTCAGTTGCTACATCTATCAGTCTCATTTTTTCAAGAACATTGTAAGCGTTCCTTTTCACTTGAAAAATAACATCCTGAAGCTGTCTTTGAAGATTTGCGTTCTCTGCGGCAACATTTGATTTTCCGACACTGATAGCCCCGGTTGTCCTGCCGAAATCATAGATCAGCTGGGTGATATTTGCGGCGCCATGGAGTATATCGTCTTCCTCTGTTTCGTCCAGCAGGGGATCGACTATTTCATTATCTCTATTTGAATTCGCCCCTGAGTCCTGTCTTTCGGTGTAGAAGTAGCGGCCCTGAACTGACACATGCGGTAGATATCCTGACCGGGCCTGGGTTAACTGTCCCTCACTCTGGGCGACCTTTTGCCTGACAACTTCAATCATCCGGTTATGGATAAAAGCGATATCCATCAAATCCTCGATGGTGAGCGATATCTCGTCATCTCTTGGCTCACGGGCTGCAGGAATGCCAATCAAATAATCTGACTTGTAATTGCTCACTATCAGTTCATTGATATTAACAATACCGCTGCCGCTAGAGGAACGTCCGTTAGACGTTGTTGATAACAAGAAAACTAAGGTCAGGGTGATCAGGAGTCGTCGTGAAATTTTCAACATAGCCCCTTCAATTTGAGTAACCGGAAAACTGCAAGATAGTTAGGCCAGAACCTACCATAAAATTGCTCTACTGATCAATAAATTTATTAGATTTCTGCACAGAAAATTGCCAGCTCCCAAGATCAGTGGCAACACGAGTCAAGATGAAAAAAATGGAGAATCACCGGGTCCGGTGAACAGGGAAAAGAAATGGGTTAAACGAGGCTCTCTCGTGGAAATATTACTTCCATCACCTGGTTAATATCTTCTTCTACTTCGTCCTGGATCGCAGCACAATCTTCGGGCACCAGCCCGCTCGACACCCAGACTGGCGCCTCAATGCTCAGTATACCTTCGTTGAAGACGCCATCTCCCAGGTGCGCTTCTGTCAACATTGATCCAAGATGTACCAGCGCCGTCTCAACAGAATAATTTAATGACTCCGTCGGATCCACATGAAGCATCGTTGTTTCTATTAAACTCTCCGGCAATGACCAATGACGCATAAGAATGCCACCGACCCTGGCATAATCAAAACCCATAAGTCTGCACTCAGTTATATGGACAAGTTCATTACGTTCTTTCGCCTGCAAAATTGCCTGCTGGGCCAGATCGGGTATTGCCTGGTACATGATAAGATGACCGATATCATGGAGCAGCCCCGCTACAAAGAGACGTTCTTTATCACATTTACCTGAAAGCACCGCCAGCTTTCGTGATATGACGGCACAACAAATACTGCGCTGCCAGAATGTCTGCATGTCCATCACCGAAGTAGACATGCCCTCAAAGGCCCTGGCAACAGCAGTAGCAAGGACGAGATCGTGAATCTGCTCAGTTCCGAGCAGGGTAATGGCCCGGCTGACCGTCTCAACTTTATTGCTGAAACCGTAAAAAGAACTGTTAACCAGATGCAGCAGACGCAAAGTAATTGCCGGGTCCTGGCTGATAACAACCGCTACTTCGGCCATCGCATAATCGGGGGAATCAAGGACTTCTCTCAACCGGAAATAGATGTCCGGCAGGGAGATAAGCTCTGTCTGCTTGGTAATATTTTCAAATGCGGTGTTCACGTTATCGTCTTAGCCATTTGTTGTATATGCCTTAAACACCATATGATTAAAGTGAAGATATTACCCAAATATAAGGATACTTATCTGAAAAGACAAGCAACAACAACATGTTAATCGTAAGTTAATGAGATGCTGATTCAATTACAGACCATTTAAATACTAACAAAAAAACACTCTGTTTTAAACCTTTCACCTTATTCCTATACAGCCTTATCTCTGAGCCACTGTTCAAACTTGCTATTTAGACCATTCTGAAAAAGCTTGGTAACTTCTTCATGAGGTACAGGTTTACTAAAGAAAAATCCCTGCATTTCATCGCAATTGAAGTCATAGAGCATTTGGGACTGAATTTCATTCTCAACCCCCTCAGCCGTCACCTGCAAGCCCATACCATGAGCCATATTAATGATCGATTTCACCAGTGTGGCATCCCGCTCATTTGTCTCAATGTCAGCGACAAAAGAACGGTCGATTTTCACATGGGTTACGGGGAAGTTCTTTAAATATCCAAGGGATGAGTATCCGGTTCCAAAATCATCAAGGGCAATGTTGACCCCCATCTCGCGGATTTCGTGAAGAATAATCATAGAACTGTTAATGCTCTCCATCATGGCATTCTCAGTAACTTCCACGATCAGGTTCTGCGGCTCAATAGCATTCTCCGAAAGAAGGTCGCTGATACGCTGAACAAGGTTTGAGTCACGAAACTGTTTATTAGAAAAATTTACCGCCACACTACAGTTATTAATACCCATATCCAGCCAGGCACGAACCTGTCTACAGGCAGTCTTGAGCACCCAGTCGCCGATTGGAGAAATGAGTCCTGAATATTCGGCAATAGGAATAAATTCATACGGAGGTACCAGTCCAGTTTCCGGATTATTCCATCGAATCAATGCCTCGACACCCTGTATCGATCCGCTGTGAGTATTGATCTTCGGCTGGTAATGGAGGAGGAACTCCTCATTCTCGATAGCCTGGTGTAACCGGTTTTCAAGCGTCAGATGTTTAATGGAGGTGGTGTGAATATTCTCTGAATAGAAATAGTAGCGGTTTGCCCCTAAGTTCTTTTTCGCATGACTCTTTGCTGCGGCGGCATTTCTCTCAAGCTCTTCAGATACCTGTCCATCATACGGATAAATTGAAATACCGATATTTGTAGCCGTGTAGATATCCTGTTCCCCAACTTTGAACGGTTCTTGTAACGAAATTAAAATTCGTTTCACAATCCAGGTAATAGCACTCACTTCTTCAATGTCTGTCAGTAAAACACCAAAATCGTCATGTCCCAGACGTGACACAGTCGGGGTTAAGGCGTGTGAAGGTAACTTGGCAACGGTATCCATAGACCGCAGGATTTTGCCCAGCCTTTTGCCGATCTCTCTCAACAACCACTCACCGGATTCATGCCCAAGCGTCTCGTTTATTCGCTGGACAGCATCGATGGAAATTGATAGTACGGCAACGATATTATCAAATCTGCGTCCCCTCATCAGTGCCTGGGATACCCGGTCATGAAAAAGGGCCCGGGTCGGCAAGCCGGTAGCAGCATCATATGCTGAGAAATGTTGCAATTCCTGACTGCGTTTCTCGGCAACGACTTCAAGCTCCCGCAGCCTAACAGTTAGACGGCTCATCTCCTCATCCGCGCTTTCTGCACTCTCTGGACCTTTCACCTGCTCTACGCCAGTAGATGTTTCCTCTCGCAGTGATTCAACAATTTCCTCGACGACAGATTCGTCTACTACCACACTCTTGTCGCTAAAATCAGAAACTTCATCATCACCCCAGCAGACGACCTTGTTTCTGCCGCTTTCTTTGGCAATATAAAGTGCCCGATCTGCCTGTCCGGAAAGCTCAACGGGATTATTAATAGTAGGAGTAAGCGCAGAGACACCAAAACTCATGGTTACCTGGACGCCTGAAGAGGTGTCGTCCTTAATACTAATACGAATACGATTACAGATATCACTTGCCAGCTTGAGGTCGATATGGGGTAAAACGATACAGAACTCCTCACCGCCATATCTACCAACCAGATCATTTTCCCTGAAATTTTTCTGCAGAAGACTGGCGATCATTTTTATAACTTTGTCACCAGTTGCATGCCCATAGCGATCATTGACTGATTTAAAATGATCGATATCACACATTACACAGGACAGCTCTGTGCCTGCATCCTGTGCATCGTTAAGAGCCTTCTCAAAACGCTGATTCAAGGCCCTTCTGTTCAATAGGAGTGTCAAGGGATCATGAGTTGCTAGAAACTCAAGTTCCTTGTTCTTGGTCTGAACAACATCTGTTGTCTGCTGGAGTTTATTGACAACCTTGCTGAGTTCCTGATTCTTGTGCTCAAGTTCAGTAACATTATCCAGTGTCACCAAGACACCGCGGCTGTTTCCTTTGCCATCGAGTACCGGGGCACTGTTGGAAACCAGCGTTAATGTTGTGGCCTTGTCCCGTTTCATGGAAAGACGAACGCCCGTCATGTTCTTTTTGCCGCGGAGCACTTGAACCCAGGGAAGTTCTTCTTTCTGCCGGGGAGACGAAAAGCCATGCCAGCCAAGCTCAGAGCCTTTATAGCCTATGAGTTCTGAGGCATTCCTGCCAATCATTTCAGCAAACGCAATGTTGGCAAGAACGATGTGCTCTTTTTCATCTAAAATAAGCACACCTTCTTTGAGTACATCAAATGCTGCCTGAACCCTGCCGGGAATTACCTTGGAGGGATCAAGCTCGCGGAGCGTTCGCTTGATCAGCAGAAAATAACCTGCAAAACCGGTAAAACCAATGAACAGAATTAGACTGAGATACGAGTTCCTAAAACCGTTAACAATATTATTAAACCATAGCGGCGGGAAGGTGATTTCAACAGTAGCCCATCGGTCCTGTCCACGAAAAATTGGCACCTTAATGTGAGTCGGTGTCGATTTTCCGTCTGCTGACGGCTTCCAATGTGTCACATGGTCACCCGCCTCAGCAATCAGCTCCCCGCTGGCATCCCTTATCGCTGCAGACTGGATATCGTTTTCCCTTTCAACCATGGATGCAAGTGTCTCACGGATCAAGGTTAGATCTCCATGCTGAGCCGCAGCAGAAAACTGAATTGCCAGAGATTCAGACAATGTTTTTCGTGACTCTACAACCGCACTCGTTCTATCAGGGGCTATGCCGATAATTTTACCCATGAGAAGCAGGCTGATCGTCATAGCGACCAGACCAAGACTTATTCGTGTTGCCGGTGTAATTCGAATCATGGTGACCTGTTGTCAGTCTATTGCTGTATTTTTGGTGAAAAATTTAAGTAAAACTGCTGCCTTAATCTAAGAGAACAACCATACGGACAATATGCAATAATTGATCCAGAAGGAAGGGGTTGACTATTCCCCCCATAATTTCAGGTGGTTAATTTCGGGAATTATTTTCCAGGAGGAAATTACATAAGAAAAGATGTAATTACAACAACACAATCGGTAATTTGAATTACGTATATGTAATTTGAAATTGTAATTAAACGTATACTAAACTAACAATTCAAATGCCAAGATTTGCGAAAACTTGAAGCGTTTGATGTTTATTGATCATCCTCAGCAAACATATTCTCAGCCTGTTGTTCGTGGGAGAGTTTCGTCTCTTCTACCTCCGCTCCCTCCTTCTTTTTCTTCTGTTTCTTGCTTGGTTTTACAAGGATAGCAACCGGGTCAAAATTACTCCAGACAGGCATGGTGGCAAGAAAGCTCGACATCAACGAGCCGGCACGCAGCAGGTAACTTACAATTCCCGCTGCAAAACTGGCGGACAAGCCGCTCACCGCATAAACAACCGTCTTCTGCT
>CAZOWJ010000134.1:0-7424 GCA_964583415.1 uncultured Desulfocapsaceae bacterium
AATAGATCTGTCCCCTTTTTATAGGTTCCAATTGATAATATTCACTATCAAAACCACCCTTTTTTCTTACTATTGCAAAAATTTTGACTCATGTTAATCTCAAATGGTATAAATATTTCTTCTAACTAACAATACAGCACACATGCACATATGTAGCTGTGATAAAGCAAGATTTGTTAGAGTGTAACTTTGATTTGGTGTGCCAAGTGGGACGCTGATTGCCACTAATCTTCAGCTTCTCGATTTTGCAAGGGGAGACAGATTAAATTTTTCTATATGGTGTCGAGGGGAGTGACCAAGTGACAGCATCTAATCCGATTAAAAAAACAGAACAAAAAAAATCAGAAGGTGTCTGTTGCGGCAATTGTCTGCACCTCTACAAAAAAAAGGATGGGAGACAGGTCTGGCTCTGCAAGATCAACAATGATTTTAGGATTTCCGCCCCAGACAGTGAAGTGTGCAAAGCGTATGTTGAGAAAGACACTTCTTTTGATATTTTTCATCAGAAATAATCAGGATAGTGTCTTTTTTAGGTTAGGTTTCAACGGTCCTAGACCAACCCGTCTGATCCCCGGCTTGGGAACTGTATACTAGCAGTCACTGAGCAATGATCAATTCTAACTATTGGGAGCAGGAAGGGGCAAATAAGAAATTTACCCATGAACTGACACCAGGTTGGATAGAAAACGTTCCTTTGGATTCATGGGTATTAGATCTTGGCTGCGGTTATGGTCGGGTAACAAAACAAATGTTTGATACGGGGTATACAAAAATCATTGGCTATGATCCCAGCAAGTCAATGATCTCACGAGCTGTTAAAGAAAATGCAGGCCCAACATACACATTCAGGGAAAAAGACACCCTGAATCAAAAATATGGTTTAGTTGTCTGTTTTGCTCTATTTACTTCCTGTCCGGAGCCGGAAAATCAAATGGTTCTAAAGAATATTATCGAGAAGCAGACAGCCAGGCACGCCTATCTGTATATTAGCGATTATCTGACTTCTGAAAATGCTCATTACGTTGACAGATATGAACAAAATAAACTTGGTATCTATGGTTGTTTTGGATCAGAAGATACTACTATCTTTCGCCATCATGATCCGAATCACTTCTCTGGGCTTTTTTCAGCATGGAAGCAATTACGTAAAGAGACTCGTGCAGGAAAAACGCTGAACGGAAATCAAATTAACATCACACAATTATTATATAAAAAGGTTTAAGCAGCCGTTTCAGCGGAACGCTGCAACGCAGGATGTGTCTGTCAATCCTGCGCCCAGCTCCTATAGTACTGATAAAAAAAATAATCCTTTTAAGCGAGAATGCTTATTCTTATAATCTGTTATAAAAATAATGAAACAACATTTCTTTAATTTATAGTGTTATTGGTATATTATAGGGATTTTTCGGGACATACTGAAACAAACAACGAGATTTATGAGCGCTAGAACACTACGCTTCGTTTAAGATAGAAGCTTGCCTTGCTTCAAACTGAGAGAAAGATTATGCCGCATTATGATCTGTTTGTAATTGGAGGTGGCTCAGGCGGAGTTGCCTGTGCGAGAACGTCTGCAGCACTGGGGGCTAAGGTTGGCCTCGCAGAGTCTGATCGACTGGGTGGTACATGCGTGAATCGCGGATGTGTGCCGAAAAAGCTCCTGATGTATGCATCGCACGCTGCAGAAGACCTGTGCAACGCCGAAAGCCTGGGTTGGAGCTGCAGAGGAGCATCATTTGACTGGGCTGAATTGCGTAATGGGGTCCAGGCAGAGCTTCGCCGGCTCAACGGCATCTATGATGGTCTTCTAGAAAAATTCAACGTGCACGTTTACCAGAATTCAGCCCGTTTCATCGACGCAAAAACCGTGCAGGTTGGAAATCAGAAAATCACTGCCGACCGGTTTATGGTCGCCACTGGCGGTACCCCTTTTTTACCGGATTTTCTGGGCCGTGAACATGCAATTGTCTCAGATGACGCCTTTTTACTCGAGAAGCTGCCCAAGAAGATGGCGATTATTGGTGGCGGCTATATTGCCCTGGAATTTGCCAGTATTTTCCAGGGACTTGGTGTGGAGATTACCCTGATTGCACGATCTGCTCGTCTATTGCGTGGTTTCGATGCAGATCTTGCCGAACATCTACGGGCTGAACAGGTAAAAAAAGGGATCATAATTAAGTGCGCTTCCAGCGTTGAAAGGATTGATAAATCAACTGATGGTCTACGTGTTTTCTGCGAGGAATGTGACAGCAAAACCTTTGATCAGGTTCTCTTTGCCACCGGACGTAAGCCCAACTCCAGCGGCCTGGGACTCAGTAAAATTGGGGTGTCGATAAACGATACAGGTGCCATTAAAGTTGATGATCGAATGCAGACTTCAATTAAAAATATTTATGCCATAGGTGATGTAACCAACAGAATCAATCTGACTCCAGTTGCCATCAATGAGGGCCGCATCTTTGCAGCGAATCATTTTGGCGGAGAAGATCGCAGGATGGATTACTCCAACATCCCCACGACAATCTTCAGCCAGCCGCCACTCGGAACGGTAGGTTTGTCTGAGGCTCAGGCCCGGGAAAAAAATGACAACGTTGTCATTTTCAAGTCGGTTTTCCGACCAATGAAATATTCTCTTGGCAGGGTTGATGAACAGACACTTATGAAACTCGTGGTAGATGGTACCACCGACCGGGTGTTGGGTGTGCATATGGTGGGGCCGGATGCCGGAGAAATTCTGCAGGGATTTGCCGTGGCCCTGAAAACCGGTGCTACCAAGACCGACTTTGACCGTACCATAGGCATTCACCCCAGCAGTGCTGAAGAGTTTGTCACTATGAGAGAACCGTTTATCCAATAAGATAGTCTTGTACAAGTTAGTGTTATTCTCATTTTAAATGAAAAGTCAGTCATGTTAGACGTACTCATTGTTTCTGAACAGAAGTTCGGCAAAAACCTGATTGCCAGCACCTATCTCAAGGATCTTGGTGGTGATTATTTTAGTGTTGAATGTGCTGGATTTGATTCCGGGCCATTGTATCCAATGGTTACCATAGCAATGAAACTTGATGGATATGATCTTTCAAATTGTGAGAGCCCGTGCCCAGTTTTCGAACTATTCGAAATGGGGCGACACTATGACATTGTGATCACCGTTTGCCCAAAACGATTAGATGTGAAATGTCCAGATTTTCCCGGTCAATTACTGAGATTGAACTGGGGGCATGCAGATCCAGATAAAATCGCTGAAAGCAGAATTGACAGAATTCAACAAATGAGAACCATGAGAGACAGTATAAAAGCAGATGTTCTCAATCTCATTAATGAATATGAACAAGGGGCATTGAGTGTGCTGAAGAAATCTCCCCGTTAATTCCTTTCCTTGGCGGTGTGCAGGGATAGCGGTACGGTTACCTCTCCAGAGCATAAGGTAAGCACCAGTCAGGTTTGAACAGCTGCTTGGGTTATTTTAGCTTACGGTGGGTTACTCTGAATCGACGTACCGGTGGTTTTTCACTGTCCATATAATCTTCAAAATTCACTTCTTTCAAATCCTGCTTCATGCGATTGCAGATTAAGAAATGTTCAGGTAATCCTCAATACCAGATGAATTTTGCAGGCCAATCTTTTTCCTGAAGGTTTTAAGAATCAGCCTTCAGCATTGCTACTCCCATGGCAATCCGCTCTTGCAGCTCAGGACCTTCGAGTTCCTCTGCGACATTTGCTAATAGATCAGGAATCTGAATCCCCTGGGGACATTTCTCCAGACATTCACCGCAGGCTATGCACTGCGATGCAAAGCCTGGTTCAGCAGTGGTCAGATCCCCACTCATCCGGATGGCATAACTGAACTTTGAGGCCTCAAATTCGCCAAACATATGCATTTTGTTATACACCTCAAAACAGCTTGGAATCATCACATTTTCGGGGCAGGGGAGACAATAGCCGCACCCGGTGCAGCCAACCTTCATCAGCTCCATGTATTTGGACGATACCCTGTTAACCAGCTCCAGTTCTTTACCGGTGAGGTTTCCTGGATACGATGTCTGGGCGATGTGAAGGTTCTCCTCTATATGCGTCTCTTCATTCATGCCGGACAAAACTACAGTGACTTCTGGACAATTCCATAGCCAGCGAAGTGCCCACTCAACTGGAGTCCGTTTTACAGAAGACTCATCCCAGAGTTTCCTGATCGGCTCAGGTGGTTCTGGAATTCCAAGATTGCCGCCCCTCAGAGGTTCCATGATAATAACCCCCATATTTTTGCCAGCAGCGTATTTCAACCCTTCTGTACCAGCCTGGAGTTCCTGGTCAAGGTAGTTATATTGAATCTGGCAAAAGTCCCAGGGATAATCATCAATAATTCTCTTAAAATCAGCAAGAAGACCATGGAATGAAAAACCTGCATTGACGATGCGCCCTTGTTTTTTTGCCTGATCAAGAAAGTTTATTACTCCCAGTGAGTTCAGCTTGTCCCACGAGGTGCCATTAAGCGTATGTACGAGGTAATAGTCAATTTTATCTGTGCCAAGTTTTTCAAGCTGTGCGCTTAAAAAGGAGTCCATCTCCTCTCGATTATTAATCAGCCAGGTCGGTAGTTTGGTTGCTATCTTGACTTTCTGACGATAGCCACCATTAAGTGCTTTCCCAAGCAGAAGTTCGCTTGATCCAGAATGATACGGCCAGGCAGTATCAAAATAGTTGACTCCCTGATCGATGGCATAATGGATCTGGTCAATCGCTCTTTTTTCATCAATCGCACCGTCCTTCATGGGGAGGCGCATGCAGCCAAATCCCAGTATCGAGAGTTCATCATCGTTTTTCGGCATTTTTCTGTAGAGCATAATCTTCTCCAATAGCTGATAAACAAGTACGTAACAATCAAATCAATGCACTTCAAAGCATACGGAATTTCCGGTTCTCAGTTACAGGTGGAATGCCAGCTCGAACAGAGGACCATTGGTAATCGTATCATATGCCAACCGGCTAGGACTTCCTACGTTTCCCGTGCTATAGTCGACCGACACCAAAACCTCGCTGACGCTCAGACAGCTTTGGCGCCTTATTCCGTCACCAGCCCGCCGCAGTTATAGAGAGCACCGATTACCGCTTCACCGTTATAGTTGAAATTCCGGCTTTCTTCCCGTTGAAAATCGGATGTGCAGTTGCCATACTTTCTCCTTCTGCTATTTTAAGCATCTTATTAGATGTGAACAATAAGGTTCTTCCCAAGCGCGTTAGTTCAGAAGCAACCGGGTTATACTGGCTTTGCCGCTGGAACTTTTGTATGGGCAATATCAGCTTATTTAGGAGTGATTATAATATTTAGAAATTCACCAGCACTACTCACTTAAAATAATCGGTGGACTATATTTAATATGGGTATAACGTTAGTAATCAGAGAAAAAGGCAAATCAAATTTCGAAAAAAGCAATAAATCACGCTCGGCAGTCAATCGTTTCAAGCTCGGATTATTTACGAACCTGTTAAACCCAAAAACAGCGGCTTCAAATTAAAAGTTCTTTACCCAGACCTTCAAGTGGACGTGGAACAGCCCACGCCACCGGACTCACCGTTATGTAACCACCAAGACAGTGTGAATAATATGAAAAAAGCACCTTTTCCGGAAAACGAAGCCAAACGGCTCAAAGCCTTACAAAAATATAATATCCTCGACACCTTGCCAGAAATGTCATTTGACGATATTACACGCATTGCTTCTCATATAAGCGAAACTCCTGTTGCCCTAATAAGTTTGGTTGACAGCGAGCGACAGTGGTTTAAGTCCAAAATAGGCTTTGATATTGAGGAAACACCTCGCGATATTTCTTTCTGTTCCCATGCAATCCTTGAACCTGATATTTTAGTTGTACCGGACACACACAAAGATGAACGTTTTTTTGACAATCCACTGGTAACTGGTGAAGATAATATAAGATTTTATGCAGGTTCGCCCCTTGTTACTGCAAAAGGAGAGACGCTGGGAACTCTGTGTGTTATTGACCGGACCCCCCGCAATCTGGACGAGACTCAGAAAGAAGCCCTTCGTGCTCTGGCACGTCAGGTCATGAACCAACTGGAACTTCGCAAGCATATCAATGAGCAGGAGCAGAACAAACGAGAACTTGTCGAGCACCAGAAAAACCTGGAAGAAGCTAATGACCGACTCGAAATTGTAAGCCTCACAGATGATGTTTCCGGGTTTCATAATACCCGTTTCCTGCATAATTTCCTCGAGCGCTATCTTAATCCTGAACACCATGACAACAATCAGCTTTCACTCATATTTTTCGATATGGATAACTTTAAGAATGTCGTTGATACCTACGGCCATCTTATCGGAACCAAAGTGCTGAGAGAAGTAGCTCTGGTGGTTCATCATCAGCTCGAACCGAAGGATCACATCGTTCGCTATGGGGGAGATGAATATGTGGTTATTCTTCCAGGCCAAGGCAAGGATAAAGCAAGCATCAAAGCAGAAATGATGAAGCAGGCAATCAGCAGTGCTCTTTTCTCGGGTGAAGAAGGTCTCAGTATAAAGATTACAGCCTCCTTCGGGCTTGCCACATATCCTGAGGATGCCAGCGACAAACACTATCTTTTGGCAGCAGCAGACAAATGCCTTTTCAAGAGCAAAATAGACGGTAAAGACCGGTTAACCGTAAAATGACTCAGGGAATGCCCAGACAGACCTATTCAAACAAGCAGGGCAAAATCTCTCTTTGTTTTCCGACGAATTCTGGGGACAGGATACTTAATTTCAACCACAAAAAGTACCGAGTAAAACGGTGATTTCCACTTTATACCTCAAACCATGGAAACATTGGATGTGTCAACATTCTACTCAGGTTTATAATCAAGCAAAGCATATAACTCTTTAAGGATGAGGTCCGGCTGTTTCCAGAGAATAAAGTGCCCGCTCTTTTCAATCCGTACCGACTTCAAATCTTGAGTAATATGGTTCTCTAGAAAGTCAATATTGGCCGGATCAACGAGTTTGTCTTCCATGCCCTGGACTACAGTTACAGGAACTCTGATTGATTGCCAAAGAGGAACCATAACCTGAAGCTCATCTGAGAGAGTCATCACCTCAACATTGGCACGATTCAATTCATTGGGAACCAACCACTTAACCACCGTAAAGGACGCCAACCGGTTATACCAGCGGGGCTTTTCCAGCGCAGGATCAAGAGACGGTGCAATGAGCAGAAGACCGGCAATGTTATCCGGGTAGTCAAGAGCTATCCTGGCAGCAAGGGGAGCCCCCAAGGAATGTCCAACAAGCACCACCTTGTTAGCTCCCTGCGCCCTGAGCAATAACGGACTTAGTAGTCTTGCCTGATCAGACAGACTCCTTACAATACCGCCATCTGACGAACCACCAAATCCTGGTCGATCAACTGAAAGAAGCCGCGCTTTTGAAGCAAGTT
>CAZOWJ010000135.1:0-7383 GCA_964583415.1 uncultured Desulfocapsaceae bacterium
GACTGCATTGGTCTGGAAACCCTCACTGTTGGTAAGCGGTGCCACTGCGTGAAAAGCCCGATAGATAAATGCACTGCCGTCAATGATAAATACTTTATTGTTCACCGCTGTTTCTCCAGGTTACAGGTCAGGTTTCCTGATAGTATGTGTAGACTTTGCTGCTCTTTGAAAACATAACCTCATTACACAGAAAAAGGGAGAGGCAAAGGCCTCTCCCTTTTTCTAAAGCAATAAGATGTCCCCTTTGTCAAAAAAGGACAAAAGGTTAGTCATCAATAATATGCTTGTGTATCCGTTTCGTCAGACGTTTGGCAATATCATCTCCACGATAGGAGACGATTGGGACCGGGCATTTTCTAAACATTCGTTCGGCCACCGATCCAGCAAAAACATGCCTGAGATCCTTTGCTTTTATACCCATCACAACCATGTCGATTTCTTCTTCAACAACAAACCTGAGTAATTCAGAGGTCGGTTCTCCAACCAGAAAGGTAAAGCTGACCTTTTCATCGGCAAGTGTCAAGTGGTCTGTCATCTTAACAACTTCATCCCGACGTTCTTTCTTGATGATTTCGAGATATTTATCAGTGTCCACTTTATAACCAAAAGAGGTGATTTTATTAACCGCATCAAGATCACGCTCATTGATAACATTCACCACTAACAGCTGGGCACCCAGCGGTTTTGCCAGATCCGCAGCCAAATCTAGTATCCCACGGGAATATTTAGAAAATGCAAGTGGCACCAGTATTTTTTTAATCATTGTCAGCTCTCCCTGGCTTTGGATACCAGAATAATCATTTTTAAAGATGATCGATTTTCCTCATCACCCTGATCAGGCCGCAGCAGTCTGAATTTTCTTCCCCACCCGCTTTTTCTGCAGGTACCAGATTCCCCCTAGTAAAAGAAGGGCGGGAATAAACATCAGCTGCTTTGGCGGTCGATCGTTGAGCAACTGAACATTAAGAATTTCCTGGTCAAAGTCAATTCCAGCTTTTTCAGCAGCGCTGGAAAAGACCACATTATCGACGAATATCTTACCATCCTCATCTCGTGTCTCGACACCGATGGCGCCCAATCGTTCTTCACCTGTTGACTCATCGCCAACCGGCATCATGACCGTCATGGTAAATTCATTGCCATTCATTTTTTCGCCCTTAAGCTCCATCCTCAGCTGTTCGCCGGGACCCATATCGCCAACAAGCTGAGTCAGCTCCGAGGCAGGCCGCTCGTTGAGTTCAGGATAGACCCTGTCCCAGAAAAAGCCAGGTCTGAAAAGCGTAAACGCCACCAGAATCAACGCTACCGTTTCCCAAATTTTGCTCCTGGTCACAAAATAGCCTTGAGTGCCGGCAGCAAAAACAAGCATAGCAATAACCGCAGCAACGACCACGGTGACAAAGTGAATCGGACTGCCAACTCCGATCATCAACAGCTCGGTGTTAAAAATAAAAATAAACGGCAGAATTGCCGTACGAATATCATAAGCAAAACCCTGAATACCTGTTCTTATCGGATCACCTCCGGATATACCTGCTGCAGCAAAAGCGGCAAGCCCCACTGGCGGTGTATCATCAGCAAGAATACCAAAATAAAAAACAAAAAGATGAACAGCGATCAGGGGAACAATCAGCCCATTTTGTGAACCAAGACTTACAATAACTGGCGCCATCAGGGTAGATACTACAATATAATTTGCCGTCGTTGGCAACCCCATGCCAAGAAGCAGGCTGATGGCCGCTGTAAAAAACAGAATCAACATCAGGTTGCCGCCGGATATAAACTCTACAAAATCAGTCATCACCAAGCCGATGCCGGTAAGGGTAACGGTCCCCACAACAATACCTGCTGCAGCCGTTGCAACACCTATCCCGATCATGTTTTTCGCACCTGACACCATTCCGTTGATCAGATCCCGCCATCCCTGCAGAAAGGAGAACTCCTCTCCATCCATTTTCCGGATGATTCCCTTCAGGGGGCGCTGGGTCATAACGATACACATTAACAGGATCGTAGCATAAAAAGCGGAGAGCGATGGGGAAAGTCGTTCAACAACAAGGCACCACATCAACACCACAATGGGTAGTAGAAAATAATAGCCAGCCTGGGCAGTAGCACCCAGATCCGGAAGCTCGTTAATTTCAGTAGTCAACTCAAGTTCCGGCACTCTACAGGCCAGGTAAACAAGCAGGACGTAGGTTATCGCCAGCAGGACAACAATGATGTATATCGTTGCATCCCCGGCAACGGTCTTAATCCAGCCAAGACCATAGTAGGTTCCTGCTGCCATCACCACCAGGAAGAGGATTGTAGAGACAAATCCCAGTAAACTCTGGGCAAACGTTTTTGTATGTCTTTTTTTCATTCCTTCAAGGCCCATCTTACAGGATTCAAGGTGAACAATGTAGACAAGAGCGATATAGGAAATGACAGCCGGCAGGAACGCGTGTTTAATAACTTCTATGTAAGAGATCCCGACATACTCAACCATCAAAAACGCAGCAGCCCCCATGACCGGGGGCGTTAACTGCCCATTGGTGGAGGATGCCACCTCAACTGCCCCGGCTTTTTCCGCAGAAAACCCCACCTTTTTCATGAGCGGGATAGTGAACGTTCCGGTGGTTACCACATTGGCAATGGAAGAGCCTGATACGAGCCCGGTCAATGCTGATGAAATGACAGCTGCTTTCGCCGGCCCACCGCGCATATGGCCAAGACCTGCAAAAGCAGTTCGAATAAAATAGTTTCCTGCCCCAGCGGTTTCCAGCAGTGACCCGAACAGCACAAACATAAAGACCATTGCGGTCGAAACCCCGAGAGCAACACCAAAAACACCCTCTGTCGACAGCCAGTAATGGGACATTCCCTTGGACAGGCTCGCACCCTTGTGGGCGATAACCTCAGGCATATGAGACCCTGCAAAGGTATAGATCAGAAAAATAACGGCTACAACCATGAGCGGTGGTCCGAGCGCACGCCGGGTCGCTTCGAGTAGTAACACGATCCCTGCAACCGCGACAACAAGATCATACGTTGTCGGGTCACCAGGCCGCTCCGCCAGACCATTATAGAAAAGAAAGAGGTATGCTGCACAGAAAGCTGCCATCAGGCCGAGAATCCAGTCCTGAATGGGAATATAAGTCTTCGGAGAAGATTTGAAGGTTGGAAACGCCGTATAGGCGAGGAACATCGCAAAAGCGAGATGTATGGAGCGTGCCTCTGTTGAGTTAATTACAAAGAAATTAAAGATGTAGGGTAATGGAGATGCATACCATAATTGAAATAAGGTCCAGGCAAGCGGTACGAAGAAAAGCACCTTTTTGGGAATCGAACCTTTCGGGTTACGGGCACCGGTATCCGCCTCAGCGATCATCTCATGTACATCTTCACTGGGCAGCGGTTTTTCGGTGGGTTTTGTCATGGCAGCGGCTCCTTCTTGTCCCCTCTTAAGCGTTTGGTACAATGAGTAAAATCTGCAATGTACTGACTGTCCCTTGCGAGACCTAAACGACAGGGGGAGATACCAGTATCAGAATCTTTAGTTGTGCTCTCGTCTCCCATAAAAAAACATCAGGTACCGATGACACGGTTTTATTATACAGACATCCTCTCATGCTGTCTGCTGTCTACCATCAACGCTATAGCTGAACTTCAGTGTTTCTGATATCTTCGCGTCATCAACTCATACCCCGGGTCATGAGCATACGGGAGAATAGAGATGTGCGCGGCTCTGCTTAAGCCGCGCACGTTATAACGAGCTTCGTGCGATCGATAAATTTATTTTATCAGACCGGCTTCTTTGTAATACTTGGCTGCGCCATCATGCAGTGGTGCGGAAAGACCATCTTTCACCATTTCCTCTTTTTTGAGGTTAGCAAACGCAGGATGCAGCTTCTTGAAGTCATCAAAATTCTCAAATACTGACTTTACAACAACATAGATAGTGTTCTCGGGCACTGTAGCGGAGCTGACAAATGTTGCACCAACACCAAATGTCATGGTGTCCTCATCTGATCCACGATACATTCCGCCGGGAATAACTGCTGTGCGGTAGTAATCGTTCTCGCTAACAAGTACGTCAATCTCCGGACCAACAACATTGACCAAAACGGCATCACAGGAGGTGGTAGCTTCTTTAATTGATCCATTTGGATGACCAACAGTATAAATGATCGCATCAACTTTATTGTCGCAAAGTGCCTGAGACTGTTCGGCAGGCTTAAGCTCAGCGGCCAGTTTGAAATCATCCTTTGTCCAGCCCATTGTCTCCATGACAACTTCCATGGTTCCACGCTGGCCGGAGCCCGGATTACCGATATTGACACGTTTTCCTTTCAGATCTGCAAAGTTTTTAATGCCGGAATCGGCACGGGCAACAACGGTAAACGGTTCCGGATGAACTGAAAATACCGCACGAAGATCTTTGTTGGGTCCTTTTTCTTTAAACTTGCTGGTGCCATTATAGGCATGATACTGCCAGTCAGACTGGGCGACACCCATATCGAGCTCGCCTGCAGCAATGGCATTGAGGTTGTAGACCGATCCACCGGTACTCTCGACAGTTGCCCGAATTCCATGTTCTTTCTTACCTTTGTTGGTCAGCCTGGCAATCGCACCGCCAGTTGGATAGTAAACACCAGTTACACCACCCGTTCCGATGGTAACAAAGGTTATATCATCACTGATTGCCGCAGTGCTGAATGCCATCACAAATCCCATTGACAGGGCTGCCAGTAAAGACGCTCTCTTTTTCATACGTTTTCTCCTTCCTGTTTATTTTTGGTAACATTCCTCCGGTCAGTACAACAGACCGAAAGAGACTTGACAGCATGATCCGCTCAGCCGAGGCCAGCCGGAAACTTAAAAGCTACGTAAGTATATGGTAAACAACATTCCGGTATTACTCAACTTATAACTAAATCAAGTAAACACCATCCATAGCCGTTTGTGTGTTTTGGTAGACGATGGTAACAACAGCACATCATTTCGATGAATAACAGCAACAAACTAAAATAATTAACAATTTTACCCAAAATGTCAAGCGTTTTCGCTTTTATTGCGGGGGCGCATCTCTAAAACAATGTATCTTATATAAACCGTTAATCACTTTGAATGACAGTGCAAAGCAAAAAACTTTCTTAACATCACTTGGCCCGGCCTACGCCTTGAGCCTTTTAAAACTTTTTATCCGATGTCTGTAAAAATCTATCCCAATGTACTTTACTACGGCGAGCTGTTCTTTTGCCCGATATAAAAAAATCCCCCTGGCCAACGATTGAGCCAGGGGGGGTCCTTTGTAATAGTAAAAATATCAGCCAGCTACTCTCACCCATGATGCCTGTGGTCCCTTATCCCCGAATGACTCGCCGAACAGGACACTGTCACCTTCTGTCAGGTCATCAATGGTCACATTCTTGAGTGCATTTTCATGGAAATAAATCTCACGGTCGTCAAAGGTTGTGATAAAACCATACGACTCATGAGGTGAGACCTTGTGGACGATTCCAACACTATCGGTTTCGATGTGCTGTTCAGGGTTCTTTTTTGCTTTTCTTTTCTTCCTGAGTATTTCTTTCAATTGTAAGGACAGAACATCAAACGCCTCAATAAGCAAAGTGCGAACTATCTCGCCTTTTCTGTGTACTACTACTGTGTCGTTTGGGACCGAGGCCACAACTTTGACCTCGTAGCCGCCTTCCTTATGATGAGTTGTGGCTTCGATGACAACTCGGAGATGCAGCAAAAATCCCGCATAGTGACGAATCAACTTCTCTTTCTCCTCATCAATTTTTACCTGCCAGCCTTTCTTCAACTCAACATTTCGGGCTTCGACTTTTAATTCCATAAAGTTCCTCCATCTAGTGATCCGACAGCATTTCTGCTGTCAATCGCATGCGTCTTGCGACGCATTCCATAGCGGAAGCCACGCCATACAACCAGTGAGCGGTTGCTGAACCCTCTGTCCATCAGGCGCACGACCACTTACATCGAACAAGCAATAAAACAGTGGAGAGTGATATAGAAAATTGGATTCTTGATTTTTTACAGGTATGATAAGAAGCAGATTTGACATTAACAATAGATCTGTTTAGCTGGTCAAACGAAAATTACGTTTTTTTACTCCACCGTTCCTTATATTATATTCCCGCTCGAGCTATAATCAAGTACCTCAGAGAATATTAAGAACTCCTGACATTGTTTTTCACATTAACGCTGGTCCGCTCTATTCTCTGCTTCTCTATCGCAATCAGATATGGTAGTAGTAAAAGAGTTTGTTCATTATTCCCTATCCTATTTTATCCATGCAGAAAGAAAAGATCGCTGTCATTCTCCTGAATATGGGAGGGCCCACCAGGCTTGAAGATGTCAGGCCTTTTCTCTATAATATTTTCTCAGATCGTGAAATAATCAGGCTCGGACCGCCGTTACTCCAGAAACCGATTGCCTGGTATATCGCCAGAAAACGTGCTCCCAAGAGCATGGACATTTACCGGCAAATCGGCGGCGGGTCGCCAATCACAGCAATCACCCAACAGCAGCAGGAGGCTCTGGAACAAGCATTACATAATGATGGTGATTTTATGGTGACAACGGCAATGCGATACTGGAAGCCCACGACCGCTTCAGCTGTTAATATGCTTCGCAATGAAGGGATAAAAAAAGTTGTCGCGCTCAGTCTCTATCCCCATTTCTCCTGCGCAACCAGCGGTTCCTCAATCAAAGAGCTGAAACATCACTTAATTGATACGGGAAACCAGGAGCTTATAGAAATAGCATCCTGGCCAACCCAGCCTGACTACATCAATTGTCTTGCTGCTAAAATTAATGATGGACTGAAACGTTTTGAGGGTGACGATGTCGAACTATTATACAGTGCTCACAGTTTACCGGTATCATTTATCGAAGAAGGCGACCCATATGTTGATCACCTTAGCCAGACGATAACTGCGGTTGAAAAAGTTACCGGTAAAAACGGGAAAATCTGCTACCAGAGTAGAAGCGGACCAGTGGAGTGGCTATCCCCATCTAGTCCCGAGATGATAGAAAAAGTCGCCGGCGAGGGCTGTAAGAATATTCTGATGGTGCCAATAAGTTTTGTTTCAGATCATGTTGAGACATTGTATGAGATAAATATCGACTATAAAGCGCGTGCCGCCAGTTACAACATCTGTCTCGAGGCCACTGAATCACTCAATACGGATCCACTATTCATAGAAGGGTTAAGACAACTGGTACTGCACTCGCTCCAGACCGCTTAGAACGGTCACGATTCGTTTGCCATTCCTCCCTGGAACCGCCTCATCCTGACGTTGAGCAGAATCCCAATAGCCACCAGGGTTGTAAGCAAAGAAGAGCCACCGTAGGAAACAAGGGGCAGAGGAA
>CAZOWJ010000136.1:0-7052 GCA_964583415.1 uncultured Desulfocapsaceae bacterium
CCAACCGGCGCCAGATAAATGGTGAACTGTTCTTCTCCATCGACCCCGATGAGCTCGTCCATAGCCTCCTGGTCATAGGCCGCAATGGCACAGGTTCCAGCCTGAATTGCTTCACAGGCGAGATAGAGGTTTTGGCAGACATGCCCGGCATCGAGCAAGATGACTCTGTGTGCTGCCTCGAGGTAGCGCCACTCCATACGATACGGTACTGTCGTCCAGACAAACACCACAGCGCCTTTTGAGACAAACTGCTGTCCCAGGGCTGCCCGGGAGAGTTTTGTTTTGGTCTGAGAATCTGCGGAGTACAGCAGAACAAGTTCGTGAGAGAGAGGAAGATAGCGGTAAAGTCCCGGGGTAAGCGTTTCCACCTTGTTAATAAACAGGTAGGTCTCAAAACTGTGCCGGGCTCCGGCTGAGGGGACTGTGCGAAAATGAGGAGGCAAATCTCCCGGCTTTCTTTGTCCCTGAGTTGCCCAGAGGAGAAATGCCAGCTCTTCTAACGTGAGATGGTCCTCACTATATTGTCGCCTGCTCCGTCGATCACCTATGGCGTCTTTTACATCTGTTTTCTGTATGAAAGGCTCCCAACCCTTTCTCTCGGGTAGAGCGATACGGGGTAACTGCCCATCAACCGGTTCCTGCAATGGTGGGGCAGCTCGTCCCCGGTGTTGATCACTCGCCTGAAAGTTAGTTGTCTTCCGGATACTGTCTTTTAAGAAATTACGATACTGTTTGAATTGATCCATGAAACAACTCCTTGTTTCTGACAAGAAAGAGGATATTCTGGTATTTCCCAGCTGATAGTTTAAAGAAAAATGATTCTCTCTGACAATACCTTAAGCCAGCACCGAAGATATTCAAATAACGAGCAAATATTTGGGAACATGATAAGATAATACTTCCGGTGAGCGGTCGTTCGGTTATATTCCAAATGATAGGGTAAGCGTTCCCTAACCTCGCCATAAACCGACACGGCTCAACCGTATTGTTTGATTAATACAGAACATAATAATAGCCACCGCGGCAAGGCTATCGGCAGAAGTCAATTCCCGGATAACCCACAAGGAGATACATTATGACATTTGAAACGGTTCTCGTTGAGATTACAGCAAAGCATGTTGGGATTATTACGCTTAATCGACCTGAGCAGTTAAACACCTTCACCAGTCAGATGGCCGGAGAGCTTCATGCTGCGCTCCTCGACATGGAGGCAGACAGCAATGTTCGGGTAATCCTTCTCAGAAGTTCCGGACGAGCATTCTGTGCCGGAATTGATGTCAACGAACTTGCCGGAAAATCTGCAACACAATATAGGGAGTGGATAGAGTGGATGGAAAATCCACTGCTGACTATCTCCACCATGAAAAAACCGGTTATCGCCCAGGTACAGGGCGTTGCCACAGCCAATGGTATGGGGCTTGCGACAGCTGCAGACCTGGTTATTGCCTCGGAACGGGTGAAAATGGGCCTTACCGCAATCAATGTCGGCCTCAACTGCGTAGGGCCGATACTGCCGGTTGCCCGTTGTGTAGGGCGCAAAAAGGCGTTGGAATTACTTCTCTATGGAAATCTTCTCAAAGCTCAGGAGGCACTCGAACTCGGTCTTGTCAATAAAGTCGTTGCCCATGAGGAACTTGATCAGGCTGCTCTGAGTTGGGCGGAAGACCTGGCGCAAAAAAGTCCTCTTGCCGTTCAGATCGCCAAAAGCGCTTTCTATCAATCAGAGGACATGGATTATCAAAAGCAGTTCAGTTACATGAATGAGGCTTTTGCCCGACTGTGCACTACTGATGATGCAAAAGAAGGGGTCACCGCCTTTCTGGAAAAAAGAAATCCTCAATGGAAACTGCAGTAGCGACCGGGTACTTTTTATTCATCCGACAACCGTTGTCTCCAAGACAACGGTTATCGGATTTCCAGACAACTTACGGCTTAGCCACTTTTCTGACGCCGGCCACCTTTGCCGCCACCGCCTCGGCCTTTGCCGCCGCCGCTCCCGTCCCTTCGACCCTTTCCACCACCTCGGCCTAATCCTCTGCCAGCAGTGCTCCCTTCTTTGTTTTCCTGGGTTTTATTTTCTTTGTCTTGGTTTTGAACGGGTCCTTTGTCACCAGCACCCTCTATACTTTTATCGTTTTCCTGTTGCATGAATTGCACCTCAAAATGATTTGGACACCTAAATCAATGCCCACACAGCTGTTAATGATGATATCCTGATAGCTACAGACTCCATACTCTGAAAGGCCATACTCCCGGCTGGGCGCCCTCCTTGATCACGCCACAGCGGATCGATTTTGATTCTGTGTTGATCTGCTTCACAAAGAGAAATCATTACAATGTGTATCCTTCAAATCCATGAATACGTTTACTAGCGTGTCTATCTACATTATGAGCATATGTTTGGAATATGCAATGTTTTGTTACCCGGTAGATCGAGGTGATATTAGATGCTGGATGGAAATTTTAGAGGAAAACCATACGTATCCCCTAAATTTGACTCTTGACAGCTGAATGAAAAACGCCATAATACGTGCTGGTATCTTTAAGTCGTTAAGACAGCAGGACAAAACTGATATTCAGCCATTGGGAGATTGCATGGATCCAATTATCGCAATTTATGGCAGTCCTCGACGAGATGGAAATAGCGCCGCGCTATTGAAGGAGGCAGTTGCAGGGGCTCGCCAGGAAGGAGCTCATGTGGAAGAAGTGTTTCTTCGGGACTTTAAAATATCACCATGTTTAGAAATCTACGCCTGTATCAAAACAGGGGAATGCGCCATCCGCGATGATTTTCCTGATATCCTCGCTAAACTCGAAGCCAGTTCAGGTATTATGCTCGCATCACCGATTTTTTTCTATACGGTGAGTGCCCATACCAAAATCTTTATGGATAGGTGTCAGTCTCTCTGGGTTCGGAAATACTGGATTGAAAAGCAGGCTTTTGGAAAGACGCCGGAAACCCGCAAGGGACTATTTATTTCGGTTGGCGCTACCGAAGGGAAAAAACTGTTTGATGGAGCCATACTCACCGTTAAATATTTCTTTGATGTGCTGAATACCGGGCTTTGGAGAACCGTTCTTTGCCGAGGAGTAGACCGCAAGGGCGAAATCAAAAAAAGAGAAGATTATCTCAAAGAGGCTTTTCAGGCTGGCAGGGATTTAGCACGTACACTGCAGGAGAAAAAAGATAAGCAGTAAGCAGAAAACCTCAATTTGATATCACTCAAGGCCAGGAGATTCATTTCGGCAGGCTGGTTACTGATTATTGCAGGCTGCCGATAAAGTTTACACGTTTTTCGTTTCTCGATCACCGGCCTCTGGCACACCTGCAGAGAGATGCAGGAAAACCCTGTGAAATATTTGGTTGGCGACGAGAAATCGGGGCCACGCTCAAATTGGGTCAGCTGTGGACATACCCTGCCTAACGTATTAATTGTTTCTATAAATGGCACTAATATTCAATGATCAAATCAATAGGGCTCCAAATGAAATCATAGGATCTCTTTCAATTAGATAGAGGAGGTGGATGTTATGAAAACTCTTCGTCAAATAGGCTCCGTTATATTTGTGTTTGGTCTCTTCATAATGATCTTTGCAGGTTTGCCATGGTATGTAATCGTTGCTGACGACCCGTCTTCGCCCTGGTGGTTGAGGTTGGCGGTATTTTGCCTTTTAGGCGGTATCCTGGTGGTACTCATCACCTTGGCACTTGAACAAAGAACACAGAAAACATCAGGCGATAACCCCCTTCATTACAATTCGGATGGGACTGTTCTCTTGTTGAACTCTGATGTTTTACCAGGTCAAGAGATAACTGAGGTACTTGGTTTGGTAGAGGGGCACACGGTTTATGCAATCTGGCTCGGTAAAGATCTCTCCGCCATAGTCCGGTTGATACTCGGTGGTGAATTGACTGAATATACTGATATGATGGGAAGTGCCCGGAGGACTGCAACTGGGAGGATGACGCAAAAGGCTGAGAAGATGGGAGCAGGTGCCGTCATCAATGTTCGCTACATGACAACCAGTGTCATTGGCAGTGCTGCTGAGTTACTTGTATATGGTACGGCCGTAAAGATAAAATCAGTTTGATACAGATCGAATTATATTTATCATATGTAGACTGATTGTAGATCCGTGGGTGGTGTCCTTTTGTGATTCTGGGCATTGTCCATCAACACTCAGGGTGGGATCATTATTCTTTCTCTATTAATTGCGTCCCTAACCTTTTTATTGTACTTATTTGGGGTATACTTAAATTAAATTTTAACCACCTCTACTTCGGGCGTGAAAATATGAGGAAAAAAACAAAACAGAGCGAAAAAGAGAACCAAGATGTCAGGCTGATGGAAACAACCGCCTTAAAAAATATCGGCGAAAAAGATGGAAAGAAGAAACTGCCCATCTGGGTTAAAAAGAGTCATCTGCACTATGAATACGAGCTGAAAAAGCTTCAAATTGAATTGATGAAATTCCAACTCCACATGAAGAACAGCGGGGACAGAATCCTGGCTATTTTTGAAGGGCGAGACGCGGCCGGTAAAGGCGGGACAATTAAGCGCTTCATTGCTCATCTTAATCCACGGAACACGAGAGTGGTTGCACTCACACAACCTAATGATACTGAAACGACGCAGTGGTATTTTCAGAGGTATACAACTCACCTGCCTTCAGCTGGTGAGATCGTCTTTTTTGATCGGAGCTGGTATAACAGGGCGATGGTCGAGCCGGTAATGGGGTTCTGCACGGATGAACAGAATAAGCGGTTTTTGAAAGACGTACCGATGCTGGAAGAGCTGCTTGTTAAAGATGGCATCAGGCTTTTCAAATTTTATTTTTCGGTCTCGAAAGAAGTTCAGAAAGAGAGGTTCGATTCCAGGAAAAATGATCTTCTTAAACAGTACAAAATATCCCCTGTTGATAACCTTGCCCAGAAGTATTGGGATCAGTATTCCATCCGTAAATTTCAAATGCTTTCAGAGACCAACCGTACCATGGCCCCATGGACGGTCGTGCGATCCGACAATAAAAAAATGGCACGTATTAATTGTATGAAATATCTTCTTCATACCATGGAGTATAAGAACAAAATTCCACATGAAGAACTCCTTCCTGATCCAGAAATCATTATCTCTGGAATTGATGAACTTCGCCATATGGAAGAAAACCTCATGCAGCCGAACGAACTTCGCGGTTAGAGAACATAAGTATCGGTCTTCTTACCGTAAAAGATGAAAATAGTGGGACGTGTTAGCTGTTATTCAGTTGGCTTGAAAATTTCATAGAAGGTTCGTTCTCCAATGAGACTATCAATCCGTCCCTGGATATCTCTTCTCTCTTTGCGCTGATACCAGTTATCCCAGTTCTCTTCTGCTTCCCACTTGCTAATAACCAGATAATCTTCATTGTTTTCTGTACTTTGCAAAGTCTCTGTCGAGATGTATCCTTCCTGGGTTTTGGCGAGGTTAGTCAACTCACTCAAAAGCGGGAATAACTTCTCAGGTTGATTCATTTTGAACTTTCGTTTAATGACGACATGAACAGGCATTTCAACCTCCATACAAAAGTGAATGGAATATCCATCTGCTGGAACTGTATCAGGTCTATAAGGTGTTGTGGGAGTCAATCCATCTTAAGAACTCTGGTCTCAGTAACTATTCTGGAATCTCTTCACAAAGACTGACCCCTAACAAAATAATATGATACCGTATCAGCGAAAGTCAAATAGTAGAGTAAGAAGGCTATTCCTGCAACAAATAAAAGAACTGAATTGCCATCGGTATCCTGGCCAGAGCAGTAATTATTAAGAATATCTAAAAGTACGTCAATTGTACCCGTTAAAGTTGCTATTTAGCACCTGTCGAAGTAGTGTTTCGTTTGTTAGGAAAATGTGCAGGTTTTTAAAATCACCGGCAAATTGCTTCTGAAAAGCCATTCTACCAGCTGCCGGAAAGGGGGATATATGAGCAACTCAGCCGCAGGTTGTATCTTGGTTGTATTGGTCGCTTTAACTATGATCCTGCCACCATCATCTGATTCTGAACCCAACCTGACGAACGGTTTAATCAAAGAAGATTTTGCTTCGCTTCAATATTCCTTTCCTGTTGCACAAGGTTGGTCTTTTGAAAAACTTTCACGTGCGCTGCTTTATGCCCGGGAAATTGGCTCCACCGCAGTAATTGTTCTTCATGACGGAAAAGTCGTTCTTGAGTGGGGTAAAACTACCCTGAGAATTAAAAGTCATTCCGTGAGAAAAAGCCTATTGAGTGCGCTCTATGGCATTTCAGTTGAAAAAGGGTTGATCGATTTGAACGCAACTATTGCTGATTTAGGTATTGATGATCGCCCGCCAGTCTTAAGCGAAGAGGAAAAACAGGCAACTGTTCTGGATCTTCTAAAAGCCCGGTCGGGTATATACCACGAAGCAGCCGCAGAAAGTGAAAACATGAGACGGAGAAGACCGTCAAGAGGTGCTTTTGCCCCAGGGGAACATTGGTACTACAACAACTGGGACTTTAATGCTCTCGGCACAATTTTCGAGCGGCAAACAAATCTAACGATTGGGCAAGCTTTTAAGGAGTGGATTGCAGAGCCCATTGGAATGCAAGATTTTAGAGTGGATGATGTTCATTACTGGTGGGAGACTGTATCGTTACATCCATCCTATCCTTTCTGGATTACCGCTCGCGATTTAGCACGATTTGGTCAATTGTATTTACAAATGGGAAAATGGGAAGATCAGCAGGTAATCCCCAAAAGCTGGATTGAGGACAGTATCATTCCATATTCAAAAACATACAATGAAAGTGGATATGGATATATGTGGTGGATACACCCCAGCGGTGCATACGATGCTGAGGGATATATGGGACAATTTGTTGTAATTATCCCGGAGCTCAAACTTGTAGTTGTCAATCGCGTTTTTTCAGGAACACCATCGATGGGTAATCTATCACCCGAAATAAAAGATGAGCTGAAGCAGTTTATAAAGCCCGTAAATAGTCATGAGATGAGAAGACTGGTAGACCTGATAATAGAAGCACAGCCATGCC
>CAZOWJ010000137.1:0-7049 GCA_964583415.1 uncultured Desulfocapsaceae bacterium
ACCCGGTAACACCGCTTACTGATTTTCTTCGTCTATTGTTTCTCCCAGAACCAGCGTCTCCCGGTATAGATGCCGACAAGGCTCTATCTGGTTTTTCGCTTGCGATCAACCAGATAGATTTTAATAATGGAGCAGTATCGTACCTGGATAATCGCATCGCACCGCCGCTTGCACTTGGTATTACTTCAATCAACGGAAACCTCAACAAGATCGAGTATCCTGTGGTAGAGGATGACAGTAGTTTTAAGCTTTCCGGCAATATCGAAGGGCATCCTTTTAACCTGGAAGGCGGTGGCAGGTTTGTTCAAAATCCTCCCACTCTGCAGACCATTTTTAGCGCTCAATCTCTGCCTTTGAACTTATTCTCCAAACAGATAGCTGAAAAAATTAAGGATATCGATTTATCAAAAGGCACAGTCAGTGTTCAATCATCCACCGAGTTCAGTAACAGCGAAACCAGACAATCGGCAAAATTTGTGGCCTCCAACCTTCTTCCGAGAGTCTCAGGCAGTTCCGCAGCTCTGGCGCTCTCCCTGATGACAGATCCAGACGGTACCCTGGTCGTTGAGATGGAGACAGATGGTGAGAAAAACACCACACTGTTAAGCGAATCATTGAGCACTATCGGCACTTCTATAATAAAAACATCAATCAACCCGATGCTTCTGGCGGGCGATGAATTTAAAGACCTTGTGGACAATCAATTTATTTCTTTTTCTCCCGGCTCAACCCAAATGAGCGGAGAAAGTATCGAACGGCTCAATCGGTTTAGTGAGTTTCTCGGTTCACATCCCCTTATCAAACTGAAAATAACCGGATATGTTGATAAGGTGGAAGACTATGACGCCATCTACAAAAATCTCGTTGAGCTTGAAAGAAAACAAACCGACCAGAAAAATCAATTACTCAAAAAAGAGTGGGAAAAACAAAAACAGGCAGAAGAACTGTTGATTGAGCAGCAGCTTGCAGGGCAGAATGGTGAAATAAAGGAAACTGATATCCCGGTTAACAGATTTCCTGAATTTGTCCCCGAAGCTCCTGGTCAGGTTGAGGTTACCGATACCATGCTGCAGATACTTGCCATAGAACGTGAGAAAAACACCATTCGCTTTCTCGTCGATCAGCTGTCCGTACCATTAAATCAGGTGGAACAAGCAGATGCTGAGATGAATCGGCTAAAAAATGACGAGAGCTACTCGCGGGTCGATATCAGCTTGTCTGATCTCTACGCTGAAACTATCACCAAAGAGATGCAGTAGAGCGGCAGCCTGGCACTCTTTTGCACCGTTCTCATTTCCCGAGAAAATAAATGGACGAACTGATAAAAAAGACCAGATCGTATAGAAGGTTTGATGAATATCGTCGCATAGCTGACGATGACTTAAGACAACTCATAGAACTCGCCCGGCTCGGAGGGTCAGCCAGAAACCAGCAGCCATGGCAGTATATGCTGGTAACTGATCCAGGGCTCTGTGAGCTGATTTTTCCGCATATCGGCTGGGCGGGATACCTCAGTGCCTGGAAAGGTCCTGACCAGGGAGAGAGGCCAAGCGCTTATATACTTTGCCTGCTTAACCGTGACTGGCTGAAGGGATCTGAAAAAGAGGCCCAGTTCGATCTTGGAATAGCAACTCAGAACATTCTTCTTGGAGCCATGGAAAAAGGTATTGGCGGGTGCCGCATTGGTGCGATTTCTCCCAAACTCGCTGACAGTTTCGAGATTCCCGCCAACCACGAACTATCGCTGGTTATTGCCCTTGGGTATCCTGCAGAAGAAGTTATGATCACAGATCTGTCGGCAGACCATGACATTAAATACTGGAGAGACGAGCATGATGTTCATTATGTGCCCAAACGTGCACTCCAGAATATAATTATTCATTTAAGAACAAAATAAGCTGTTAATATGGGTTAATATATCCCTTTCTCCGGTTTTAAGGACTATTTTGACCAGATTATGCCATTTAACTTTCTGCCAAATAACCATCTGGAATTACCACATGTTCAATCATCTTTTTCAAATTTTATGGACATATTTTCCACAAATCAGGAAAATTTGACTGTGTGGCTATTTAATTACCTTTTCAACTATGCTAGAGTTTAACTAACGGTATTGAAAAATCAAACTGCCTAACTCCCATTAACAGAATAATACGATGTCATCAGTGGAATCAGTCAAAGAGTTCAAGAGGCTCGCCAGTAACCAGCAAGCGCTCCTTGAAGCAATGCCGGAAATGGTTTTGCTTATCAATGCCAACAAGTCCATTGAGTACATGAACCCAAGCGCCGTCAACTTCTTCGGTGACCTCAGGCAACAGACCTTCAAGCTCGAAACAGATCAACAGACTGTCTTTTCAGAATTGTTAAATCTCGTTAATTCATCGCTGGCAAATAACCGGTCCACCGATGTGGTAGCCGGAGTAATTCATGATTCACATCTTGAATACTGTATCGCGCCATTTCACGGCTATAAGGGCGACAGTCTCTACTGGCTGACAATCAGAGACCTCACGGAACAAAAGCGTCACCAGGATGAGCTGGCAAAGTTTCACGCCAATATCGAATCCATCCTTGCCTATAAGATTAACAGACTCAAAGAAAGTGAACGGATCCGGAAAAAGCTGGCAGATCAGCTTGATAACCTGCAGGATCACCTTGAAAGTCGACCGCCTAACGGCACCATTATCGGTTCAAGCAAAATCCTGCAAGATCTCCGAGACATGGTCCTTCAGGTATCAAAATCTGACGCAACCATACTTATCACCGGGGATTCTGGAACGGGCAAGGAACTTGTGGCCAACCTCATCAGGGAGACAAGCAGCCGCAGCGATAAACCATTTCTAAAGATTAACTGCAATACAATAAATGACTCCCTTCTTGAAAGCGATCTTTTCGGTTATGAAAAAGGTTCCTTTACCGGCGCCTATAAGCGTAAAATCGGCAAATTTGAAATTGTCGATGGTGGCACTATTTTTCTTGATGAAATCGGTGATATCAGTCCTCGGATGCAGGCCGCACTGCTCAGAGTCCTGCAGGACGGAGAAATTATCCGGGTTGGCGGAAATTCTACCATCAAAGTTGACGTTCGAGTAGTTGCCGCAACAAACACCGACCTTGCTGCCGCAGTCAAGAAGGACCTGTTCAGGCTCGATCTGTTCTATCGCCTTAATATCATAAATATCGCTATCCCTCCACTGCGAGAGCGCAAGGAAGACATCATTGACCTGGTAACTCACTTTGTCAGACGTTATCGGGCAGCCTTTAAAAAGGACATCAATTTCGTACCAAAATCAATTATAAATAGGCTGCTTTCACACGATTGGCCGGGCAATGTACGGGAGCTGGAAAATGTTATACAGCGTGCAGTACTCATGTCAAAATCAAATATAATCACCGAAAATGAACTCATTTTCGACACACAGCCGGACCAGGATCAAACCGTTTCTGTTTCCTCCTTTTTAAGTAAATTCAGTGGATCATCACTAAAAGAGATCGTCGCCGAGTTTGAACGGGATATCCTTGTTCACTCGCTTGAAAAGAATCAGGGAAACGTCGCTACCGCAGCAAAATCACTCGGCGTTGGAAAAACCGCTTTTTACGATAAAATGAAGCGATATAATGTTTTCCCTAAAGAGCACAAGTGATACTGGTATAAAAACTGCATGTAATTTTGGGAATTATAACTCTAACTATAACCCAAAAAGGTTAACCATGACAAAAAACAGACATACTGGCTGTCCGTTCTGGTCTCCAACTTCCGGTAATTGCAAACTATCTCTTGAAGGTCTCTTCATTCCACTCGATGATCACATAGACAATTTATGCAAGTCGAGCAATTATCGTCAATGTGTCCAGCACCGTGTTGATTTCCGCACAGATGAAGTAGAATTACACCACAATGTCTCCGAACGGAGACAGTTTGACCGACATTCCGGATCTCAGGAAATTACTATTATTCATGCCGATGAATATACCGACGACAAGACTCCCCAGCTTTCTGCTCGAGTCGTTGATTTCAGCCACGGAGGAATCAGGCTTTTAGCACCCATGCAGCTGAGCAGAGATACAACCGTCACCTGCTCTTTAGATGACAGTTTTCCGGAACATTTACGATCCGGCGCTGCCATGATCCGCTGGTGTCGCCCTCTGCTGAATAACAATGGTTACCAGGCGGGTCTTTCGTTCCGGGACGATAGAATCTCCCTTGCCTTACGTTCGAACCTCGATCATAGCCAGGTTTAGCCAGCTCAATCATTAGTTCAAACGTTCTCCTACCCATGCACTATTAAGCAGTCTCTTCCATGTTCATTCCACCTTCCGTACAAGCCAGATCAGGTAAATCACCGGAATCCCCATTAAAGCGGTAAACAGGAAAAAAGACGGATAGCCGATACTGGTAACGATTGTACCTGAATAGCCGCCAATCAGTTTTGGAAAAAGTGACATGATGGAAGAGAATACCGCGTACTGAACCGCCGTGAAAGAAATGGACGTCAGGCTTGACAAGAAGGCCACAAAAGCAGCAGATGCAAGTCCCGCAGCAAGATTATCTGCCCCTATCACCACTTTAAGCAGAAACGGATCTGGTCCGCTGCTTGCCAGCAGCATAAAGAGGATATTGGTTGCAGAAGACAGTACCGCACCGGCGAACAATATCCGCAGGATACCGAAACGCAACGTTAGCAGGCCGCCAAGAAAACCGCCAACAATCGTCATCAACAGTCCAAATGTTTTCACAATTGCAGCAATTTCCATCTTACTGAAACCAAGATCCAGATAAAACACCGTGGAGATCACCCCAAGGACAATATCTGAAACCCGGTAAAATCCCACCAGCAACAGCAAAAGTATTGCTGTTCTCAAACCGTAGCGTCTAAAGAAATCTTTGACCGGGTCAATATAGGTGTCGTCAACCATCTGTCGGCCTACAAGCTTGAGCAGGACCAGCCCGCGTGCCATCAGCAGTGCACATACCATGGAAACAAACAGACGTCCGCACTCCAAAAGAAAACCAATCACCCGCACCGACAGTGGTGAAGACTCCTTCAAGACCTGTTTGATACTGCCGGTCACAGATCCACCGAAAAAAAATGCCAGTCCAAAGGTGAAGACAACACAGAGGAAAAGAGCAAAAAAACGAAGATATTCTGTGGTAGAGTAGGCAAGTTTCTGCGGAACATCGCTCCGGTCAGGCTCTGATGTCACCAGCGTGGTCAGGACGCCGATGAGCATGCAGCCAGCAACCCCGTAATAGGTAAGCTGCCAGGCCCGATAACTATAGTGTTCCACTGTTGTACCAAGATATCCGGCAAGAGCTAACGAGCCGGCGCCGGCAACAAGCATGCCGATTCGATATCCAGCAATATAGGTGGCAGACAACATCGCCTGCATCTCTTCCTCAACGCATTCTATGCGAAAGGCATCGATAACGATGTCCTGGGTTGCCGAGGAAAAACCAAGTAAAATTGCGGCAAAAGCCATTGCGGCCAAGTGAGACTGTGACAGAGACGGGTCAATGCTTGCCATCCAGAGTATGGCTGCCATAATGGCCACCTGAGAGACGACCATCCACCCTCTTCTTCTGCCAAGGAGCTTTGTTAAAATAGGAAGCGGCATTCTGTCTATCAATGGCGCCCAGACAAACTTAAAAGAATATCCCAAGGCAGCCCAGCTGAAAAAGGTTACCGCAGCGCGTTCAACACCGGCCTCACGCAGCCAGGCAGACAGGGTTGAAAATATAAGCAGAATGGGTATGCCAGCAGAAAAACCGAGGAACAACATGGTGATAACCCGAGGATGAGACCAGGCTTTCATGGTCTCCTTCCACGGTTTAACCACCTTATTTGTACCTATCATTCTTGTCTTTTCCGATTATTAAGATTAAGTTTAGTACTTTATAGAATCGTACTCGTATGGCTTGAGAAATCAGCATCGTTCAGGTGATTCATCTGACCGTTATAAAACGTTATCATTATAGGAATTTCCCACATTATTATGAGCATCAGAATTTATAACACCCTCACACACAAAAAGGAACCCCTGGCACCAATAGAACCTGACCATGTCAAGCTCTACGTATGTGGAATTACTTCCTATGATTATTGCCATATCGGCCACGCCCGTTCTTCATTGGCGTTTGACATGATCGTCAAATACCTTCGTTACCGCGACTATCGGGTAACCTTTGTACGCAACTTTACAGACATCGATGATAAGATTATCAAGCGGGCACAGGAACAGGATACCAGCTCGGAAGCATTGGCGGACCGGTTTATCGAAGAGTTTTATGTTGATATGGATTTCCTGGGTCTGGAGAGACCTGATATTGAACCGAGAGCCACAGAACATATCCCTGAAATGATCGCCCTTATCTCCTCGTTAATAACTAAGAATATGGCCTATGCCGTTGACGGTGATGTCTATTACGCAGTAAGCGAGTTTCGTGAGTATGGCAAACTTTCACGAAGAAATATCGATGACATGCAGGCAGGTGCCCGCATTTCCATCAACGAGAAGAAAAAACACCCGATGGACTTTGCACTGTGGAAAAGCTCCAAACCTGGCGAACCCGCCTGGGAAAGTCCCTGGGGGCCGGGAAGGCCAGGATGGCATACTGAATGTTCTGCAATGAGTAAAAAGTATTTTGGTGACACCTTCGATATCCATGGCGGTGGCAAAGACCTTATTTTCCCTCACCATGAAAATGAAATTGCCCAGAGTGAAGCTGCAAATGAGGCACCATTTGTTAACATGTGGATTCATCACGGTTTTGTAACGGTACGAAACGAGGAGACGTCGGAAACCGAGAAAATGTCAAAATCACTTGGTAATTTTCTGACGATCAGGGAACTTTCTGAAAAATATCATCCTGAAGCCTTGAAACTCTTTGTTTTTGCAACTCAATATCGTAACCCGCTTGAATATTCTGAGCAGGCTATGCAGGACGCTGAGAGCGGCTTGACACGGTTATACGAATGCCTTGCCGGGTATTATTCGCTGAAACAAAATGGTGACCCATCAACACCTTCCGTTGTAACCGATAAGGATTC
>CAZOWJ010000138.1:0-7000 GCA_964583415.1 uncultured Desulfocapsaceae bacterium
CTTGGGATCTGTACGGGGGGTGCCGGGTAACCGGCATTCCTACCGTGACTATTTTTTCATCTTTGATCTTGGCATGTTTAATTTCACAGTTTTCTTTTCAGTATTACCTGAGGATTGTTGATAGATATAAGTGATAAAATCACAAAAATTATGAGAGAGAGGAGGGACCACTTCTGCTTTACGATATCCATTTCGACTCCTCAATTGTGGAATTGAAAGAATACAATAGGGAAATACTACATTAACAAAATAACTGAAAAACCTAACTAGTAAAAAGATCATTGCGGCAGTTTAAATGATTTGAAGATGTTTGTTGGCAATTCTCGGTTAAACAGTACGAACCTGGACTGTTTCAACAAATTTGCCACCTGCAAGAATATCTGAAAGCACGATCATGCGGTCACCTTCATTTAGAAGACGCCTACGTGTCAATTGCGCAACAGCACGATCAATGGAGTTCTCAGGGTTTTGTGAAAATTTGATGCGAAATGCATAAACCCCCCAGTGAATACCAAGTCTTCGTCGTACATGAGTTGTATTGGTAAATGCATAAATCGGCCCGTTAGGTCGGCATCTTGAAAGTAGAACAGCCATTAGCCCGCGCCTTGTGAAAACGAGGGTCGCAGCAGCTTTAAGGTTGTTATTCAGGATTGATGCGCTTCTGGCAATTTCATACTTGGCATTGTCTGATGCCTGCACTTTAACTTTGGTATCTTGCTCGATATGTCTTTCTATCCTGCGGGCGACAACGTCCATTACCTCTAGAGCTTTCAACGGGTGTTTTCCTGTGGCAGTTTCTCCTGAAAGCATTATCGCATCAGTACCTTGAAGTACCGCTTGGGTAATGTCTGTTACTTCGGCTCTTGTTGGAGTAGGATTGACGATCATTGATTCAAGCATATGTGTCGCTACGATTACCGGTTTTCCAGCAATACGGCATTTCTCGATTATCTGTTCTTGAAGGAGTGGTACCTCTTCGTAAGGCAATTCAGCACCGAGGTCTCCTCTTGCTATCATAATTCCATCACTTACTTCTATAATCTCGTCGATGTGGGGGATGGCTTCTGCACTTTCTATCTTTGCGAGAATATCAATTGGTACTTTTTTTTCTGTAATATATTTTCGCAGCTCTTCTATGGCAAAGGCCCCCTTAACAAAAGAGAGTGCCAGGAAGTCGACACCATTTTCAATTCCAAAAGCAATATCTTGCCAGTCTTTATCTGTTATGGATGGTAGATCAGCACTTTTACCTCGAATATTGACATGACGCCTGGAGCCAAGAACACCATCATCAAGACATTCGCATTCAATATCAGTTTGAGAAATATTCTTTACCTTGAGACTGAGCATTCCTCCATCAATTAAGACGATATCATCCACGGCAACATCATGAACAAAACCGTCATAATTTATTTCAACACAATATGGTTCAAGCTCTGCCTGGCGCCTGATTGTCAGGGTTAGCATTTCTCCCTTGTGCAAAACAATATCTCTCTTCACATCACCAGTTCGGATCTCCGGGCCTTTAGTATCCAGAAGAATGGCGACTGATTTTCCTGTTTTCTCGTTTATTGTTTTGATATGTTTAATTACATCTTTATGCCACTTATGTGTGCCGTGAGACATATTTAGACGGGCTACATTCATTCCATTCTCAGCAAGCTGATGGAGGATCGTAAAAGGTGAACTAACAGGGCCAATGGTACAGACTATTTTAGTTTTCCGCATATTCATAAGTGGTTATTATGTTTTAAGATACTGAAATATTTTTAAAAATTAAAGACGGGGTATCATTATCTCGGCTGCTGATAAATGATCATTTTGTTAGCCACTCTAACATTTAGTCACCCAAGCACCAACAATTTCAAAACCCTTTTGTTCTTTTTGCTTTTTATTCCAGTTTATTGGCAAAGACTTGCGCAAGCCTGTCTCATTGATGAACTTATTATTTGACACCCTGTGTGTACTCAAGCACTACGTTCTGTGGGAATCGGAGGTAGGTGACTGCCTCAGGTGACTCGGTGGATGAGATGAACGTGATTGACCCACCTCACCCTACTCGATACTGTTCTGATAAAGTTCGTAGGGTAATTTGGTGACAGCTGTCAGGCGATGCATATAACTTTCCTTGCCGACAGTTATCATCAGCCTTACTCAGGATGAAGGAAAACTACTGAAAATTGAAGTTGATGATTATAGGGATGAAAGGTTCAACGAATCTCGTCGATACTATTTTAGACTTTCAGATTATAATTAATGCAAACGTTTCCCAACCGATAGGTCCATGGACAGATGTCAGCGGTGACGGTAAAATTGGTATGGCTGAGGTCCTCTATTTATTGCAGAAAAGCGCCGGTTTTACGCTAAAGGTTCCGGTTCTCAGATTTGTTACTGCGGCTCCTTATCCCGTTGCCATCAATTGATTTCAGTTTATGGAATATTCGTCACCACCAATCAATGAGAGAACTTTTTCCACTTTAAAGGAAACGAGATATCTTTTCTCTCCGTCAATGGTCTTTTTTCTTCGGGACAGTTTATCGATCTGCGACTGGTCATCTGTCTCAGATATCTTGCGTAAATTGATCCGTAGTCCATTTAAACCGTCAGACTGTTGAACGAACATGTAGTTTGCGCTCGGATTTGTGTGAAGATTTGCCCTTGTCAGGCGATCCCTCATGATGAAACTAACCTGATCATTACCTAGAAAATGGGGGCGGGAATAAATTGCTGAGTTGACTGTGCCTGAAGAATGAGCGGTTGATAAGATGCCGAGTCCACCATTATTTGAAAAGTAATCTTTTAAATTCATTTTTTCCTCAGTGAGTTTTGCCCGGCTCATTTACCGGGCAATAGTTATTGGTTTCTACCACCGTTCCGTACCAACGAGCTGATTAACATCAGCACAATGCGATCTTTGTTCATCGGTCAAATCGTCGAAAGACTTTTTATTACTAATATTTTCGAGGGCACAAACGTATTGCTTTCCATCTGCGTCGTTTATCCAGATCAGTGCTTCGTATCCACCTTTCATTGTTTGGCCTCCTTGTCTTTGTGTACTGTAAGGATGCCTTTCAGCATCATGTATTCCACACAGTAAGAATCAATATGACGAAGGCAATAGACAAATAACAACAGCAATATGGTAGTAATTACTATCATTTGTGCTTGAAGAATCATTATTAGGTAGTTCTGGAGATGGTTAGTTATAAAATATGAAGAATTACACATGCCATTGAGTTGGTTTACAATTAGTTCGGGATAATATCTATTTCGGCAGTTATACTCGCGAGATTAAATCATATCATTATCCTTTGGTTGTCCTCATTGAGGATATCTATCAACTCTCTGGAAATGTGGGGGAAGCTATGAAAAAACTGTTTCAATGGCTCATTGGAATCGTTTTCGGTCTGTTTTTTATTACCGTGATGTTGTTGTCCATTTTAATTATTTTCAAGATACCGATAGATTTAACTCGTTTTAAAGCTCCTGTAGAAGAGTTATTGAGCACAGGTTTAAACAGACCGGTTCGAATTGAGAAATCTATTGTTATATCGACCTCTCTCAACCCTTATTTTACCCTTAAGGGTTTCAGAATAGAGAACCCTGAAGGGTTTCGAACCGATGATTTCCTGTCGATGGATTTGGCAAGAATTCAGATTGAACTGCCACCGTTGCTAAAAAAGAAAGTTCATATCACGGAGATTCAGGTCAAGGGACTCCATGTTACTCTGGAGGAGACCGGGGAGGGGAAGGTAAACTGGGCCTTTAACTCCGGCGAGGAGTCAAAAAAAAAATCATCAACTTCGCCAGAACCGGCAGAGAAGTCATCCCCGCAAGGTCCGGACCTTGCCGGGGACACAGTGGTTGTTAGAAAGCTCAACCTAGAGGATATAAAAGTTGATTTCTATCGACCGGACGGAGAGGAACCGACCAGCTTTTACCTGAAAAACTGTCTTGGGGCGATGCTGCCTGGCAAACCGCTTCATCTCGATATTGATGGTAACTACGAGGATTTCGACTACATAATAGACGTTTCCATCGGCTCTCTGGAAGAGCTGATCAGGGACAATAAGTCCTGGGTTGAGGTTAATTCAAAGATTGCTGGAACAGAGATGAACTTTAGTGGGAATGTCGACCTGACCACTGCAGCAAGATCCCTGATGCTCCAGACAGCAGTACAAGGAGAGAATCTGGCGAGCCTCAACGACCTGATCAGGATAGATCTGCCGCCCTTTACCTCTTACAAGATTGATACACGTCTGCATCTTCAGGCCGGAAAAATTGAGCTGGAGAAATTGGTTGTCCAGACCGGGTCCAGCAGTCTTGAGGGAACGGCGAAAATTATTGAGGAAAAGGATAAAATTATTACTGATTTGAAGCTGCGATCATCACTGGTGCAGATTGATGATTTCGTTTTTGAGAACTGGTCGTGGACAGCAGACGAAGAAACAATAGCGAATACTGGAGAATCTAAGGTAACAGAGGAGGAGCAAGCCCGGGAGGAAGAGGGTAAGGGTGAGCCTGACAATGAACTTGTTGAAAACAGAAAACTGATAGATCCGGAATTACTGGCCAAATATGAATCCACAATTTCAATTGATGCCGAGAAAGTCTTATCGGGCGAAGATACTCTTGGCAGCGGTCAATTACAGGCATCATTGAAAAGCGGCCGGATAAAGATCGACCCGCTGAAAGTTCAGCTTCCTGGTGGAAAAATTGAGATGATGGCATCCTTTAAACCAGGCGTTGAAGAGTCTGAGGCCGATTTGAAGGTTGATATTCAGAAATTCGATATTGGTATTCTGGTTAGACGGTCTAAACCGGATTCGGATATGGGAGGCCTGGTTAACCTGGCTATTGATGTTCAATCCAAAGCTAACTCGATTCCAGAATTACTGGCGAATGGAAGTGGCTATTTTGATTTTTCCGGCAACCTTGATAATTTTGGCGCCGGGATCATCGATCTCTGGGCGGTGAACCTTGTAGCCGCAATTGTCTCTGGTGCTGAAAAAGAAAAATCCCAGTTAAACTGTGCTGTCGGGCGATGGTCTATGACAGATGGACTGCTCCAGTCAGATGCATTTTTCATGGATACCAGCAAGATCAGGATTTGTGCTGATGGTGCGGTAAATTTGAAAGATCAACGGGTTGATGTCAAGGTTAAGCCAAGAGCCAAAAAAGCCGAATTTTTTAGCCTTGCGACGCCCCTTGAGGTACATGGATCTTTTTCAGATATTAATATAGGAGTTGGCAGCGGTGGGGTTATTGGCACTGCGATTAAATTTATTGCCAGTCCGGTAACCGTTCCAGTCAGTCGCATCTTTTCAGACAGGATACCGGCTGACGGAAGTGACGTCTGCAGTATGGAACTTGGCCCCGATGGCAGAGATAAAATAACTGTACCTATGTGTAAGTAATAACAATCCCCGAATTTTTTTTGCTTGTTATCGGTACGGTTGGAGAGGGCTAGCGCCAGGCGCCTTCTCTTTTAGTCGGACACCGTGGGTTATAGGCATTTCAGCACCAGCTTCAATCAGTGTGTAATATCCACTCAAAACCAGTTCTTCCATGCCTTTTCTAGCTATGAGATTAAAATTTCCAGTCATGAACATCACCCTGGATACTTACAACGCCCTCTTTACTGTCAGCATCATTAACTTATTTTAGTACCTGTCTCTGCGGCACATGAGGCAATCTAAGTTGGTCGTCTCTGTAGGCTTACCCGAAAGGCTCTGGTCCGTTATCATAACAACTATTTAAAACGATCAAATGAGCATAATTAATCTTGACATCATACTCTATAGATCATACATTATGATCAAATGAGCATAACTGGAGGAATTTCATGCCGCGGCCCAAAAAACCAAGATTTGTATCTGCCTATCCGATGATAACGGCTTTTACTCCTCGAGGTAAGGGTATTACGGGAGAAGTATCGATGACGGTGGAGGAGTTTGAAGCCATACGTCTGAGCGATTTCGAGCATCTCGACCAGGAAGGTGCTGCGGGTATGATGGGAGTGTCACGTCATACATTTGGCCGTCTGCTCTCTGCGGGACGTTCGATTGTCGCTGACGCCCTTGTAACTGGGAAAATACTTAAAATTGAAGGTGGTGAGTACGAGTTCAGAGGCTGTGGTAAGGGGCACCGGCGGCGCGGTGAGGGGCGAGGCCAAAGGTAATAGAGAAATTCTTGATGAATAGCAACGGAGGTGATTGATATGCCAGCACAAGAAGGAAATCGTAGAAATTTTAAGCAATCCGAGAGTTGCAGAGGTGGCAGTACCGGCAATCAGGGTAACAAGGCGAGGCAGAGCCAGGGCCAGGGTAAAGAACAAGGTCAAGGCCAGGGCCAAGGCCGGGGAAAAGGTCAGTCCTGCAATGGTAAATCAGGGGGTGGCCAGCGACGTGGTCAAGGTAACGAAGGTCGTTAACCATGCCCGCATCCCCGCATCTGATATGAAGGCTCGATAAAGGAGGACAAAATGCCAGGATTTGATGGATCAGGACCGATAGGAGATGGCCCGATGAGTGGTGGCGCCCGAGGGTTATGCCGATCAAACACTCATCGACAAAGATTTACAGATAATGACAGAGGAAACAGACGTGGAATGGCCTGCAGACGTGGTTTTGGCGCTCAGCGTGGTGGAAGGACAGGGCCAGGCTATGCTGCTGCAGATCCCCCGCCTGCCGGATGTCCGGATAGCAAGTGGGAAGAACTTGAAGCTCGGATCAGTGAACTACAGCAGTCGTTAGCAAGAACAGAACAGAGAATTGATCAGCTTTAGTCGCAATCCTTTCGTATGAAGATGAGGGGGCACGGATCTGCCCCCTCTGAATCAACTGATGTTAGCCTGACAACTTGTCGAAACAGCGAAACAGGAGGCCTCAAACTACCTTAAGCTGCTATGGTAAAGAGCCATGGTGATGAGCTTTAAGGAAAAGGCTTGAGGTCAATATCTGGTATATTCACAGATAGAGGTTGAGATACTCTTAGCATC
>CAZOWJ010000139.1:0-6698 GCA_964583415.1 uncultured Desulfocapsaceae bacterium
TATTTGGCGTTGACATTTCAACGGTAGCAGGAAGATTGATTATTACAGGGTTTTCAGTCGTGGGTCGCCACACATCCATAACCGCTTCACACACTTCCAGTGCAAAATCAATCTCTGTACCGGTAAAGCTTTCAGGAGAGTATTGATAGCGAAATGTCGTCTCAGGAACCTTTTTAGCTTCCTCGATTACCAGCCTGGCTCCATTCACCGCCAGATCAATAATCTCCTTCTTGTTCATATGAAAGACAACGTCTCTCTGCAAGGTCGAGGTTGAATTATACAAGTGCACAATGACGTCCCGGGCCCCGACTATGGATTCAAACGTCTTGGTTATCAGGTGCTCACGTGCCTGAGTCAACACCTGTATGAATACACCTTCCGGTATCAGGTTATCGTCTATCAATTTCCTGGCAAACTCAAACTCCACCTGTGATGCCGAAGGAAAACCAACTTCGATTTCTTTAAAACCGATTCCCAGCAGGAGGTCAAACATCTCGAGCTTCTTGGCCAGGCTCATCGGCTGAATCAAGGCCTGGTTACCATCACGGAGGTCTACACTGCACCATGAAGGAGCTTCACTGATGACCCTGTCCGGCCAGGTCCTGTTCTGTAATTTAATTGATGGGTAAGATCGATATTTTTGAGTCAGCTGCTGATTCATGATAATTCTCCAGCAAATCGTTTTGTTCGGTTTTGACAATGAGGTTAAAAAAAAAGGCCGCGGTTTCAATAACCGCGGCCTTTTGGGTTGCATGGATCAAACTGAATTCAAAACATTCCGACCCGTGCCGCGGTTTTCCGGGGCATTCCTAGAAGGAGTAGAGACAGGCTTAGATTCAGTTGATTAAATTTCATCATTATTTCTCATAATTGCTATTATTTAGAAACTAACAGTAATCCCGCCACTCAGTGCTTGTCAAGTCAAATTTTAGGTATAGCGGAAGGAGCTGAGCCCATATCGTTCTAGAAAAATATGTTACAGAACCTCCGGGCTAGGAGTTGTATTATCATAAACTACAGAGAATAGTGAATGATGGTTGACATCTTTATCTGAGAAATTTATATTTGTAGGTTCGTTCTAAAATCAATAAAATAAATGGTATTCCTTCTATTTCAGCAACCCTCTCATGATATCGAGGAACAAATGACAGATCTCACTGGTGCCCAGGCAGTCGTACAATGTTTGCGGGAAGAAGGTGTAAACACAATTTTTGGCTATCCGGGCGGCGCAGTTATTGACCTCTATGATGAGTTAATGAATGCAAAAGACCTCAATCATGTACTCGTACGGCATGAACAGGCTGCTGTCCATGCTGCTGATGGTTATGCAAGAGTTACCGGTGAGGTCGGAGTTGCCCTCCTTACCTCAGGACCGGGAGCCACAAACGGTGTTACGGGAATTGCAACCGCTTATCTCGATTCTATTCCAATTGTAATTCTCACCGGGCAAGTGCCAACACCGTTGATTGGCAATGATGCCTTCCAGGAAGTTGATATTGTCGGAATCACCAGACCATGTACCAAACATAATTTCCTGGTTAACAAGAAGGAAGAACTTGTACAGGTTATTCGGGAAGCCTTTCATATAGCACGAACAGGCCGCCCCGGACCGGTGCTCGTTGACCTGCCCAAAGATCTGATCAAAAGCCCGGTCCCTTTTGCAGAAAAGAAAGCAATTAAAATGCAGAATTACCAGCCGAACTATGATCCTCACCCAGTTCAGGTCGATAAGGCCTGCCGCTTGATCATGAAGGCTCGCAAGCCGGTACTGTACGTGGGTGGCGGGGTAACCCTGTCAAATGCATCGGAAGAACTGCGGGCTCTCGCCCTTAAACTGGATATCCCGGTGACCATGACATTGATGGGCCTAGGCTCCTTTCCCGGATCACATGAATTGTCGATGGGCATGCTGGGAATGCATGGCACCTATACTGCCAATATGGCAGTGTCCCAGTGTGATCTGTTGATTTCGGTTGGAGCCCGATTTGATGACCGGGTCACCGGAACACTCGACACCTTTGCCCCAAACGCCCAGATTATTCATATCGACATCGATCCGACCTCAATCAGTAAAAATGTAAAGGTCGACGTACCGATTGTTTCAGATTGCAAACTCGCACTCAAGGCTATGACCTCCTGGTTTGACAGTGAACCGGGAGTCTCTGCAAATCATGAAAAGAGTCAGCATCAAGAGTGGTTTAATCAGATCAAAACGTGGATGGAAATGCATCCACTTGCCTACAATGATGAAGGCAACGATATCATCAAACCACAATATGTCGTGGAAATGCTGGATCGCCTGACCAATGGCGATGCGATTATCACAACAGAAGTTGGCCAGCATCAAATGTGGGCGGCACAGTTTTATCGATATAATTATCCACGCCATTTCCTCACATCCGGCGGACTCGGGACCATGGGCTACGGATTTCCTGCTGCAATCGGCGCAAAAATGGCCATGCCCGAAAAAACCGTTATCGATATTGCCGGTGATGGTTCAATTCAGATGAACATTCAGGAACTCGCCACAGCACGTCAATATAATACTCCGGTAAAGATTGCTATCCTTAACAATCAGTTTCTCGGTATGGTGCGCCAGTGGCAGGAGCTGTTTTATGACAAGCGATATGCCTCAACGACAATGGATATTGCCCCCGATTTTGTCAAACTGGCAGAAGCATACGGTGCCGTCGGGCTGCGTGCCACAAAAAAGAGTGAGGTGGAAGACGTCATAAAAGAGGCCCTGGCAGCAGATAACACGGTTGTTATGGATTTTAAAATTTCCCGGGAAGAAGGGGTGTTTCCAATGGTGCCGGCAGGTAAATCAACAACAGAGATGCTTCTGGTGTAGAACTGCTATTTCTCTAAGACGAGGATCGTATGAAACACACACTATCCGTATTACTTCAGAATAAACCCGGCGTACTGTCCAGAGTGACCGGGCTGTTCAGCGGCCGAGGCTTCAACATAAAAAGTCTCTGTGTAGCAGAAACCCTCGATGAAAATGTTTCCTGTCTGACTGTGGTAACTGACGGTGACGAGAATATCATTGAACAGATCACCAAACAACTGCACAAGCTCATAGACATCATCAAGGTATCTCAAATCAGTGATGGAGACTTTGTGGAACGTGAAATGGTTTTGATTCGAGTCAAGGCTGAAGCGCACACCCGTGCCGAGGTACTCCGGGTTATTGATATCTTTAGAGGAAAGGTTGTTGATGTCAGTCCCAAAAGTTATGCCGTGGAAGTAACCGGATCAACATCCAAGATTCAAGCGGCAATTGACATCCTCAGGCCAATCGGCATTAAGGAGATCATCCGTACCGGAACCATCGCCATCAGCCGTGCCGGCAAAAACAGATAATGGACTTGCTCATATGCTAGAACCAAAAGTACCCGTGGCCAAAGAGGGATATCCTTTCATCAGTTTCTCCGTTTTTATCACAATTATCAGTGCTATCCTCGGTTATCCTGTCCTTACCCTGGTTTTGCTTGTGGTAACTACTTTTATCCTGATGTTTTTCAGAGATCCTGAGAGGATCATACCGGAAGGAGATGATAACATCCTGTCACCTGCCGACGGCAAGATAATTGTATCAGAACTGGTTAAAGATATTCGGTTTTCAGATGATGAACTCTTAAAGATTTCCATTTTTATGAATGTCTTCAACGTGCACGTCAACCGCACCCCTGTTTCCGGTATTGTCGGAAGGGTTGTGCATGTGCCCGGTGTATTTTTGGCTGCTAATAATGAGCAGGCCCATTTGAAAAATGAATATTGTGCGGTAACGGTGACGGACCGTAACAACAGGGAGATAACCTTTGTCCAGATAGCGGGTTTGATCGCTCGCCGTATCGTCTGCTGGCTGGAGCCCGCAGACACGGTTATTCAAGGACGACGTTATGGCCTGATCCGCTTTGGCTCAAGGGTGGATATCTATCTTCCCAAAGAATCCCGGGTAATGATCCGCCCTGGACAAAAAGTGACAGCCGGAGAGACCATCCTCGCACACCTTGGTTAAACGACAAATATCTCTTTTGCTTTTATAACCGCGTCTATATGTATTGTGGAATAATATGGTTATTCAGCCTGCAGAAACAAGGGTATAGGATGTCTGGATTGGCTTTATGATTGCAACAGACGAGATGGTTCGTATACATTTGCGTGCATCCTTACTCTTCTACCCACTGAATCTGACAAAGATGAGAATAATCAGTGGCCTCGCTAAGGGTCGAAAACTATTTACCCCTGCTGGCCAGACAAAAGAGATTAGACCAACCTCAGATCGTGCTCGCGAGGCGCTCTTTTCAATTTTGGGTTCCCAGATCATAGAGAGTCGTGTCCTCGACCTTTTTGCGGGAACAGGGGCGCTCGGCTGTGAAGCCCTCAGTCGAGGGGCGGAGTCAGTAACCTTTGTTGACATGAGCAAACAGGCGCTCGCCCTGATTAAAAAAAATATTCCCTTGATCCCCAACGGTGTGCAGCGCAGTACGGTCATTCAGCATGACCTCAGGCGCTCTCTGCCGTTTCCCACTGTTATCTCTGCTGACATTCAACCGTTTGACCTGATATTCGCTGACCCGCCATACGGGAGAGGTTTCACAGAAAAAATCCTTATCCTTCTTGATAAGAGTATTGTTCTTTCACAAAAGGTATTAATAATAGTAGAGGATTTAAAGGGCGTAGACCTGGATATTAATCTCGACCTGCTGTCCCTGGATAAGAAACGATGTTATGGAGATACCTGTTTTCATTTTTTTATCCATAAACAATAACCACATTAAAAATCTTGAGAGACCTTATGAACCCTGCATCTCCTTTAAACGGCAAATCACTTGCCATATACCCCGGAACCTTTGATCCTATTACCAACGGGCATATTGACATCATAGATCGCGGCCTGAGTCTCTTTGACAAGATCATTATTACAATTGCCATCAATCCTGGAAAAGCGCCGCTCTTCAGCCTTCCGGAAAGAGTATCCATGATTGAAAAATGTTTTGAAGACAGAAATTCCAGGATTGAAGTTGATTCCGTTGATGGCCTGCTGGTTGAATACGCGGCCACAAGAGGAGCACGTGCAATCATAAGGGGACTCAGGGCCGTCTCAGATTTCGATTATGAATTTCAGCTGGCGCTGATGAACCGGAAACTTGAACGATCCGTTGAATCTGTATTCCTGATGCCCGGCTTTCGCTGGATTTACATCAGCTCATCTATTGTTAAGGATGCAGCCCGGCATGGTGGTAACGTTGAAGACATGGTTCCACCCCATGTTCACCAGATGATGATCGAGAAATATCATCGCAAGTAATTTTTTATTCAACCTGTTAATGAATAATAAGATAAATCCAAAGCATGCGTTTAGTCGCCGGCTGCTCCTCAGCTTCGGCAGTTTCTTGTTGATCTACCCTCTCATACGATTCATCAGCCATCGGGTGCCCCGCAAACCCGTCATCATAAAAGTCACAGAGCCGCTCAAGCAGGATAAATTTCTGGTCAAAGATGATTTTTGTATTTTCTCTGAAAACGAACAAATCTGGGCAGTTTCCAGAAAGTGTACCCATCTCGGCTGCCGGTTAAATTACAAGGAGGAAGAAGGTATACTCGAATGCCCCTGCCATCAGAGCAGGTTTGCCAATACTGGTCTTGTGATTAATGGGCCATCAAAAACAGAGCTGAAGACGTATAAGGTCGAAAAGAACACGGACCCTCCATTTTTCATTGTATCTACCTAAACATCATGGGATGCAAATGAACTGGGCAACCCCATTAGAACATCTTAAAAAATGGCCGATCTCACAACTGATTGGCAATACTCAATGGGGCGGTTGGAGTCTTATCTGTCTTTATATCTCCTTATTTTCAGGGGTTATCGTTGGTCTGCAATATGATCTTTCAGAACCATTTTATTCAACCACGGCCCTGGATCTGCTGATTCCTTTCGGAAGATACTTTCGCTCACTACATTTTTATTCAAGCCAGTTTTTCTTTTTGTTTGCTGTTATTCATTATATTATTGCCTTTAATAAAACGGAGAGCTATAGCCACAATCGCAGAATACTGCTCGTCTTAACCCTGCCAACGATACTGCTGCTTCTGTTTACCGGTTATGTCCTTCGTAACGACAGTACCGGTGCATCAGCCGGGATAATCGCTGAAAACATTCTGCTTTCGATACCTGTTGCCGGATCGATTCTCAATGACCTGCTGTTCTCAATTACCGATCACGGCATGCAGCGAGTTTATATGCACCACGTTATATCCTTTGATATACTGCTGCTGATACTGGCATGGGATCATTTGCGCAGATATCCTGTAGAAGTTTCGAGCTATCCCCTACTTATCGCCCTGGTACTGGCTTTCAGTATCTTTATTGCCGCGCCGATCGACCCTGAAGAACTCGGCAGATTTTATATTACCGGTCCATGGTTTTTCCTTGGACTGCAGGAGTTGCTCAGGTATCTTCCACCCCTTGTCGCCGGGGTACTGATACCTGGATTTTTTCTCCTGATTCTCGTCCTGCTGTTCAGGTCACATCGCTGGTTCGCTCGACTCCTTGTGTTTATCTGCATCTGGCTCCTGATATACATGCTGCTTTCAATCATCGCCTTGACAACGCACGGATAACCCTGACATCTAGCCCGGATTTCTCACCAGCAAAGATGATTACATATTCAAGAAGCACCCCAGTG
>CAZOWJ010000140.1:0-6676 GCA_964583415.1 uncultured Desulfocapsaceae bacterium
AGCTTCGAATGACCTTTTTACGAGTTCATCAAGAATAAATCACCATGAAAAAAGCATATATCACCACAATGGGCTGCAAGGTTAACCAGTTTGAATCGGCATCCATAAAAAACAGTTTTGAAGATCAGGGCTATACGTTCACCCAGTCCATGGATAATGCTGATATTATCGTCATTAACACCTGTGCGGTAACCGCTAAAGCAAGCGGCCAGTCGCGGCAGCTGATCCGAAAAGCAGCGCGTCTCAATAAAAATGCTGCTATCGTTGTTACCGGCTGCCATGCTCAGCTTGCAGCTGAAGAAATCAAGAAGATGAGTGAAATCTCTTCTCATCGTCTCTGTATTATCGGCAACGATCAGAAAGATATTCTTGTCCCTCATATTCTTGAAACAGATGGCAGACAAGACGTCATCACCGATGATCTGCAAAGCAACACCAAAGAGATTTGTCAGTTACCGGTCAGCCAGTTCTCACATCGCACCAGGGCATACCTTCGCATACAGGATGGCTGTAACAGTTTCTGCAGCTATTGTATTGTTCCCTACACCCGGGGGAAAAGCCGAAGCCTGCCCAAAAATGAAGTAGTAAAACAAGCCCTCCAATATAAAGCTGCCGGCCACCGGGAAATAGTGGTGACCGGTATTCATGTCGGACAGTACGGCAGGGATCTTAGCGAGTCATGTGATATCAGCAGCTTGATGGAGCTGCTCTGTACAACAATGGTGGATGTCAGATTTAGATTATCATCAATTGAACCCCTTGAAATCAGTCCAGCATTGTTAACGCTGATGAGTGAAATGGACAATTTCATGCCACATCTGCATATACCACTGCAAAGCGGGGACAATGACATTCTAAAACGCATGAACAGGCGCTATACCCGAGAACAATTCCTGTCGATTCTTCAAGAGTGCAGGGCTCGCCTGCCCGATGCTGCGATTGGTATCGATGTACTCGCTGGATTTCCGGGAGAATCAAATGAGCACTTTAGAAACACCCGCTCATTTCTAGAAGATATCCACTTCACCTATCTGCATGTTTTCCCCTATTCTAAAAGACCGGGAACAAAAGCGGCTTCTTTCCCTGACCAGGTTAAAAAACAGGAAAAATCAGAACGGGTAGCGATTTTAAGGAATTTAAGTGAGAAAAATCGTATTGCCTTTTATACTGGCAATATCGGTACCAGGAGATCAGTACTTATTGAAAACGAACGGGATGGATCAGGCATGCTGAAAGGATTCACAGACAATTATGTTCCGGTTCTGGTCGACGGAGCAGACAATCTGAAAAACAGCATTGTATCTGTTGAGTTGGGTGAACTGATGGACGGAATAGTAAAAGCAAACCTCATTCATGAATCATGAAAGGCGAAATAATTGCGATTGGCGATGAGCTCACCTCTGGTAGAATTCTAAACACAACCAGTGGTTTTGCAGCGCGGAAATTGTTTGATGCCGGGTACACCATTCACGCGATGAGCACTATCGGGGATACCCCTGAACTTATCGGGGAGGCATTATTACGGGCGATCGGACGAGTCGATTTTATCATCGTTACCGGTGGACTTGGCTCGACTGACGATGATCTTACCAATGAGGCAGTATCACAAGCGTTGAATCGACCGACGATTCCAAATCTTGAAATGCTTGCCCGGATCAGGTCTCACCTTAACAAGCAGAATGCTGCCCCGGATAACCCGCTGGATAAACTTGCGTGGCTTCCAAGCGGTGCTGAGGCTTTTGATCCAAAGTCGCGAACAGCGGGCTATCAGCTTATTCATGAAGACACTCCCATTTATTTCCTGCCGGGCGTTCCATCTGAAATGCAGCACTTGATGTCCGATGCAGTGCTGCCAAGACTGGCCGCCTGGAAGGCCGGTTCACGTTTACGTACCTGCCAGCGAATCTACAAAATATTTGGCCTTCCTGAACCAGAGGTTAATAGAATCATAAAGACTCTGGACATACCAGATGGGGTTATGGTTGGGTATTATCCGGTATTTCCGGATGTTCATTTAAGCATCCTGATTCGAGGTGAAGATAAAGCAGCTTCAAATATATTTTTTGAGCAATCCTGCCTGGCCATAGAAAAAGCGCTGGGATCATCGATATACGGTACGGACCTCGATGATTTAGAAACGACCATCGGTACCTTAATGGTCAGAAAAAAACTGCAGCTTGCCGTTGCAGAGTCCTGCAGCGGAGGCCTGCTCTCCCACCGAATCACCAGCGTTGCCGGCAGTTCAGCCTATTTTAAAGGAGGAGCCGTCACCTATTCCAACGAGTTGAAGAGTAACTTTCTCGGTGTCAATAAAACCCTGATTGAACATCATGGAGCAGTGAGCACTGAGGTTGCCCGTGAAATGGCCTGCGGTATCAGGGAGAAAACAGCAAGTGACATCGGCCTGTCCATTACCGGAATCGCCGGTCCTACCGGAGGAACAAAGGAAAAACCCGTTGGAACGGTCTTCATCGCAATCAGTGACAGAAACAATTGCACGGTGGAGCGATATCGTTTTGCCGGAAACAGACAAAGAGTTCAAACCCTGACCGCCCATACCGGGCTGAACAATCTGCGGCTCTATCTGCTAAAAGAAGAGCTCTGCAATGAATAATTTTCAACAATCGTCCTTGATGTTTCTTGCACATCTTTTTATATCTTAACCTTCATTCGCCAAATCATTTCAATTAAACCATTAAATGACAGGAGCAGTTTATGTCGGCACCAGACAAAAATAAAACGAGCAGTGTTGATAATGCACTGAACCAGATCCAGCGTCAGTTCGGAAAAGGGTCTATCATGCGCCTTGGCTCTCAGGAAGCTGAGAAAATTCCAGCTATTCCAACCGGGTCGCTGAGTTTGGACATCGCCTTGGGCGTTGGAGGCTTTCCTCGAGGGAGAGTCACCGAAATATACGGGCCGGAGTCGAGTGGTAAAACAACGCTGGCACTCCATGTTATTGCGGAAGCCCAGAAACTAGGCGGAACCGCAGCCTTTATCGATGCAGAGCATGCGCTTGACACCACTTACGCTGGGCGGCTTGGCGTTGATATCGACAATCTTCTGGTTTCACAACCCGATTTTGGCGAACAGGCGCTTGATATCACAGAGATACTTATTCGTTCAGGAGGCATTGATATTATCGTCATTGACTCTGTTGCAGCCCTGGTACCACGAGCAGAAATCGACGGCAATGCGGGAGACGCACATGTTGGTCTTCAGGCCCGGTTGATGTCGCAGGCCATGCGGAAATTTACGGGTGTCCTTAATCGCTCCAATACCGTTCTGGTTTTTATTAACCAGATCAGAATTAAGATCGGCGTAATGTTTGGCAATCCTGAGACCACAACCGGTGGTAACGCTTTGAAATTCTATTCTTCTCTCAGGCTTGATATCAGAAGACTTGCCCAGATTAAAGATGGCCAGGAAGTAATTGGTAACAGAACAAAAGTTAAAGTTGTAAAAAACAAGGTTGCTCCACCATTTAAAATCTGTGAATTCGATATTATCTATGGAGAAGGGATCTCAGTAGAAGGAGATATTCTCGACCTTGCTGTGGAACAGGATATTGTAGACAAAAGCGGCTCCTGGTACAGCTACCTTGACGAACGAATTGGTCAGGGACGTGAGAATGCCAAACAATTTCTCAGCGATCACCCTGAAATGCTCGGGGAAATTGAAAACAAGGTTCGGATGGGGTTTGGTTTACATATCCCCACGCCAGAGGAGACAACCGAAAAGCAATGACCTTAACCATGCAGGATTATCTTTAGCATACCTACGCTTCACTCCCCGGGAGGAAACTGTCCCGGGGAGTCTTCTGTTCTTTTCTTGAATTACAAAAGGATCGAGTAAGAAGAAAATTTTGATGTTGAACAGGAATATTGGAACATGCCCCCTAAAATTAAAAAGAAAACCTTTGACGTTATTATCGTTGGTGGTGGGCCGGCCGGACTCTTCGGTGCTTATTATCTTGCAGAACATTCTAACCTTGACGTACTGGTGATTGATAAAGGTAAGGAAAGTCTGAAACGGAAATGCCCGATTAAGGATAAAGGATGCATCAAGTGTAAACCATGCAATATCCTCTGCGGTATAGGCGGTGCGGGCCTGTTCTCTGACGGAAAGCTGAACTTTATCCATAAACTCGGTAAAACCGATCTCACCCAGTTTATGGCAGAATCCGATGCCAGAGCGCTCATCGACGAGACTGAGGTGATTTTTAATCGCTTTGGCATGGATGGTAAGGTATTTCCAACCGATCTCGATCAGGCTTACCAAATCAGGAAAGAAGCTCGTAAGTGTGGAATCGATCTTCTCATCATTAAGCAGAAACACCTTGGCAGTGACAATCTCCCCAATCATATCGCTGCCATGGCAGATTATATCAAGGATAAGGGCGTTGTCTTTCATCATTCTGAAGAAGTAAGTGATATTATCGTTGAAAAAGGCGGCGTTGTTGGGTTAAAAACCAATCGCGGAAAATATTACAGCAAGAATATCATTATGGCTCCGGGACGGGTTGGAGCCGAATGGATTGGAACACTGGCAAGAAGGAATGGTATAGAAGTATCACAGCGAGGTATTGAAGTTGGGGTCAGGGTCGAGGTGCACAATGAGATCATGCAGGATATCTGTTCTGTCATATATGATCCGACCTTCTTTGTCAGAACCAATCGCTACGATGACCAGACCCGTACCTTCTGTACAAACTTTGGCGGTTTCGTGGCACTTGAAAATTATCAGAACTTCATCTGCGTGAACGGTCATGCCTACATGGACCGGAAAAGCAATAATACCAATTTTGCCTTTCTCTCCAAAGTCGTTCTCACCGACCCGGTTGAAGACAATCAGGCCTACGGTGAATCAATCGGTAAACTGGCAACACTGATAGGCGGCGGCAAACCGACACTGCAACGATATGGCGATTTGAAAAGAGGCAGACGCTCAACCTGGAATAGAGTACGAAACAGCTATATAGACCCGACACTTAAAAACGTAACCTGCGGCGATATCGCCATGGCTCTTCCTGAACGAATTCTGACAAACCTGGTAGACGGCCTTGAGCAACTTAATGAGGTTATCCCAGGTGTTGCAAATGATGAAACCCTGCTCTATGCGCCAGAAATCAAGTTCTTTGCAACCCAGGTCGATACAGATAATAATCTGGAAACCGCCATCAGAGGTTTGTATATGGCTGGTGATGGACCCGGTGTCGCCGGAAATATTGTATCAGCCACAGCAACTGCACTGATACCGGCAAAAAAGATTATCTCAGCAGCTGCAGAACCCTCGCCAAAAAAAACAAGATGAAATCGAATTAGTCATTAATTATAGATGCTTTTATACTCATTTTTTCTGCCCAAAAATAGGTATTTGTTGACATGGATTTTTTTTTAGTATAATCGTTCCTAACAGAGAATGATTATCATTAGTTTAACCAAAAACTATAATAATGGAGGAAGTTATGCAGAAATGGGAATGCCCTTGTGGGTATGTTTATGATCCTGCAGAAGGTGATTACGCAAACGGAGTAGACCCGGATACAGCCTGGGAAGACGTACCTGCCGATTGGGTATGTCCTCTCTGTGGTGCTGAAAAAGATGCGTTCTGGAAATACGACGAATAATGAAAAATAAAAACATAGCTGCCCGGTTAACTGCAAAACTCCGGCAGCTATGTTTTTCCTGTGAACCCTATCTTATATAATTACCATTAATGACGACAAAGTTGCCTGCATAACCTGATAAAATTTCTCCAGCTCCCCCGCCAATCCACAACAACTTATTTCCTGATCGAAACATAAGGCTTATATCTGTTCATCAGACCAACCTGACGCAGGTATCCTGCTGCTGAAACATTTCTGATACCCTCCTTTCATAATAACTTGTTCTCCATTAAATAAAATGGTACCTATTTCTTTAGATGTTATTCCTAATAGTTCTGAAGAAACAATTATTTAACTCAAAGACGACAGCCCCTTTATCATCGAAAGGCACGAGATTACGGTATAGAGAATCGTGAGCCAAGAGCAGACAACACCAAAAGTACTCATCATTTTCTATAGTCTCAGTGGGCAAAGTCGCGGACTTATTAACCTGTTTGCAGCAGGACTGAAAGATGAAGGCGTCTCCGTAACAATAGAGCAACTGAAAGCGTGTGGGAAAATTACTTTTCCATTTAAAAATGTCGCACAGACGCTGAAAATGATGCTTACTACATTCTTGCGCTTTCGTATTCCGATAACCGAGCTGCATTCGAGATGCTTCGAATCATACGACCTGATTGTACTCTCAGGTCCGACCTGGTCATATAACCCCAGTGGTCCTGTACTGAGTCTGTTTGACAGGGATGGGCACGCTTTGCTTGCAGGGCGGCTGGTCCTGCCCCTCATTTCATGCCGCGGTTTTTATCGCCTCCACGACTTTTTTCTGCGAAAGCAACTGGTCAGTCTCGGTGCCAGGCTCCAGGAAAGCCTGGTCTTCAGTCATCCTGTTTCCGAGCCCTGGAGTACAATCGGTGTCTTCCTGAAGTCTTCAGGGTACACTCCGGAAAAAATGAAATTTTTCAGTAATTATTATCCCCACTTTGGCCATACAACGGCTCAACTCCAGCAGGCAAGAATGTACGGACAGCAGAACGGTCGCAGGCTGATGGAGAAAAAACAGGGGAATGG
>CAZOWJ010000141.1:0-6544 GCA_964583415.1 uncultured Desulfocapsaceae bacterium
TAAACAAATATAATCTATATCGAAACTGTCCCTTCCTGCTGGTGCTTATCTTATAAAGAACATAATGGTTGACAATACTCAAGACAGAGTTCGAATTTTCAATTCATTATGGTATAGTCCTATCACTTAAAAAAGGTAAAAGGCCATCTAAAACAGATAATTAAACAGCATTTCCGGTTGTAACCGGTCAGTCTGACATCTTTAAATGATTTTTAACCTAACGGTACCTTCATCTCTATGAAAACCCTCCCCTCTCAACTGATCTACTTCCTGCAGAATAAGACCACCAGACGAAACTTCGGTATGCTCTGGAAGTTTTTTGCTTTCCTGGCTCTTATTATCTGTCTCTATTCGGTTCTTTTTCATGTTCTGATGACCCACGAGGGTCGTTATTTCAGCTGGATAACCGGATTCTACTGGACCATGACGGTGATGTCGACGCTTGGTTTTGGAGATATTACCTTTCATACTGACCTCGGACTGCTCTTTACCATTGTTGTTCTATTGTCCGGCGTCCTCTTCCTGCTGATACTTCTGCCGTTCACCTTTATTCAGTTTTTTTATGCCCCCTGGCTGGACGCCCAGGAAAAAGCGCGAACGCCCCGCGAACTGCCGGAAGATTTTAAGGACCATGTCATTATCACCAGTTTTGACCCGATCACCACCAGGCTCATCGAACGGCTGGTGAAACAGGGTATCCCCTATGTCATTGTCACCGCTGACCTCAGTCAGGCAAATGAACTCATCGATCAGGGGTTCGTGGTTGTAGTCGGAGAGCCTGACCGACCTTCAACGTATAAGCAGCTCAGGATTGAGAACGCCGCGCTTGCCGTTATCACCAATGACGACCTGACCAATACCAATCTGTCATTTACCATACGTGAAGTTAACCGGGATGTACCGATCATAACCAATGCAGACCATGATCACTCAATCGATATACTTGAGTTTTCCGGGAACATCCATGTGTTCCAATTCATGAAAATGCTCGGGGAATCATTGAGCAGGAGAACCATCGGCGTGGGGATGACCACGAACATCATCGGCAGGTTTAACGATATTCTCATATCTGAAATGTCCGCCCTTGAGACGGAGCTGGTGGGCAAGTCCTTGATAGAAGCAGGTATCAGGAAGTCAACAGGTGTAACGGTCATCGGTATCATGGAAGAAGGGAAGTTTATAGCGTCCTCTCCACATGCAGTTATCACCCCTAAATCCATTCTTATGCTTGCCGGTTCTTCTCGACAGCTGGCTGATTTTGACAAGCAGTATACAGTAAAAAATATGCACAGAGAGGACGAGGTGCAGGTCGTCATTCTGGGCGGCGGTCGCGTCGGCCATGCTGCTGCTGAGACACTTACCCAGCATGGTGTCAGCTACCGAATCGTTGAAAAGCGAACCGTCAATGCAGAGAGGGGCGATAAGGAAAACTTTATTATCGGGGACGCCGCAGATATCAACACCCTGAAAGCTGCCGGTATTGAGTCGGCACGATCAGTTATCGTCACCACACACAGTGATGAGATGAATATTTACCTGACTTTTTATTGTCGTCAGCTCCGTCCTGATTTACAGATTATCAGCAGATCCATCCTTGAACGCAACGTACCGAAACTGCATGTGGCCGGTGCAGATCTCGTTATGTCCTATGCATCACTGGGAGCCGGGGTGATTTATCAAATCCTCCAACCGGATGGAATCTCACTGTTTGCTGAAGGACTTTCGGTACTCTCCATCACCGCCGGCACTGAGTTTGGCGGCAAAACAATCATGAACAGTACCATACGTGAAAAAACAGGCTGCTCTATCATCGCCATCAAGAGAGCGAGTGAAATGATGATCAGCCCTCCACCGGATACTGAAATAGACAAGAGTGATGAACTGATCATTATCGGCACCCTGGATAATGAAAAACTCATTCTCAATTTATAAAAATTTCCGGAAAACCAAAATTATTTTTCCAGCTATTTAGAAAAAATCCTTGCTCCACTGCTTCTACTGTCGCTAACAGCTCGTAATATCATACAATAATTATCTCCCGGATCAGGAATAATACTTGCAATGTCATGGGTGTAATCAGCCGTTTAATTATGGAGAAATCTGCACAAACTCATTTTGGCACTGGTATCAGTTTTTGGCCAGGACAGAATGACACCATTTCTCCCATCAGGAGAGCGGCAGGAGACGTTGTGAAGAGAAGCCGGTTAAGGGGGGAAAATGGCATCAATTTCAATTCGCCAGCTAGCTTTGGCCATGTGCAGCAGAAAATTTGCCGAATTGGTCAGCTATCAGATTAATAGAACATCGTTTTCTGATCTGAGTGCGGCTATCGATGGGGCAAAAAGCTGCTTATCTCCTGATATTCAGCTTGAAATTGACGAAATAATCAATAATACCAATCAAGTAACAGCTGAAAAACGCTTTTGGAATAATGACTGCGGGACGGCTTTAAGATTTTTTACGGCCATGATTGAGAAACATCTGTCAGATCGTTTCATCAACACAAGTGAAAAAGAACTGATTGAAATATTTCATATTATCGTTATGGACTGCGCCTACCGGGCCCGAAAAAACCCACGAATGATCAGTTTTCTGCGAAAAAATAGCCGCAGGCCCAGCTCTAAGCGGAGTTACTCGCAGCAGCAATCCTGTGCAGTATAGTGACACTGTAGAAACTCTTAACCAGCGGTATATTCAGTCAATCCTGCTTTTTTGCCTGAGATAATCAATAATTTCGTCGCTCTCATACATACAGGTCTCACCATCAATAAGAAACGGCACCATGGCTTTCCCCCCCTGTTCCTCAACAATTAAACGACCAGGAGTACCGGGGCCAGCGGAAATAATTTCGAAATCTTTTCCTTCGACCAAATCAAGCTCGGCGACAGCCATACTTACTTTCCTGCAGAATGGGCAGCTATCCCACAAATAGAGTTGAATCAACGTAGCACCTTGTTCATTTTTCTGGTTATCTTTTACTCCCCCTCAGTCTCGAATTCCAATGCCTTTTTTCAGGAGGTAGAGGTTGACTGAAAACAGCAGCACAGAGAAAAAGAGCAGCATACCGAGCCCGGTAAAAATGGGAATATCTGAAATTCCGAGAAACCCATAACGAAAGCCATCGATCATATAAATAATCGGGTTTACCCGGGATAAAGACTGCCAGAAATCAGGCAGCAGGGAAATCGAGTAAAACACGCCGCCAAAATAGGTGAGCGGGGTTATAACAAACGTAGGTATAACAGAGATGTCATCAAACTTTCGGGCAAAGATGCCGTTAATCATTCCGGCGAGCGAAAAAACAAAACTCGTTAGAACGGCAAACAGTATGACATAGCCAAAATTAAACAGTGGAATTCCGGTAAAAAAGAAACTGACCACAGACACCAGCAGGCCAACGCAGAGGCCGCGAACCATCCCCCCGGAAACGTAACCGAGAACAATAACATAATCAGGCGTTGGACTCACCAGCAGTTCTTCAACATTACGCTGAAATTTTGCACTGAAAAAACTTGATACTGTATTGGTATACGAATTGGTAATTATTGACATCATAATCAGTCCCGGAGCAATAAAGGCCATATAGTCATAACCGCCAATATCCCGCAGCTGAGAGCCGATCAACTGTCCGAATATGATAAAATAGAGCGTCATTGTAATAACAGGAGGTACCAGGGTCTGAACCCAGATACGAAAAATACGGGTCGATTCCTTCCGGGCAATACAGACAAATGATATTAAGTTTCGCTCCATCACTCCACCAACTCCAGAAACAATTCCTCGAGCCTGTTGCTCTTGTTCCTCATACTCTCGATGACAATATTCTGACTGGTGAGATGATCAAATAGATGATTGAGTGATTCCTCTTTACCAAATGTCACCTCAATGGTGGTGTCATCGACAACAGAAAAGACAAAGGGTTCAAGGGCATTCAGTTCAACAACGGGTTCTCTGGTATCCAGTACAAAGGTCTCTTTATCAAGTTTTCTCAGCAGGTTCCGTTTGCTGGTATTTTCAATCAATTTGCCGCCGGCGATGATACCGATCTGGTTGCAGAGTAGTTCTGCCTCCTCAAGATAATGAGTGGTCAAAATTATCGTCCTCCCCGAATTATTGAGTTCCGCTAAAAAATCCCACATCCCTCTTCGCAGTTCAACATCCACTCCTGCTGTCGGCTCGTCAAGAACCAGCAGCTGGGGTTCATGCACCAGCCCCCGGGCTATCATCAGGCGGCGCTTCATGCCCCCTGAAAGTTCACGGGCTGCAACATTTCTTTTTTCCCAGAGACCGAGTTTACGCAGATATTTCTCACAACTCTGAAGTGCCTGAAGCCGGGGAATTCCATAATATCCAGCCTGCTGACAGACAATGTCCTCAACCTTTTCAAAAATTGAGAAATTATACTCCTGCGGGACAACACCAATCAGTCGTTTAGCCGCGGAAAAATCGATATCGATGTCAATACCGAAAATTTTCACCGAACCGCTGGTTTTGGTGACCAGTGACGTGATGATTCCGATTGTGGTTGTCTTTCCAGCCCCGTTCGGGCCGAGCAGACCAAAGAAATCACCTTCCCTGACGCCAAAAGAGATATCGTCAAGCGCCTGGACACCGCCGCTGTATCGTTTATAAAGACTGTCTATTGCCAGTGCCTTCATACATCTACCTGGTGATCTTCTCCACACAGCGTGACAAAGTAATCAACCATCTCCTGGGCCAGATCTCTCCCGTCAAGCTCAGAGATCTGCATGATTCCGGTGGGACAAGTAATATTAATTTCAGTCAACGTTTCACCGATGAAATCAAGTCCTGCAAAATGAATACCGCGTTTCACCATCCACGGCCCCAACTCCTCAACAATCTGCTGCTCTCTGGGGGTAAGTGTTGTCGCCAGCGCATCACTCATGGCAAAGTTGGCATGGTACCCTTCTCTGGGACGACGCAGTGATGCTCCAATAAAATCTTTCCCCAGCATCAGCACACGCTTGTCGCCATCATAAACGGCATCCAGAAATTCCTGGGCCATAACCGGCTGTGTTCCTCCTGCGGTAAATTGCTCAATCAGTTCTCGATCCGACACTGTCAGCCGCTGGACAGACTTTCCCTGAAAACTGTCAAGTGCTTTAATAACTCCTCCGTCATGATCACTGAAAAACTGAGCGATTTGATCTACGCTGGAACTGACCAATGTGGCTGGCATATAGGTATGAAACGGCAGCGTGATCAGTTTTTCATTAAAATCGCGCAATGCCGATGGAGCATTGACCACCAGGGTGCCTGACAGCGACAGCAGATGGGTTGCATAGTGAAAGGCGAGATCGTAAGGCGGCTCCTTGCGCATCAGGATCAGATCATAATCGCATAAATTCCTGCGATGTTCGGCTCCCGACACATCCTCAGCAATAACAGAGGCCTGTTTGCTAAAGAACAATTTATCAATTGTTGCGGTATCAACCCTCAATCCACTTTTTCGCCCCTGATTAATCAGAGCAAGTGAAGTATCCGTTTTTGGATTCAGTCCCTCAACTGAATCAAGCACAACCAGCCACTGCATCTCTTCTCTCTCCTCAGTTTTTTTGTATTTCCAGGTGTTGACGTATCAGGTCGAGCTAGTCCACCAGCTCCCATTAATTATCTCTTCCTTATTTCGTGGGGTAACAATAACATTGAACTCGTTTAAATACACCCCGGATAGCATGTTTTTTTTGCTGAACAACCACTAGCTGGGCACTACTGCAATGTATGAATCCTGCTGAAACCGATAGTGGGACATAAACCATTTTCTAAGGTTTTAAATAGCTCCTGAAGTGTTGAAATCCAGGAAATATGGTACAATTGCTCTATTTACAACATTGAACACCAAAAAAGGACAGGATCGCATAATGAAAGGAATTCTTGCTGTTGGAGACTGCATTACACTCGGTGTAGAGCAATGCCTGGGGAACAGCTATCCTGAAAAAACGGCAAAGTCACTGGGTGTGAAGGTGAAAAATAGTGGATACACCATGTCCACGACCAGAGAGGGGTTGGCACTACTCAACGATAATTTATCCGATGATTATGACTGCATTTTTCTGCAGTTTGGCCTGGCAGATGCATATTATACATTCAGGTACGCCCCATACATTCCTTATTACCCGGACCATTTTTTCCGCAAACAATTACGAAGCATCGTCAAGAAGTATAAAAAAATATGCAGAAAAACAGGACTGAGTAAAAGATTCGGGGAATCGCAGGTTGTCTCGGAAGCCGAATACAGTGCAAATTATCTACAGATGATTAACCAGTGCGAGGACAGAATGGTTATCATGGCCGAAACGATCCCACACCATGAAACCCACAGAAACGAGGCGATACAACGATACAACACCCTACTGAAAATGATTACCGACACAAGAGCCAACTGTCACCTGATCAGCCTGTTCGATGATTTCCTGCCGCATTTTTCAGACTTCTACCTCGACCAAGGTCACCCAAACAACGCAGGATATCAGCACATTGCCGACAAGATACTGAACTATATCAAGACCAACCAACTGACCAG
>CAZOWJ010000142.1:0-6525 GCA_964583415.1 uncultured Desulfocapsaceae bacterium
CAAGCTGTTATGTTTTTTTCGAGATACGCTCATTATCTATTTTTAAATTTCACTCCCGACGATGCAATTCTCAGGGGTAGAAACGATTTTATAGCCATCCTGTTCCACCATCTAAAAGGACAAAAGTCGTACGAAGGCTTTTTAGTCATTGCAATAATCATTCCCAAACGAGAACACTCTTTGAGACCTAATATCAGGCAGTTAACTATTCAGAATCGATCCTGAAGCACCATCAATAGAAGTAACTGTAACAGGAACTACGTTTCGCTGTAATTCGAATTACAGTTACGAAATTGGCGAGTGAGCTGGTGGCCTAAATTGTTTTCGATAACGGGAAATTAAGGGTGGACCCTGTCATTGATATATTTACAGGGCAAACCGGAGGTAAAACGGACAGGAACACACGAGACGGGTCTCCTTGATGGGAACCTTGTATAGACTCGTGTGGTCCGGAAACTAATTTTTCAGAATGAGGTATTTATCAAATAATTCTTCAGCAGGAAGTGGCCGGCTAAAGTAAAACCCCTGGATCTGGTGGCACTTCTGTTCTTCCAGAAAACGGCGCTGCTCTTCTGTTTCAACACCTTCTGCAATGGTTCTTAAACCAAGCTGCCGGGCAAGAAATATTACCGATGAGACAATAGCTTTGCTGTTCTTTTTTTCCGGTACCGACATGATAAACGAGCGATCGATTTTAAGCTCATTTACAGGCAGCTTGCTCAGGTAGCTAAGCGATGAAAAACCGGTACCAAAATCATCAATTGACAGTTTGATGCCAAGCTTGCGCAGTTCAACCAATTGCTTAATTTTAGCGTCGATATTCTCCATTAACAGCGTTTCAGTAAACTCGAGGGTCAGCATCTCGGGATTAATACCGCTGTTCTGAATGATACGTTTAGTGATCGAGTAAAAATTTTTATCTGCAAATTGCCTGGCAGACAGATTGACACTCATTTCAATTTCAAGGCCGCCTGCGCGCTGCCAGGCCAGGAGCTGCCGGCAGGCTTCCTGGAGAACCCAGGCGCCTATCGGCACAATCAGCCCGGTTTCTTCAGCAAGGGGGATAAAGTCATTGGGTGGTATAAGTTCGCCGTCTTCCTTCTGCCAGCGCACTAACGCTTCTACACCCTGGATTCTCCCTGATCTGGTTGCAACCTTCGGTTGATAGTGAAGAAGAAGCTCTTTTTTCTTCAGTGCTTTGCGTAAGCTTCCTTCCATGGTGAGTCTTCTTTCGTATACCGAGTTGATTTCATACGAAGAAAACTGGAAAGAATTACCCCCGCTTTTTTTGACAAATTCCCGGGCATTATTAGCCAGTCTCTGAAGTGTCGAACTGTCCCTGCCCTCCTGTGGAAAGGTTGCGATCCCGATACTTGCGGTGAGATAAATGTCTGTTCCCGTTACATTCACTGGTTGCCTGATCGCCTCCAGGATTCTCCTGGCAATAGTCGCAGTTGTTGCAGAAACTTCAAGTCGTTCCAATACCAGAAGAAATGCACCTCCTTCAGTACGGAAAAGGTTCAGGGAAAGAGACTCACCCATTGTTGAAGTACCGATAATATCAGTTCTTCTAATGGATTTCTCAATTCTTCGAGCAGTTTCAACGAGAACCTTGTCACCACCGTCAAGACCGATTGAGGCATTGATTCGGCCAAAATCATCAAGGGCAATATTGAGCAGAGCCATCTGTCCACCGTAACGCGCAGCCTTAGTAATTGCCCACTCGAAATTTTCCTGAAACAGCAACCTGTTAGGTAGCTTCGTCAAAGGATCATAAAAGGCAAGTTGGTCAGTATAGGCTTTGGCTGCGAGTGTGTTTCTTACCCGCAGGCGCAACTCACTCTGGTCCACCGGCTTAGCAAGGAAATCAGTTGCACCAAGATCAAGCGCCCTGAGTTTATTAGATGTATCAGTCGAAGAGGTGAGAATAATAACAGGCAAATGTTTAAATTTCGGGTGTTCCCGGACCTGTTTCAGCACCTCAAAACCTGATAATTCAGGCATTACCAGGTCGAGCAGCAGCATATCCGGCATTACCTTTTCAAGACTTTCGATAGCATGTGATGACTGATCTTCCAGATAGAAATCACTATAACCTTCCTCCTCAAGGAAGGTCTTAACAATCTCCATGGTGATAATCTCGTCATCGATCATCATGATGGTTGCATCTTTCAATGAAGTATTTTGTCCTTTCATTACCTAGCCTTTATTGGATTTGATCTGCACGCAGCTTGTCAGTATATCGTGTTTCAATGTGTTCAAAGTAGCTCCCGTCAGGATCCATTTCTTCTTCACCAGAGAAGGCAAAGAGATCGGAATCAACTACCTGTTGATCGTCTGTTAACACTGGTTCTGCAGGAGAGCCTTCTTCCTGTTCCGGAAGAATCACCGCTTCCGCGAGGCATCGTATATGTTCAACGCTCTGGCCAACCTGCTCCGTCATCACCGAAACGGTGTACTTTTCAAGACGTGTTGCCGGTTCGGTAAAGTCATCAAAGCCCAAGGTGCCTGCAGCGCCCTTCAACCAGTGGGCAAAAGTTTCCAGCTCTTCCATATCTTTGTTTTCCCAAGCTGTTTCCATTACTCCTATCTGTTGTTTGAGCTTATCCCCAAACATCAGAATTAAATGGTGGAATTTCTTTTGGCCGGCAAGCCGGGAGACAATGGGACCGTTAACAGCAGGGGAAGAAGAATGCTCGACATCTCCCTTGACATCAGCGCTGTTTTTAGATTTTTCAGTTGTTTCAGCAATCTGCTCATCAGAATCGATCCCCTGTAGGACAATTCTATCCGTTATGCCCTGCAGGAGTGCAATGAAATCTGCAGCTCCATTTTTGTCACCGTCCTTTGCACAGGTTTCAAGTTGAGCTGCCGGTTTGGTAAAGTCACTAAAACCGACCGTCCCGCCGGCGCCCTTCAGCCAGTGGGCTAAGTTGCCAAGCTCCTGCATATTCTCCTTTGCAAGCAAATGATGCATGAGCTCCATCTGCTCCTTGAGCTTAGCCACAAACATGATAATCAGTCGATGATATTTCTTTTCTACGGCAAGCCGTGAAACGATCGGCTCCGTATCAGCTTGTGAAGACGGTTGTTCAGCGCTCTTGATGACCTCAGGTGCAGCTTTTAATACCGTATTATTCTCACTATTCTTGGTATCGGCATCCGCCTCCGGGACAAGTATTCTTTCTACAAGATTATGCACGGTTGTGAGGCAGGAAGTAACCTCCTGGCTGGTACCAGCCCGTGCCGATACCTCCAGTTGAGTGGCAGGCTTGGTAAATTCATCGAAGCCAACGGTACCACCGGCACCTTTCAGCCAATGGGCAAGATCAGCCAATTCTGACATGTTTGCTGAATCTGCTGCTTTATCCATTGCCTGCAATTGATCATTGAGCCGTTTGACAAATCGGACGACAAGGTCCCTGTATTTTTCATTCTGCAGAGGCAGTTTGGAAACGATAGGAGGTGATTCGATCATGGTGGGTAGCTGTTGCAGATCTTCTTCCGGGTCCTGCACCTCGTCCAGAACAATCAGTTTTCCACCCAACAGTTCAGCCATGTAATTCATGAATCCATCAACTTCTATCGGTTTTGACAAATAGGCTGAATAACCGCCTTCAAGGCACTTCTGCTCAAAGCCTTTCATGGCGTTTGCTGTCATGGCAATAATAGGTTTGAGCATGCCCTCGTCCCGGAGACGTTTGGTAGCGGTAAAACCATCCATCACCGGCATCTGTACATCCATAAGAATTGCATCATAATCAGCAGCCAAAGCCATATCCACACCAACTTGACCATTCTCAGCCTGGTCGACCTGAAGACCGGCCTCTTCAAGGAGAAATTGTACCAACTCCCGATTCTCTGCTCCATCGTCAACAACCAGCACCCGCCCCTGCGGAAATTCCCATCGTGTCTGCTGCGCCACCTCCTGGTGATGCTGGTTTGCCATTACAGTTTCCGGATCAAGCAGTGATATACCCTCAAGGCTGCCGGTCGGTATCGTAACGGTAAAGCAACTGCCCGTGCCAAATTCACTCGTGACAGTAATATCTCCACCCAGAGCCCTGGCAAATTTACGGCTGATTGCAAGTCCAAGACCGGTTCCGCCAAACCGTCTGGTGGTCATTGAATCTGCCTGCACGAACGGGTCGAAAATCAGATCCAGCTTATCCTCTGCTATGCCGATACCGCTGTCCTCAACCTGAATAATCAGCTGCGGGGCAGGCGGGTCATCCTGCAGGTGACTGGTCACGGTAACAGTACCTGAATCGGTGAATTTGACTGCATTTCCGGTAAGATTGAAGATGATCTGCCGCAGTCGGGCCAGATCCGTCTCTATTGTCTGTGGTTGTGGGCCAAGCGGTTTAAACTGCAAGTCAACACCTTTTTCCTGGGCCTTCATACCATTCATCTGCAACACTTCCCCGACCATTTTATCCGGTTCAATACGTGATTTCTCCAGTTCAATCTTTCCTGACTCAACCTTTGACAGATCGAGGATGTCATTGATCAGGTCGAGAAGATTCTTACCACTGGAATTTATGATATTGAGGTACCGGAGACTGTCATGTTCATTTTTTACATATCCTCGTTTTAATATTTCGGTAAAACCAAGAATAGCGTTCATCGGCGTTCGAATTTCATGGCTCATATTGGCCAGAAATTCACTTTTCGCCTGGTTAGCAGATTCTGCCTCCTCTTTCGAAATACGAAGCTCTATTTTTTTCTCTTCAAGGGGGGTAATATCGTCAAAGCTGACAAGTACACCGGCATGCTTTTTCCCATCGCCCAGCACCGGCGAACAGCTGGTATTAAATATCAGCTTCTTTTCATCCGGCATGGTGAGCTGCAGGGTCTGGTTTCTCAAGACAACTTCCTGCTGGAGCGCTCGCACCCAGGGATGCTGTTCTTTTTCAATCCTTTCACCGGTAGCATCCTGCCAGGGCAGGTCTCCAGCTTTAAACCCCACCAGTTCATCAGCAGTCTTTCCCAGCATCTCGGCAAAGGCCAGGTTGGCAAGGACGATATGCTGTTTTTTATCAAGTACCAGCAGTCCCTCTGCCATGGTATCAAGCGCTGCCCTCACCCGGCCCGGTACCGCTTTTGACGGATCAAGAAGACTCAGCACTTTTCCAAGATAGAAATAAAAAATCAAAAAACAGCCGGCTCCCATAAAAACCATCATCCGGGTGGCCGGCCTGGACAGGAATCCAATTATCCCCGGTTCATTGAGCGTACTGAACCGAAGCTCGATCATTCCCCACTCCTTGTTACCATCGTAGATGGGAACCATCACCTGGGAATCTTTTGAGAATTCACCATCCATTGCCTGCCAGTTTTGAACATGGCCGGATGTCGCAGACAAGGAGCTCCCGTCTTTCTGACGCAGCCCAATGGAAAGGAGATCATCGTTCCTTTCCGAAATTAATTGAAAATCATTGGTGAGCTTTTTCAACTGGTTTTGGGTAACCATGACCGTACTGTGGACGGCAATGCTCTCCGCCAGGTTCGCTCGACCCGAACGCACAGCGCCGTCCCTATCCGGGATGAATCCGAAATAGGTAGCCAGCATAATAAGACTGATTGTAATCCCCGCCAGACCGAGGACGACCCGAAATTTAGTACTCACGTGTTTCCCTCCTGACTGAAGGGTAGCACAAAACATCAGGCAAGTATAATTTCACCGAAAACAAATTGTTCACAGGTATCCCGCATTTACTGAAATCAACTTCCGGCTTCATCTTCAGCTTTGTCATTGTCCTTTCTTTCTTTATCACTATTTTTGCCACTATCCCTGATCATCGTCTCCAGGGTCTCTTCATCTTCTTCATCATTATTTCTGCGGCCGGCCAACAATGGTAACGGATCGGCAAGCTGCCAGGCTGGCATTGAAAACAGCATGGAACTGAGCAGCATCCCACCTCGAATCAACCAGACCACATAACCGACAGACAAACCGGTAGAAACGGCAATTGCAGAACCAATGACTGTTTTATAATAGTGCTCTTCGTTCTCCGTCTCGCCCTTGAATTCATCCAGGGCATCACGCAGCTGATTAATCGCTGTGGAGTACTCCATTTCATCGAGGAAATTGATATGGTCAAGATATCTTTTTAACAAAAGCGTGGTGGTTGAAGATGAATCCAGGCTCGCTTTCTGCAACTCTCCAGTATCTCGTTCAGAGGCTGAGATTGTGCTACTCTCTGATTGCTTTGCCATGAGCAGATCAGCAGGCATGATTTCGCCATCTTCACGTTTCGTGATGATTTCCGGGTCCTGGGCAACGGTAGCAGCACTGCTCGTTTCTGATGTATCTGATTGTGTTGTTTTATCAGAACTGTCTTTTGTATCTGCAACTGCCGGTCCGGTATCATCTGATGTGTCATCGACGGAGGAGGCATCGGTCTCTACCACCTCTGTGCCGGTTTCTTCGGCTACAACGATCTCTTCATCTGTCACGTCCTCTACCGGGTCATCAGGATCAGATGTGCCCGAATCAACCGGATCAGGGTCTGGATCAACCGG
>CAZOWJ010000143.1:0-6500 GCA_964583415.1 uncultured Desulfocapsaceae bacterium
CAGAAAATTGCTGCTCGACATTTGCATGCGAGTTTTCCCTTTAAAACGAAAAAATATTTATCTAATACGCTTGCAATCTCATACTATCTGATTGTGCTCTTTTTTATAATCTGCTAATAGCACCGAGAGATAGTAGTGGTGGTTGAAAGTAAAAATATATTCAAGTCAATGGTGCTCAATACCATGGTAATGAATCTGCTGGACGGAGTTAAATCCGCTAATATAAGAATTACTAATGAAGTAAAAAGCCTCAGTGAAAATGTTAAAGACAGAAGTCTATCAATGGTCGATCGGATTGAATGTTTTGAAGACAGCATCAGCATCGAAATTGGTGATACCTCACTAAATCGCGCCCGTAACCCTGAACGTGTATTGAATGTTCGCCAGCTCTATATCAAGTATGAAGGGGAAAATCCATCAGGTACCCAGAAAGACAGGATAGCCTTTGCCCAGGTTCACGATGCTTTCAGGAGGGAGTATGATGTTATATCCTTGGCAACAATCGGAAACTACGGTGCCCATGGCCCTAGCGGCATCTCTCGCTGGGCTGGAATGCAGAATTTATATTCCAGAGAGTTACCACACCGAGAGAATCAAGGAGATGGAACATTTGAATACCCAGATAGTTTGCCTTCCAGGTTCATACGAGGATACCGTGATTGAATCAAGCAGACTTGCTCGTGAAAATGAATGGTATGATGCAAACCCCGGCGGAGCCAACACACCACTGCAAATTTCCACCTATGCCTCGATTGCCCACAAAATCTATGAACAGCTGCATGATGCGCCGAAATGTATTGCTTTACCGGTATCAAACTGTACTCTGCTTGCCGGCGTATACCGCGGCTTTGTGAGTTTGTACAAACGCGGGAAGACTTCGCGGATTCCTATGTTTATAGCAGGTTCCGCTGCCAATAAGAATCCTATAATTACTTCTTTTAAAGCCAAGCACCAGCACTGTAGAGATATTAATCCCAGTCAGGTGCGGGAGACTGTTCTCAACGAACCGCTGATAAACTGGCATAGCTTTGACGGCAACGAAGCGCTCTATACCCTTCAGCAGACTGAAGGCGAGGCCAGGCACGTCAGCGATAAAAAAATACGGGATATGAGCCGCTTCCTTCATAAAAAGGAGGGCTAGCGAATTCTGCCGGCTTAAACTGCCGGCCTTATTGCTATGCTGGAACAGCACTCAGAAAAAGAATTTGCAAAGGACAGATACGTGGCCATATTAACAGGGAAATATTAAATCATGAAAGAAACAATCGATGGAGCGGCACTGATTTACTGTGACGGAGCTTTCAACACACCAAACGGAAAAACCGCCCACGGTCTCGTTCGTTTTACGGAACGTTATTCGGTGCTTGGTGTTATCGATCATGTTTACGCGGGCCTGGATGCCGGGGAAGTACTCGAAGGAAGGCCAAACTCAATCCCTATCTTTGCCAGCCTTTTAGATGCAATGGCAGCACTTACAGCTGAACTGCGACCCAAAACCTTGGTTATAGGTCTGGCTCCCGATGGGGGACGATTACCTGCTGAGGCCAAAAAAACGATTCGTGCCGCCCTCGAAACAGGCTTGAATATCGACAGCGGTCTGCATGATTTTCTCTATAAAGACCGTTATCTTATGGCAATAGCAGAAAAACACGGCTGCCGGATACGTGATATACGGCGAACTCCTGAGCGGGATGAATTGCACTTTTTTACCGGCAAGATTGAAGAGGTTCAATGCCTGAAAGTAGCCGTACTTGGAACCGATTCTGCAATCGGCAAGCGCACAACCGCCTGGATCATTGTCCATGCTGCACGGCGGGCAGGCCTGAAGGCTGAAATGGTGGGAACAGGCCAGACTGCCTGGATGCAGGGTGCTAAATATTCAATGATCATGGACAGCTGTATCAATGATTTCGTCTCTGGTGAGATAGAACATGCAGTTTATGAGGCATGGAAAAATGAATCCCCTGACATGCTTCTCATCGAAGGCCAGGGAAGCCTCATGAACCCTGCCTACCCGGGTGGCTTTGAGATTCTTGCTGCTGGTCGCCCTGATTTTGTCATTCTCCAGCATGCTCCCAAACGGCTTGAATACGATGGTTTCCCCGGATACCGTCTGCACTCGTTGCCTGAACAGATAGGTGCTATTGAAACCATATCGGGGAAAAAGGTAATTGCTGTTACCCTCAACCACGAATTCATGAAAAAAAAAGAAATACGACCGGCCTGCACCAGAATTACTGAAGAAACAGGGCTGCCGGCCTTTGATGTACTCCAGTATGGTTCAGATGAACTCGTTAAGCTCCTGCGGAACTATTGTAAATGATATCTCTTGATTCCTTCGTTGTCCTGAAAAGACTCAGCATCACAGATATTGAAATTCAACCCAAAAAGGTCAAGGCACGTTACCAGATTGAATGTTTTTCCGGTGAGACAGACTCCTATGACTTTATCAAACCGCCGTACAATTCTCTCAAAGCTGAAAAACGATCCAGATATACCCAGGCGAAACTCCTGTTCAGCAACAGTCGTTTCAGTGAAATAGAGACAACCCCTGGTGCCAGACAAACTGATCCAAGCAAATATGCTATCCTAAGCAGTGGCTGCAAAGACGGAGGAGTGAGCTGGTTCGTGCACACCAAAAGGCTATCAAAATCGGGTGTCATGGGAAACGCCAAGCTCGGTACTGCGGAAAAAGGTGAAAAGATGTGGGAGATCATGATTGAGAAGTTGACAGAGTTCGTTGAGACCATTAAAAACACACCGTTTGACAAGCTATATCAGAATAGATATTAATATGAAAATCAACGAGGTAGAACACTTCAGGCTGGATATGGAACTGACCGTTCCATACACAATTGCCTACGAGACGGTTACCCATGCAACCAACATAATCCTTAAATTGATAACTGACACAGGCATTATCGGCTGGGGATGTGCAGCTCCCGATGCGATAGTAACAGGTGAGACCCCGGAAAATGTCATAACCACCATCGATTCAGTGATTATTGACATGCTGGTTGGTCAGTCTCCCTTCCAGATTGCCAGGATTATACATACCATGAAACAGTGTGTTCCCCAGGCATCATCTGCCATGGCCATGGTGGATATGGCGCTCTATGATATCATGGCGCGGCAGGCTGGGTTACCCCTCTATCAGATGCTTGGGGGATTCAGGCATGAAATTCCCACCAGCATAACCATAGGTATTGTGTCTGTTGAAGAAACCCTCGAGCAGGCCAGAAAACACTTGTTAAATGGGTTTACAATTATCAAGCTAAAAGGCGGCCTTAATCTGGAAGAAGATATTGAAAAAGTACTCAAACTCAGGCAAACATTTGGTCGAGATTTTGTCTTGCGATTCGATGCCAATCAAGGCTACAGCTTTTCCCAGGCAGTCGAATTCATTGACAGTGTTCAGTCCGCTAACCTTGAAATAATTGAGCAGCCTACCAGTGAAAAAAAGGATGCGAGGCTTGGTCGTGTTACCCATGCAGTACCCGTTCCGGTAATGGCCGATGAGTCCATCAAAACCCTCAATGATGCATTCAGACTGGCCAGTAATGACCTGATAGACATGATCAATATTAAGCTTATGAAAGTAGGTGGTATCCTTGAATCACAACATATCAATTCAGTTGCAAAGGCAGCTGGTATTGAAGTTATGATCGGTTGCCTGGATGAATCTGCTCTGGGAATATCAGCTGGTCTTCATTTTGCGCTGAGTCGTGCCAATATTGAATTTGCTGACCTGGACGGCAACCTGGATCTCTTAAATGATCCATTTTCAGGATTATTTCATCTTAAAAATGGGATCCTCTCCCCATCTGACTCCCCAGGACTTGGTTCTATTGACCAAAAACGTCTATCACTTTGAAAGACTTGGCTTTCTCACATGATCGTGCGACCCGAGGAAACATATAGATTGCTTTGGGCCGCAACATCGACCGAAATAATGAGGCGGTGTGCATCTCCGGCAATAACAAAGACAATCACCGGTGCAGCATCACCATAGCCACGACCCAGGCAAGGGAAACAAGACTCTCAGTGGCTATCAGTTAATTTGTCTGAGCTAAGTCCAGCCATTCAGATTGAATTTCTTTATGTTTATAAAGGTATTTCTATAGAAAGGAGCATTATTCGATTATCCTCGACAGATTCCACTTCCCGAAGATTCTTTAACCATTGGTCTTAGAGCGTCAGCTAATCCGTTGTTTCCATTTCATGTCTCTCCTCGATTATCAAAGCGGTCCTGATTAGCCAGGTTACCACGGTAATCCCGAGAGACAGGATACCGAGAGTAACAAACAGTTCCACCCATGTCGGCAGATAATCAACAACTTCCCCGAGCGGTGAAGGAATCAGCCCCGGTACGATCAGACCAATCCCCTTCTCCATCCAGATCGCCACAAATAAAAACAAACATGCCGGCAAAAGCACTTTGGGATTATTTTTCCCTGGATTAAAGGCCAGCACTAGGGTGGCAAGAAAATTCACACAAACGGAAGTCCAAATCCACGGAACCAGGGAATTATGGCCGTCCATACCAAAGAACAGATAAATGGCGGAACTTGAGTGATGAGTTGGAAAATAAAATTCTTTAAATATCTCGGAAAAGAGCATGAGGAGGTTAATTATTGCTGATATGACAATAATGAGTCGTAATTTATTAAAAACGGACCGGTCAATTTTATATGTTGTAACAGTGTGAATAATAGCCAGCACAAGTGCCATGAGCGCAGGGCCTGCTGCAAAAGCTGATGCCAGAAACCGTGGTCCCATCAGGGGGTTGTTCCAGAATGGTCGGGCCGGCAGTCCCTGATATAAAAAAGCCGTAACCATGTGAATTGAAAACGCCCAGAAAATTGAGAGAAAGACAAATGGTCGGTATATACGTTCGTCTGCTTCTCTCCCTCTATAGTGGTTGTAAAGAATATAGGCAGGAACCAGCGCGTTAAGCAACAGGTAGCCATTTATCACGAGAACATCCCATGCCAGTATAGATGATGGAAAATTAAAGATTCCAATACCTGGAATCAGATGCCAGGCCTGAAGTGGTCCCCCCAGATCAACCATGATAAATGACAGACACATTATCAATGCGCCAACCGCGATACCTTCTCCTATGATTACCACTCGATGGAAATCCGGATCATGAAAAATATAGGCAGGTAAAATCAGCATAACCGCCGCTGCAGCAACTCCAACCAGAAACGTAAAGTTGGAAATGTAAAAGCCCCAACTGACGATGTCGTTCATTCCTGTTACCGCAAGACCGTATTTTGCCTGATGGCTGTAAGCATAGATTCCCAGCCCCATGAACACGAGTAATATTATTCTGAAAATCTGGAAGCGGATACTGCCTTTAAGGTTCCAGCGAATAGCATCAGTGAGGAAGGTTCGTAAATTTCTTTCTGAAAATGTGCTCATTTAGGTCCTCTTGCTATCAATCAATGAAATACCAGAATTTTGGCTCCGTACCGAGTTCATCTTTCATCCTGAAAACCTTTTTATGCTTCAGGACATAGCGGATCTCACTGTCCGGATCGAGTAGATTGCCAAATACCCGCGATCCAGTCGGACAGGCCTCAACGCATGCTGGCAATCGACCATTGCGTGTGCGCTGGATACAAAAAGTGCACTTCTCCATCTTGCCTTTCGGCCTTATTCTATTGCCAAGATAATGTTGTTTGGTGGTAATCTCTTCCTCTGGTATCTCTGGCTTTCCCCAGTTAAATCGACGACCATAATAGGGACATGCTGCCTGACAGTAGCGGCAGCCAATGCACCAGTCATAATCTACGACCACAATACCGTCAGGTTCCTTCCAGGTCGCCCTTGTTGGACAGGCCTTGGTGCATGGAGCATTCTCACAATGAAAGCACTGGGTTCCCATATAAAACTTATTGTCAACGGGCACCTTATGAAAATAGCCTCCATCTCCGGTGCTAGGGTCAAGTTTGCCCGGTTCCATCTCGAAGATTCTGATGTATTGGGTATTGGTCTTGCGATCAAGGTTGTTTTCTTTGACGCAAGCGGTCACACACTCCATAAACCCCTCACAGCGTGTGATATTGAAAGCATACCCGTAGAGAACTTTTTCTACCGGCTCTTCAGTTCCAATCTGGGAATACCTATCATCTTTGAGCTTTGCAAGTCGCTCAAGACGGCCAACAGTCTCTTCCTTCTCCTCCTGGCTCATCAATCTGTAATTCTTCTTGAAAAACTCCTGCCACTGCAGCTTCATCTGCTCAGAAGATGTTGCATTGGCGTTTGGAATACAACCAGTGGCCAAGGCAGCACTTCCGGCTGCTGCAGCTATAGATAGACCTTTTATAAATGAACGCCTGCTGCTCGTTTTTTCAAGGACATCCTCAGCGATAGTTGTCTCTCTGTCTTCTTGTATAGAACTCATGTAATACCCCTGTCAGTTCAACGGTACGGAGTAGGTTGCCGGGAATCTTTTCTCAAATCGAGGAGAATGAGGATCATGACAACTTGCA
>CAZOWJ010000144.1:0-6382 GCA_964583415.1 uncultured Desulfocapsaceae bacterium
TTTAAACATAAACGACCGAGCCATCATTAAGTTACAAGTGAAGGGCATTTTTTTTTATTTGTAGAATATTGAGTCAGATTTACAATCCGATCACTAGCCTCCTACCATTTAAGCAAAGTCGCAAATTTAGGCTATTCCTGTGAAGCTACTACTTGGGAAGCTCAAAGTGTTTTACTAGTAGAAAACTAAAGAGATACAGGAAGAAATTTTAGTTCCTTTAAATACAACACCGCCTAACCTTGCTACTGACAAAATCATATTGACATCAAGCCTAAACCGTTGTCTGTCCCCTGTTTCCTTCAGGAACCACATTAACCTTAGGTTCGCGGTATGAACCGGTAAACTCACATGGAATAGCGTATCTTCTCGCTTCTGATAAATCCATCCTTTCTATCTTTAGCAGTATTTAAACCTAAAACCAGTTGAACTTGTTGACTTGCAGCCAGCAAGTCGTTAAAGTTTTTTGTAAATGCTTAACTTTTCGTTATCTTTATAACATCAGTAAAACAGGTAACGTAATCTTTGGTAATACGTCTCAATTGAGCTCATTATGCTGTCTGGAGCTAATTATTGCTGGTGATGGATCATTATCCGATGGCAGGATGAACGAATCGATTAGTGTGAAGACCTGTTGAGAGGAGGCGGTTATGAGAAAGATTCTACTGTTTGTCGCTTCGATCTGTATGCTGGCCAGTCAGTCTTTGGCTGCTGAAGAAGTGACTATTTTAACAGAAAACCTGCCTCCGCTCAATTACCTTGAAAACGGTAAACTGGTAGGCTCGTCGGTTGAGATCGTACAGGAAATCCAGAAACGTATCGGTTCTCAGGAGCCAATCCAGGTGTATCCATGGGCCCGAGCCTACCAAATGGCCCTGGAGAAGAAGAATGTCGTCCTATTTGGCATGACATACACAGAAGATCGTCAGGATCTTTTTAAGTGGGTGGGACCTTTGGCCACTAAGCGAGACATTCTTCTTGCTCGGAAAGACTCGTCCTTTTCGATTTCCAGCTTGGAAGATGCCAAAAACGTTGGTCGAATTGGTACACTGAGAGATGATGTGCGGGGAAAATTTCTGGAAAAGCAGGGATTTACCAACCTGGAACCAGTATCAGATGAACAAAAGAACGCACAAAAACTGGCAATGGGACGCATTGATCTCTGGGCTTATAAAAAGCCAGGTTTCAGAACCGTCTGTCAACTTGCAGGAGTTGATCCAAACGAGTTTGAGGAAGTCGCTCATTTAAAAAAGAGTGAATTGAAAATCGCTTTTTCAAAAGAGACATCGGATCATATTGTGGCTCAATGGCAGGATGCCTTCGATTCTATGCGTGAAGATGGTGCATTAGACAGAATCAGGCATAAATACAATATTGAATAGGTGGCACGAAACAGGAGTTTCTGACTTCTGAAAACGCTGTTCATCCAACCGGGATTGCATCGTGAAGATAGCGTGCAGACTTTTCCTTTCTTTTTTCCTTATTCTTGTTCTTTTCAGCAGTCTAGCAACTGCCGCTGGGCAGCAATTGCGAATAGGTATGCTGCTGTGGCGTGGCGAAACACGTGCCGAAGCCGGTTTCAAAGATGGATTAAAGGAGCTTGGTTATTCTGTCGACTACACGATCTTTAATAGTGAGCAGAGTGAAAAAAACCTCGGAACTCTTTTGCATTCGATCAATAAGAATATCGATGCGTTTGACTACATCTATACCTTTGGCACCACGGTCTCCAGGCGGGCAAAAATCGTCATCGCCGGCAATATCCCCCAATTATTTAATATAGTAACGGACCCGATAAGAGCAGGTATTGTAGAAAGTCTCGCATCTCCTGGTGGTAATATCAGCGGTGCAAGCGACGCTATCGGGATTGCTGAACAACTCAACATCACTATGCAATTGCTTAGTTTTAAAAGACTCGGGTTTTTCTTCAACCCTCGGGAAAAAAACTCGATGATTATTAGAAATGAGCTGCATAGATTCGGTGATGCAAACGGTATTGAAATTATTGATTTTCGTTCTCCTCCTGTCCAGGATGCACTGCCCAGAAATTTGCAAATGCTCATAGATAATCCTGATTTCGTCGATGCCGTATATCTGTCGGCGGACAGTTATCTGGTTTCAGAGGCTAAATACATCGGCTCACAGTTACGCAAAGCGAAGCTGAAAAGTATTGGCTCCGTGGGTTCTTATATCGAACACGGCGTATTGATGGGTGTGGTAGGAGATTATTATCAACTTGGTAGAGTGGTGGCAAACATTGTGGATCGCCATCAGAAAGGGGAAACTCTCGGAAAAATTCCCGTTCAGCCGATTCAAAATGTTATGCTGATGATCAACCGAACCACTGCTGGGTTGCTCGGTGTCAAAATAGATACGTCAGTCTATGCAAGGGCAGTCGTAGTCGATTAAAAAAATGTGATGAATAACTATTCATTTACAAGTGTCAGCCGACGTTTCAGCTTCGCCTTTGTTGGTGTTGTTACCCTGGTGCTGCTGGTTTTTGCCATTATGGCAATTATTCTTGATAGCGCGAAGGTCAATGCCGATCTTGAAAAACAACTCGACAATGCCCTGAAACTCTCTTCTGTCAGTCTGCCAACACCGTTGTGGAATCTCGATAATACTGTCGTTGATGATTTTGTTGGTGCCCTGTTTCTACACCAGGCAATCGTGTATGCGGAAGTGGTATGGGGTGATCAGCTTATTTCGAGAAAAATTGACGATAGGTTTTCGCAGGAGGGAGTTGAATATTTCTCTGATTCATCCGAATTTATTGATAAAAGCACTGATATACTTTTCGAGGGCAATAAGGTTGGGACTATAAGATTGGTCATGTCGCGTGAAAGCGTCAAGCACAAATTCTTCCTTAACTTGATCAGGGTTGTATCACTTACTGCTTTCATCATCTTCTCTATCTCTATCACATCTCTCCTCATAACCAGAAAATATATCGCCGGCCCGTTATCAAGATTACAGGAGTCTGCTTCATCAATTGCGCACGGGAACCTTGACACTCCAATCGATAAGGCGAGTAACGATGAAATTGGTCAACTGGCAATGCACCTGGATGAAATGCGGGAGTCGATTAAGAACCTGTTTGTAGAGGTTAACAAAAGCAAAGAAAAGATTGAGGAATATAGCAGAACCCTGGAGCAGAAGGTCGATGATAGAACCCAAGAATTGGCCCAGTCGGTTGAGGAATTGAAGGCACTTGGCGAAGTCAGCCAAGTGGTAGGATCTTCGCTTGATCTCGATAAGGTGCTGGGAAGCATTGTCCGACACGCAGTAATGTTCTCCGAGGCTGATTGTGGGATCATGTTCAGATATGATGAGGAAGAACAGGTCTTCATTTTAAGAATGGACTATGGCGCAAGTCGGGAATTTGTTGAGGCACTTCGTCATACCAGGCTGCAAAAGGGGGATCAAAGTGCTATGGGGCAGGCAGCTTTGACTGGAGAGATGGTTCAGATCGCCGATTTACAGGAGGTTCCCGATTATCCGTTGAAATGCGTTATTGATGAGGGGTTTCGAGCTTTGCTGGCGGTACCTCTGCTTCATGAGGATAAACTTTTTGGTGGCCTGGTCGTGCAGCGCAGGCAAGCAGGAATGTTTCCCGAGCGGGGAGTCAATCTTCTTCAGACCTTTGCAGCTCAATCGCTTATTGCGATCCGCAACGCAGGCCTATTCAAGGAGATTGAAGAGAAGGGACGGCAGCTCGCCAGAGCCGATAAGCATAAGTCAGAATTTCTAGCCAACATGAGTCATGAACTGAGGACTCCGCTTAATGCCATTCTCGGGTATACAGAGTTAATTCTTGACCGGATCTATGGAGAAGTCCCGGAACAAATCGACGACGTGCTAAAACGCCTGGAAAAAAACGGCCGGCATCTACTCAGCCTAATCAATGATGTACTCGATCTTTCCAAGATCGAGGCCGGGCAGTTCAAGCTTTCCCTGAACGATTATTCGATGGTGGAGCTGATCCAAACCGTTTCTGCCTCTGTTGAAGCTCTGGCAGCAGAAAAGAAATTGGCTATGAGGCTCAGTCTTGCAGAGGATTTACCAATTGGCAAGGGTGATGATCAGCGCCTTGCCCAGGTGCTTCTAAATCTCTTGGGAAACGCAATAAAATTCACCGAAGAGGGGGAGATACTGGTTGAGGCAGAAGTTACTAATCAATCATTTCTGGTTTCCATATCCGATACAGGGGCCGGTATCTCTGAAGAAGATCTAACAATCGTTTTTAAAGAATTTCATCAAGTTGACGGATCGAGCACGAAAACAAAAGGGGGGACCGGCCTTGGGTTGTCAATTTCTAAGAAAATCATTGAAATGCATGGTGGCCAGATTTGGTTGACCTCTGAAATAAGCAAAGGTTCGACTTTTTACTTTTCCCTACCGATCCGGGTCGAGCAGCAACGAGGTGGGTAAATGTCAAGATCGATTTTAGTTATTGAAGACCAGGAAGATAATCGACGTATTCTGCGTGATTTGCTGACCAGTCACGGCTACAAGATAATTGAGGCCACCGACGGTCTGGCCGGCGTTGAATCGGCTGGAGTCCACCGTCCCGATCTGATTTTGATGGATATACAACTTCCTGGTATAGACGGATATGAAGCTACCAGAAGAATAAAAGCAGATCCAGATCTGAATAACATTCCGATCATTGCAGTCACATCTTATGCCTTAAGCGGGGACGACCAGAAGGCTTTTACTGCCGGATGTGACGATTATGTTGCCAAGCCATTCAGTCCGCGTAAACTCCTTGCAAAAATTGAGCACTATCTAGCACAAAGAGAGACGGGGGGGAACGGGTGAGAAAAGAGCCTTTGATCCTCATTGTAGAAGATAATCCGGCAAGCCTTGAGATTATGCAGGTCCGGCTCACCGCCAACAAGTACCAAGTCGTCACAGCGACTGATGGTGAAGAAGGGTTGGCCATGGCACAAACCCATCATCCCGATCTTATTCTGCTCGATATAATGATGCCGAAAATGGGAGGCTTGGAGGTTTGCCGGCGGATCAAGAACGATCCAAAGCTGCCGTTCATGCCGATCATCATGGTAACCGCTAAAACAGATTCTAAGGATGTCATTGCAGGACTTGAAGCAGGAGGGGACGAGTATCTAACCAAACCCGTTGATCATGGTTCGCTGGTGGCCCGGGTCAAATCAATGCTGAGAATTAAAGAACTGCATGATACGGTCCTTGAACAGTCGTTCCAGTTAAAAAATCAACTAAAAACCGCCTCAGTAATTCAGAAACTGTTCTGGCCTGAGTTGCCGAATTTGGGGGGAGGCGTCCATATTTGGGCAGCATCGCATCCGGCTTCTTATGTTGGAGGCGATTTCTATGATGTGATTACCCTTCCCGATACCAGCATAATTGCCTACGTCGCTGATGTGTCTGGCAAAGGAGTTCCTGCAGCCTTGATTATGGCAGCATTGTCCATGAAAATCAGAACCGAAGCTCTCTTGCAGCAGGATATCAACAGCCTCCTCCAAGCGGTCAATACCGGTATGTATAACCTCGCTTCAGAGGAGGGCTATTTCGTCACACTTGTTTTGCTGAGATTCTGGCCTATTGAAGGTAAAATAGAACTGGTTCGGGCCGGCCATCCCAATCCGGTGTGGATTGCCGACGGAGTCTTCAAACAGATACCACCTCTCAAAGGCGTATCGCTGGGTATCGTTAACGACGTAGAGTATGAGAAAACAGAACTATGGTTGGGTTCTGGGGATTCTCTACTGCTTTTTTCAGATGGTGTCATTGAGGCGGAGAATGAGACTAGAGAATTGTTTGGTGATGATCGATTGATCGACTGTATCGATTCAGCAAAGGGGCCTCCCCGAGGCCTTGAGCTCCTTGAGGTCATCGGGGAATGGAGGGGGGAGGCCGAGGTAAATGACGACCTCACTCTTCTTGAAATCTGGTATGACCGATGATGAGGCACCATATCAATCTTTTAAATAGTATTTCCTCAAACATTATTATCGATATGTGTGCAATAATCTGGTTTTGATATCCCTCTAACCTCCACACTTGGATTTTATGAAGTGCAAGAGATTAAAGCCAGTTTAAAAGATTGTCACTATCTCTAACACATAACACAGTCCGTTCGCAGAAGCGGGGTACCTGTGACAACAAAATTTCATCACATAGCAAGAAAGTATGTTTGTAAAACCTGTGATTTCATGTGAGGAGCCGTGTGCGGCGAGGCGTCAAATGAAAGACGAGCTATGGGAGTTTCTGTTTTTGTATTAGAGGAGCCGGTCTACTCGACAGAGGAGCATACAATGACTTTCTTGAGCTTTGTGCCGGCAACCTGAGCATACAAAGTAAGAAGCACCCTCGTTTGTCTGATAATAGGCAATACGAGGCG
>CAZOWJ010000145.1:0-4476 GCA_964583415.1 uncultured Desulfocapsaceae bacterium
TATTTGTTGCCTTGCCTGGCTCTATGAGATATTGAGTAGGTATGTCACGAAAAGCAAGAGTAATAATACCCAATACCCCGCATCATATTATGCAGCGAGGACATAACCGTCAGGTTGTGTTTTCCTCTGAAGAAGAATTTCAATATTACAGAGAAAATTTAATTGAGTTTAAAAAGCAGTTTGGCTGTAAGGTCTACGCTTATTGTCTTATGACCAATCATGTTCACCTGATCGTCAACCCAGGAAAGAACCCTGAAGCACTCTCCCTGTTGATGAAACGATTAGCTGGACGCCAGACTCGCTATGTCAATAAATTAGAGGAACGTTCCGGCAGTCTTTGGGAAGGTCGCTTTAAATCGAGTATCATCTCGAGCAAGGAATATCTGCTCGCCTGTTGTCGTTATATTGAACTCAATCCATTACGTGCCGGGTTGGTAAATGATCCTAAAGATTACCTTTGGTCAGGCTATAATAGCAAGGTTGAAGGTATAGTTGATAAGGTCTTAGATCTTGATTCCAATTATAGAGCTTTAGGTAATACCCAGAAAGAGCGGCAGTCAGCATACAAAGAGTATGTGACAGAGACGATTCCTGATGAAGAGCTGCAACTTATCCGTGGAGCTATACAGCGAAACCAATTGACGGGTAGCGATAGATTCCGCATGCAATTAGAGAAGAAGCATGAAGTACAAATATTCAATCGTGGGCGGGGCCGACCGAAGAAAGCTAAAAATTAAATCTGTCCCTTATTTCTTACGATCATCCAAGATACTTTCCGAACGATTTCCACCGGAAATCATTACCGAACCGTCTCGCCCAACCTTCCAATGCTTAAAAGCGTTCCTTTTGCAATCTTAACAATTTAAGAATAAACACCATTTGACAATTCTTCATGAATATCCCCGATCTGATTGGCTTGGCTGAGTATCCTGTGAACTCAAGATTGGCGGCTCAAGCCTTTAATAACCTGCAGTTTCGTTCAACCTAGATTGTTGGGGAAAATACGTTGTAACTTTCCTGTTTGAGTAGTAAAGGCGTTGATGAGGTCACCGTCAGAATAACTTTGGGTGGAGAATTTGTTTTGAGTGTCATTGTTTTTGAGAGTCTTTTGCCTGTAATAATAGTCATTGCCGTCGGACTTTTCTTACGCGAATTTAAAATTGTCTCGAAAGAGAACTGGCTGGGTATAGAATTATTAAGCTACTGGCTATTATTCCCGATACTGGTGATGTTTTCCCTGCTCAAAATGGATTTCAGCACGATCAGTCTGGGCTCAATCATCAAGAGTTATTTACTCGCAGTTTTAGTGCAGCTGCTCATCATTTGGATGCTCAGGAAACCGCTCAAAAAGTTCCTGGGCGTCAACGGCAGATCTTTCAGCACAATCTTTCAGACCTCAACACGTTGGAACGCTTTTATCGCATTGGCGATAGCAAATAATTTTGCAGGTGATCAAGGATTAGCGATCGTTGCCTTGATAATGGCAGTAACCCTGCCCGTTCTGAATGTTGTCAACATTGTCGTTTTAACACTCTGCTGTTCAGACACCAAACCCACCGTTTCAGCAACAGTAATGAATACTCTCAAGGTTCCAATTATTTGGGGAGCATTGTTTGGTCTATCACTCAACCTGGCTCAAGTGCCAATATATGAGCCGCTCGTAGTCAGCTTTGACATCATTGGACGAGCTGGGCTGGGAGTTGGTCTTTTAACCGTCGGAGCAGGCCTCCACCTAAGGGCCATGGTCAGACCAAAAATCACCGTACTGGTTGGATTTACTGCAAAATTGATCCTGTTCCCACTGTTAGTGTTCATCAGCTGCATGATATTTCAGGTGAGCGGTCTGGCGCTCCAAATTTCAATAATATCGGCCTCAGTTGCAACCGCCATGAATGGTTATGTGTTAGCGCGGCAAATGGGCGGTGATGCGGACTTGTATGCCACCACTGCCTCCCTGCAAGTCGTGGGTTCGATGTTCAGTATTCCGATCATGTTATGGCTGATATCAGGTTCTGTGTAATATGCCAAACAATTAATCAAAGACTCTACTTTCCGACCATATTGGTCAACACTTTCTTCCCTTCAGAACTCAATCCCAGACTCTCGATTTCATTTATCAACTGCTCTTTTGTGCCATGTCTCCCCGCATACCCATTCAGGCGGGCAACGGCGGTGGAATAAACAAAGTCCTGATGCTGCGGATATATAAGCAACATTTCATTTTTCAAGCCATTATGATTCTTCAGGGTAAACTTCTGGTGGTAATCTTCTGCCATGGTAAAGGATCGAATCGGCACTACTTCGGTCTTGACGGTGCTGCCGTTTTTCTGCTCCAAGGCAGTTTTGGAAGCCATTGCCAGCTCGCGTTGCTGGTCATTATGGAAAAAGACTGCTTTCATGTATTGCCGCGACCCGGTCCACCCGGTTGGCTTGTGGCTTTTCCAGAAAATATCGAGCAGCTGGTCATAGGTGATGAGCTCAGGATCATAATCCACCTGTACCGTCTCTGTGTGATCTCCAATATTTCTGTAGGTCGGTGAATCCTTTTCGCCGCCAGCATATCCGACACGAGTACGAATCACGCCTTTGATTATCCCAAACTGGGATTCGATTCCCCAAAATCAGCCCAGCCCGAAAGACGCTGTTTGAAAATTGGCTGATACGGTTGCATCAATTGGTGGAATCGCATGAGATTCGGTTTTATAGGCAATGTCCATGGAGCTCTCCTTTGTCTTGGAACTTTTGTTTGTTTGTGTCGCTGCCATTATAGTGCCGCCCATGAAAAACAGCAGCATACCCAGCAAGAGTAAACAGCGGATGATATTGATACAGTATCTTTTTCTCATCTCGGTTATCCTCCTCTCCGGTTTGAAGAAATAGAATAAAGAATTTTCTTTCAAGACGGTCACTTACTGGGAACCCTGCTGAACAACCTTACTGGAAAACAATTCAAGATATTCGTCATATCCATCCTGCTTAAGCTCTTCAACAGGAATAAACCGAAGTGATGCGGAGTTGATGCAGTACCTGAGCCCGGTTGGTTGTGGACCATCGTTAAAGAGGTGTCCGAGATGTGAGTCGCCTTCAGAGCTGCGCACCTCTATACGTTTCATAAAGAACGAATTGTCCTCTATCTCGTTAATATTATTGTTTATCAATGGCTTTGTAAAACTGGGCCAGCCGGTTTTTGAATCATACTTATCCGTTGAGCTGAATAGTGGCTCTCCGGAAACCACATCAACATAGATTCCATCACGTTTATTATTCCAATATTCGTTTCGAAAAGCCGGTTCAGTGCCATCTTCCTGAGTAACCTGATACTGCAGCGGGGTCAGTCTTTTTTTCAAATCATTGCTGCTCATGGTTTTTTCCTCTTTCTGCTCCTTCCATACTTTATCCAAAAAGGAATCTCTACCGGACCGTGAACGGTAATATTTGTATTTGAGAGAGCTTTTTTTATAATAGTCCTGATGGTACTCCTCCGCCGGATAGAATTCTACTGCCGGGAGGATTGGCGTAACTATGGGCTTGTCAAACAAGCCACTTTCGGCGAGAGCCTTCTTCGACGCCATAGCAAGGCCCTGCTGCTCGTCATTGTGAAAGAAAATTGCCGTACTGTAGGCATGTCCACGATCCACAAACTGCCCACCCGGATCAGTGGGGTCTACCTGCATCCAGTACACATCAAGCAATTCTTGATAGCTGACTTTTTCAGGATTAAAGACGATCTGGACTACTTCAATGTGCCCCCCGCGCATGTAATCATTATAATTCGGATTTTCCGTTGTACCGCCCGAATAACCGGAAACAACTGCGCTTACGCCGTCGAGTTGTTCAAAGGGCTTCTCCATGCACCAGAAACAGCCGCCGGCAAATGTTGCTCTTTGCCCTGTTTCATCCTGCATTGCGGGAGAATTTTCAGGGTTGGAAGCTGGGCTCATATTTTTTGCCACAACCGTTCCGACTGTAGCAAGCGCAAAACAGCTTATTATTATCAGTAGCGTTTTCATTCTTTACCTCTTTTAATCTTACCAGTTCATTCTATCTGGTGTCTTTGTCCTTCTGCGGATTATCTCGTTGAGGAGTCGTGCGAATATAGGTTCCTGATTCTTTCAGAAGATCCTCCATACGATCCACATTGGTCTGTGCAGGATCGAAAACGACCCGGTTAATTTCACTCATGTTTTGCCAGCCCTTCTCTACGTTTACTACCCCTGGCTGCCCATCCAGGGCAGCTTTACCGATATCATATCAGCCAACCACAAAGGTTGCTTCAGACAATGGCGAATCAGAAGAGCTTGAGGATAAAGCAGGGAATAGAAAAAATCCCGTCAACAGCAGCGCCAGTGTTACTCCATGCCATTTCATCTTATACCTCCACAATTCTATTTTTTTTACTCAGACTGAAAATCTGTCGTTCCTTCTCAGAACAACGATAAGCCCTTTTGCTTTCATTTCATTATTTTTTGGTACTCT
>CAZOWJ010000145.1:4576-6160 GCA_964583415.1 uncultured Desulfocapsaceae bacterium
TAGGTACTGTATGTAAAGAGCGGTTAAAGGGAATGTAAAGATTAGGTAAAGAAGAGAAGAAAAAGAGGCGTGATTCAGCTGGGAAGAACAAACCAGATATGGGTTTCACCAACCAAACTTTGCGCTCCGACACTGCCGCCATGGGCTTCAATGAGTTCCCGGGTAATGGCAAGCCCGATTCCGGCGCCTCCGGCCGCACCCCTTGCACGGGAACGATCGGCACGAAAGAACCTTTCGAAAATATAGGGCAGATCGGCCTTCGAAATACCATTTCCACTGTTTTGAAAATCGACCTTGATCCCTTCGGCCAGAGTCGCAACCGAGATTATTACACTGCCTGATTCCGGAGTGTATTTCCAACAATTTTCAATAAGGTTCCGTAGTGCCTGCAGGAGCTTATCCCGATCAGCTGAGACGCTCGGCACCTCCGAGGGAAAACGTGTCTCCAGGGTTATTTGTTTTGCCTGGAAGTTGGGCAGATTCAGATCTACCATCTGGTTGATAAGGTCGGGGAGCGCTATTTCTTCAAGTTTGAGATAGGCTCGCGCGGCATCGGCCCGAGCCAGCTGCTGGAGGTTGTCTACCAGATGAACCAGGCGCAAGTTCTCCTGCTGCAGCATCTGGAATGTTTCTGATGTTGGTGGGATAACTCCATCATTTATTGCCTCAAGATAGCCTCGCAGGTTGGTCAGTGGAGTGCGAAGCTCATGTGCAACATCAGCCACCATAGTCTTTCGAAGCTGTTCTATTTGTTCCAGGCTGTCGGCCATGCGGTTAAAGGCAATCCCAAGCTGCCCTACCTCATCTTCGGTGGTAATCTCAGCTCGAAGGGAGAAATTGCCTGCAGCGACCTCTTTTGTGATCTCAGTCATCTCCGAGAGCGGTCTCAGGACTCTTCTCGTCAGAAGATAGCTGAGGATAAAAGCAAGCCCCAGTGCAGCCAGACTTGCCCAGACAAGATAATGATGAACTGAGGTCAAAAACATCTGGTGAATATCATCCGGAGAAACTTCATATTTATCCATCAAGGCCATGAAATAGTTGGCGGCAAGTTTATCAATTGCCAGCCAGACCACCAGAAAAATAACGGCAATCACGGGGATTATATTTGTCAGCAGGAGCTTCCAGAGAAGACGAGTTTTCATGAACTCACTCCTCGCCGGGTTCGGCAAAACGATACCCAAAACCCCGCACGGTCTGAATAAGGCGTGGATTGGCGGGATCTTCTTCTATTTTTTGCCTAAGCTTGCCAACATGGACATCAATGACCCGGTCAATAACCGTTTCCCCATGTTCATAAAATCGATCGAGAAGTACATCTCTTGAAAAGACCTGTCCAGGAGAGGACATAAGGGTTTGGAGAAGTTTATATTCCGAGGAGGTCAGATTAACAGGCTCATCATCGAGAGTAACTTTGCATTTGACGGGGTCAAGGATAAGCCCACCATGGGAAAGTATGCCGTTTTCCTGGGAAGGTCTGGGCTGTGTTCGCCGAAGAATGGCTTTAACCCGTTCCACCAACTCCCGCGGGCTGAAAGGTTTGACCACATAATCATCAGCACCGAGTGAGAGCCCCAAAATCCG
>CAZOWJ010000146.1:0-6138 GCA_964583415.1 uncultured Desulfocapsaceae bacterium
GAAACAGGTGCAGGTTTACAGTGACTGTGCACGCCAAGTTTATCCAGAAGCTACCCTTGTCGGAGCACAAAGATGTAATCCACCTCTCAGCCGCAGGTATATAAGCGCAGATATCCAAAGTCCACATCATCATGGCAGCTCCTAGATCAGCATTTCATCGAGTTTATGGAATGCTATGATGAGCCGGTTTTCGATTTTTAGGATGTGCAAAGACCGTTAATGGATAAGTCTGCTCAAAATCAGCGAGAAAAGGGGAAAGGAGACACCTTTTTACCTTGAATCTATTTCAGAACACGCTGAGTCAGCAGAGACTCCTTGAAAAGGCTGTTGAAAGAAGATAGACTGCGTGATGTTGATGTCTGACGGAGAGGAATTTATTGAAAATTTGGGGCAGGCTTAAAAAGCGATTACCTATCACCTCAGGGGAACAGGTAAGTTAACAATCCATGATCCGTAAACAGTTTGGAATTTTCTTCAGCCTGCTCATTATCATCCAGGTTGCAGCAGCAGGTTGTACCCGGATGCAACAGGGTGCAGTCATCGGAGGAGCTGCCGGGGGGCTTACCGGTTACATGCTGACCAAGGATGAAGACCAGGGAACCCAGATCGCCGCTGTTGTTGCAGGTGCAGCGGTAGGCGGCTTAATCGGCGGGGCCATCGGTAACTATATGGACAAAGCGGATGAAGAACGCCTGCAAAAGGAACTCAGACAGACCCCGACCGGGGAGGAAAGGCATTGGACCAATCCTCAGACCGGTCACCGCTTCACGATCAAGCCGATCAGTGATGTCCAGACAGACAGTGAAGGCCGGAGATACCGAGAGGCTAACCTTTACGGGCGCAAAAAGGGAAGCGACAAACTGGATGTCGCTACCAAGAAAATCTACCTCGACAACCGGTAGCCCCCTGGGAAAGGTCTGCAGGCTGCCATGACGAAAAAACTGATAAGCTATAAAAGGTTACGGACGGGTTGGCTGCCGCTGGCGGGGATACTCACCTGCCTGTTTCTTCTCGGGCTTGTCGGCTGCGCGGACCTCTCAACGACCGAGGGACGGCTGCGGCATGATACCAACATCCTCCTGGAGCAACAGCTTCGCGACGGGGAAATAGCCTCCTGGACTATCCCCGAAGAACCGGGCACAGAACGCAACCTTGCCGTCTTTCTCACCTGTACCGAGGAGAACAGACTGTGCCGTTATTACTACACAGTCCTCGTTGTCAACGGCAGGCCGGAAAAAAGGGTTTATGGACGCAGCTGTCGAAACTACCAGAATAACTGGGAAGAGGTTTCTTGGGTTATTGACGATGATCCGGCCATGCACCGGCGTATCCAGCAGCGCTACAACGAGTTGCTCGCCATGGGCAAAGGTGCCCCCTCGGCAGATTACACAGACATTTACCGCTTGCCGGCCCTGCTGTCCAAAAACCTGGACAGAGCTGAAAGTAAATACAAGCTAACGCTTGGCAGAATGATCGAGAATGCTTCGATGGATAACCGCATCAACCCACTGCTGATCCACGCAGTCGTAAATACCGAGTCAGCCTATAACCCCAGGGCCAGGTCACCTGTGGGAGCTATCGGCCTGATGCAGTTGATGCCTGCCACTGCAGGTGAATTGCGGGTTGATCCCCATATCCCGGAGGAGAACCTTGACGGCGGCACCCGCTACCTGAGGCAGCAGCTAGACCGCCCGGGGATCAAGGGCAATGTCCCTCTAGCCCTGGCAGCATACAATGCCGGTTACGGCAACGTACGCAAACACGGCTACAAGGTACCGCCATTTAAGGAAACCAGGAACTACGTAAAAAAGATAATGGCCCTGTACGCTGGACAATAGCACGCTTCCCTTCCCCAGCAAACCCTTCAGACAACAACCGCAACCATGAGCTTAAAACTGGAAATCCAGAAGGTGGCAGAGGCACGCCATGATATCACCGGTCACAGCGGCGGGACCGCCACGGAATTTCACCGTGTTCCGTTAACCATGCAATCCAATATAAGAGACAAAGATAAAAGACAAGGCGCCTCTCTGTCAATTGCAGATATGATATCCACAGCGAAGTTATGGGTCCGAAAGGATGGGGACAGGTTGAGATAGTTCCTCTCAAATAACAAAGACCATAACTTGTTGATAATTCATCAAATGTTCTTTTTGTTACTTTTATAATAAATGCCGGGATTTTTTTACTCCGGTTGGGATGCTGTGAAGTTACCGTTTCAGGTCGTCGAGAAATTGGCTCATCCGAATTTAAAGGGATACAGGAAACACCTCTCATCAGCATCAGAGGGTGAGTGATTAGGACTGGTAGGGCGAAGCTCAACCGCTTCTCATAAAGTGACTTTTGAATTTCATGTTCAGTACAAACCTCAACCAAATAGCAAATCTTCTCAAGTTGAGGTTATCTGCGATAGGGCAAGACTATTCCTGCTGCTGCCATTCTGGTGCTGAACGTTAGAGGTAACTTGCACCTCCTATGATCTTTTTCGCGACTAGCGCCGCTGACGTTCTCGGCGTCAGGTTAACCGATTGGTTCGGCGATTTATGCCGATTGGCTTTAAATGTCGAGATTAAGGACTTGCTCTCATGGCTCCTCTTCCACAAATGTAAAGTCATCCTTGCTTTGACAAGGCCTGTTGCATGTTTTCCACAGGTGCACCAAGAGCATCAGCAATACGATCTAGGAAATTGAACAGTGCGATTACTTCTGTCGCTTCTAAAACATCTTCGTCAGTATATCCAAGATCTTTCAGTGATTGAATATCAGCTTCTGTCACTTTATAGGCGTGCCGAGTTACTTTTTCAGAAAACCTGAGGATAGCCTTCGTTTTATCATCAATTAAAGTAGTCTTTCCAATGTCATCAAGTATGCTTTTAACATCTTCCTGGCTAAAACCTTGCGCCATGACCATGGCACTATGTGCGTCAATTCAGTATTCACAAGAATTGATTTTGGAAACATAGGCAGCGATCAATTCTTTTGTTGTCTTTGACAAACCATGTTCAGCCATCATCAAAGCACCCATGAACCCAAGCAATGGTTCAATCAAGTCAGGTCTAAGACTCTGTGCTTTGATAATATTTGGTATCATTCCAAAGCTATTAGAAAGATTCTCATATATATTTTTTAGTTGGCCTGTGGCATCTTTTTCGTCGATAGTTTGAAGATAAAACATGCTCCCTCCTTTATTCAGTTTTTCCGTTTAATCAAAATTCATTCAATGATTATTGTCATCCCGATCAATTGTAGCCGAACGAAAAGCTCAGCCGCGGCCGCTTTTTGTATTACTGAATCATGTCAAAGAATCTCACTGTAATCCAAGCTATATTCTCCGAGGATAACGTATAATAGACGACAGTCCTGTTTCGGACAGATTTAGAACCTTGTGGCAGTCACACCACTCTTCCCTCTTAAACAGTAAAGCACAAAAAATAATTTTCAAATCCAACAAAGGTTCTATAGCCTATTTCGCTTTTTGTAAGATAATCAGATCATAGTTTTATAAATATTGGCCTTGGCAACCCTAATGCAAAGGCCAATCACAGAGGTTAATACTATTCCTGTATACCTTTAACTTCATATTCTCAGTAGTTTGACAGGAAAATGTTAAGAAATTTAGAGCCACTTCTTAAAACGCACAGCGATATCTATCTTGTTAGACTTAAAGTTTACCAGATCAAGGTCAAATTCAGATATATCAAAGATTGCCATGCTTTCAAAATGGTCAAATATTTTAAAATACATATATTAAATATAGACCCTTATCAGATTGGAGGGAGAAACAAAACCCAATCGGAAAAGGAGGACGGAAATGGCAGTAATAATTCTCATAAAACGAAATGTAACTGTAAACTCAACTCAAGAACTCATAATTCTTCTAAATAAATTACGCAGTGTTACCCTGATGCAGCCAGGATATATCTCTGGACGAACACTGACAAGACTTGATCAGCTGGGTGAGTGTTTGGTGATCAGTAGCTGGAAGTCTATTGATCACTGGAAAGACTGGTTCAACAGCCCTGAACGAAGAGAGATTCAAGCTGAAATTGATTCATTGCTCGGCGAAGAAACTACCTATTCGATATACAGCTAGATCAAATCGAAACTATTTCATTTGATTCAATCTGATGCTACATGTTTTTGTTGTGAGGTTACTGTTTCAGGGAAAGGTGTTAAGTTGAATCTTGTTCCCCTAATCCAATGAAAGATGAACAGGAATCAACTCAATATTTGTGTTTCACTGAAATACCAACCAAGATCATGAAAAAATCCGACGTGTGAGCTACATAACAAAATTTAGGAACCGTTTATTCTTTTCCTTAAAATGCCAGATGGCTTAAAGGTTACGACTCTTCTGGCCTCAAGGGTCAGCTGTTCACCAGTCTGAGGATTGCGTCCGCTTCGCGGCCTTTTGTCTCTAACATTAAATTTTCCGAAGCCACTCAATAGTAAGTCGGAACCACCAATAAGAGAATCCTTAGAAATTCGAAGAATAGCATCTACTGCCTCAGCTGCCTGTTTGTGTGTTAATAAGTTATGTTGTTTATAAACCTGCTGAATAATGCCTGCTTTAGTCAGTTTCATAAATTTCTCCTTGATAAACTGTTGAATTTCATATGTCACTATGTGATATAGGAAAAACAAAAGAATGTCAAATATATTAATAAATATCAGGTTATTACACCCAACAATACATTTCAGTTAGAGGCAGGAGATGATTTCTGTACACCTTTTGTTTACGTACTGGAAGATTGCCATACATTCTGAAGTTGGAGGGTAACCGGAATAGCCAAAAATTAGTACTTCGCTTAAATGGATGCGATTGGCAAAGGACATCTTCGACCCTGCCAGAATTTTGGATTGAGTCACAATTCACAGCCTGTGTGTTTTGTGATCGCTGCCAAGATTGTCTGGAAGAAAAAATACCCTCCCACTACCACACTGTTCCATTAACTAGATAGTCTTGGTGATTATCTTGTTTAATATGCTCATCATCAACTGGCATTTCAGGGTATTCTCTCAATACATGGCCAGGCAAGTTGTTTGATCCGACATTAGGCATTATACCCAATTTACATTTGCCAGTTCTATTTTCTACTTGTTTTCTTAGAAGGAGGTAATGTGATGAATCCCGAAGACATCAGAAAAACAGTAAAAACACGCTACGATAAATTCGCTGAGTCAGGCGGCAACAAGGATTCCTGCTGACCAAGTAAGCAACAGCCCAGTTCGGGTTTTGCAGTTGATCAAGGGCTTTACAGTGATGAGTCACTTTTGTCAATTCCTGAGATTGCTCGGGATCTTTCTCGTGGTTGCGGCAACCCAACAGGATTTGCGTTTCTTGATGTCGGGGATGTGGTTGTAGATTTTGGCTGTGGTGGTGGGATTGATGTCATTTTGGCAGCCCAAATAGTTGGGTCAAAGGGTAAGGTGGTTGGGTTGGATTTTGCACCTCAGATGATTGAAAGAGCAAAAGCAGCTATTGCACAAGCGGGGCTTCAGGATAGTGACATTGAATTAAATGTTGCAAATTTAGGTGATTCACGACTTCCAAATAATTTTTCCGATGCGGTGATATCGAATTGTGTGATTAATCTGTGTCCTGACAAAGATGCTGTGTATGGAGATGCCTATCGCATATTAAAACCTGGTGGGCATATTGCTATTTCTGATGTTATTTTAATAGGTGACATAGCCCCCCAGCTTAGATCGAGATTTCAAACAACATGGGCTGGTTGTTTGGGAGGAGCTATCCTTGATGAGGACTACTGGCAGGTTGTGCTGAAAGCAGGCTTTTTTGAGATTCAAGTAATTTCACAGCACACTCTCACCCCTGAGGAACTTACAGCAATGGCCAGTTGTCCAGGAAGTGAATTTACACCATCCCCCTCTAACGAGGATCTTTCCTTGGTCCAGGGAAAGGTCTCAAGCATCAAATTCACAGCCTATAAACCAGATTAGAAACAGGTTTGTATCGACGGTATCGAATAAACCAGTAAATCAACTTCTTCGTGGCACACTTCTTCTTGTGAAGTTATGGTTTCATGTGGTTGAGCAATTCACTGATATGAAATCAGAGCTTCACAGGAATAAGGTCAATCCTTGAAAATTGAGCAGATGTTAGGACTGTCAGATAGA
>CAZOWJ010000147.1:0-6136 GCA_964583415.1 uncultured Desulfocapsaceae bacterium
ATACTTCTAATGTATCACTGGAAGTAAGAAGGCCATCAGTGGCCATCAATTTCAAACTTCTCTCATGATTTCTTGTTCTTATGATAGGTTGTCAGGAATAAGGCACTAAAATGGTTCGGCCCGGATTCGGCAAAAGGAGGAGGGGGAGGCTGGTATCGCCGGGAGCAGGATTATTCTGAAATTGAAACCACGATAAGGTCAGCTTCATTATTGCGAAGTGTTAAGGTGCCTCCCATAATTCTCAGGGCAACGGGGTCGTTGAGCGGGGCTCTCCCCTGAATGGTTATTTCTGTTCCAGGTACAAGCCCCATTTCCCGGATTCGTCTACCAAGAACCCCACCAGCCTTGACAGAAGTAATAATACCGGTCTGATTATTTTTCATTTGGCGCATATTTATCAGTTGCATCGAGTTATTCTGCATCCCGGAGCAATCAGGGGTGCATCTCCTTATTATTTGTGTCTGCAGGTGTTAAGACGATACGATCCATAAAAAGGAATGTTAGTGTTTTTTTGTTTTTGCCCAGGAATCGCGTAGAGTAACGATCCTGTTAAAAACTGGATTTTCAGGGCTGCTCATTAGCGGATCAAGACAGAAGTAGCCCTGCCGTTCAAACTGTACCTGGGTTCCGGGAGTAAGATGGGCAAGTGATGGTTCCACCTTACAGCCATGCAACGTTTTCCGAGACTCAGGATTGAGTTGCTGTGTGAAGTCCACCCCCTTGTCACCGTCTGGATCTTCAACATTAAAAAGCCGATCATAGAGGTAAACATTGCAGGGGAGCGAATGCTGAGCGGATACCCAGTGAATGGTTCCCTTCACTTTTCGACCATCGGGTGAGCCTCCGCCCTTGGTCTCAGGGTCATAGGTACAGTGAAGGGCGGTAACCTCACCGCTGGCTTCATCCTTGTCATACGATACACAGGTGATGTAGTAACCATATCGCAGACGTACCTCTCGGCCAGGACCTAATCTGAAAAATTTCCTGGGAGGATCTTCCATGAAGTCCGACCGTTCAATATACAATTCCTTGCTGAAGGGGAGCTGACGGCTTCCACGTTCAGGTTTCTGAGGATGATTCCGGGCTTGCATTTCTTCGACCAGGTCCTCGGGGTAATTATCAATAATAACTTTTAACGGCTCGAGCACTCCCATTACCCGGGGGGCGATCTCATTGAGATCATCTCTGACCCCATTTTCAAGGATTGACATGTCGATCCAGCTTTCTCTTTTGCCAATGCCTATTTGATCACAAAACGTTCTGACGGCTTTCGGTGTATATCCACGCCTTCGGAGACCGGAGATGGTGAGCATTCGTGGGTCATCCCATCCATCAACAGAATTTTCGTTAACCAGTTGCAGCAACTTACGCTTGCTCATGACGGTATAGGTCAGGTTAAGTCTGGCGAACTCTATCTGTCTCGGATGACAAGGAGTTTCGAGCGTCTCAAGAACCCAGTCGTAGAGTGGCCTGTGATCTTCAAACTCTAGAGTGCAGAGGGAGTGGGTGATATTTTCCAACATGTCAGAGAGACAATGGGTGTAGTCGTACATTGGGTATATAGACCATTTATTGCCGGTACGATGGTGCGGAACCTTCAGAATCCGGTAGATAACCGGATCTCTCATGTTCATATTTGGCGAAGCCATATCAATCTTGGCACGAAGTACGCGGCTTCCGTTGTTGAACTCGCCGGATTTCATTCTTCTGAAAAGCTCCAGGTTCTCACTCACGCTCCTGTGGCGATAGGGACTCTCTTTGCCCGGTTCGGTTAATGTTCCACGGTACTGACGAATCTCGTCTCCGCTGAGCTCACATACATAGGCTTTCCCTCGATTAATCAATTCTTCTGCAAAGGCGTAGAGTTGATCGAAGTAATCTGAAGCAAAATAGAGGTGCTCCTGCCAGTCAAAACCGAGCCACCGAACATCTTCCTGGATCGATTTGACGTACTCAGTTTCTTCTTTACTGGGGTTGGTGTCATCAAAACGCAGATGACAGGTGCCGCCATATTCATTACCGATACCGAAATTAAGACATATAGCTTTGGCATGGCCAATATGAAGGAAGCCGTTCGGCTCGGGAGGAAAGCGGGTTATGGGTACCGGGTGCTTTCCGCTCTTTTTATCCTGGTCTACGATCTGCCTTATAAAATCGAGAGGTTTGTCACTATCTGTCTGATCGCTCATGTTGTCAGCTGTTATTTGATTTTAACAATAGAGTTCGGGTGTCTTTCTCAACCGATCCACAACTTTTTTCCGGCCTAAGGCCATAAGTATATCAAACATTGATGGGCCGGCCAACTGACCGGTGACGACAGTGCGCATCCCATTGATTATGATACCTGGTTTAACTTCCACCTTTTCGGCACATTCACGGGCCAGCCGTTCGGTTTCCTCGGCGGAGAACTGTTCGGCTTTTTCATAAGCATCTGCCAAACGGGGAAGCCACTCCTTGAGTCCAGGATGTTTGAGTACATTTTTTTTCAGTGGTTTTTCTTCGATGATATAATCATCGGCAAAATAAGCACGGCCAAGCGAGGTAAAATCATTGATGGTGTGAAACCGATCCCTGATCAGGGTGAGAGTATCAAAAAACCACTGCTGCTGCTCATGTTCATAACGGTCATTCCACAAACCTTCTTCGATTAACCTGTCTTTGACCATAGGTGCAAGTTCGGTTATGGCCATTGATCTGAGGTAGTGTTCGTTAATTGAAATTGCTTTGGGGTCCGTGAAAAACTTTGGATCGTTTTTTCGGTAATTAAAGATAGAACTTGAACGATTTATGCGCTCGAGCGAAAATGCCTCTATGAGTTCATCTCGACTGAAAAATTCACGATCGTCGCCGGGAGACCAGCCAAGGAGGACAAGGTAATTGTTGAATGCCCACGGGATAAATCCATGATCCTTGTAGAACTGAACAGCAACGATTTCACCATGACTCCTTTTCGAAATTTTCGCCTTGCTGGTGTCGAGCGTCAGCGGCATATGGGCAAAGACGGGAAGAGGTGCCTGTAGAGCTTCATAAAGAAGGAGCTGTTTGATGGTGTTTGTCATATGATCCTGACCACGTACGACATGACTGATGCGGTCTCTGATATCATCAACAACATTGCAGAGCAGATAGAGCGGGCTGCCGTTTGAGCGTACAATAACAAAATCGTCTATTTCATCATAGCTGCTTTCAATGCGACCCAGAACTATATCGTCATATCCCACTTTTCCCTGTCGCTTTGGTACCTTGAAGCGAATTACTGAGGGTATGTTTTCATCCTCTTTTTGCTGGACGATTTCAGGGGACAGAGAACGGCAGGTGCCGTCATAGCCAAAACTTTTTTTTGCAGCAAGAGCCGCTTCTCTTTTCTGGTCCAGGCGTTCTTTTGAACAGAAGCACTTGTAGGCTTTTCCCTCCTCAAGGAGTCTGTCGGCGGCATTGCCATGGTCTTCGGCGAAATCTGTCTGATAATAAGGCCCTTCGTCCCAGTCAATTCCAAGCCACTCAAGACCTTCGACGATGCCATCGATCGATTCTTTTGTTGATCGCTCAGTATCGGTGTCCTCAATTCTTAAAATGAGTTTGCCTCCATTCTTTCGAGCATACAGCCAATTATAAAGAGCGGTTCTGGCGCCACCAATGTGGAGGTAACCGGTGGGGCTTGGGGGAAAGCGGAGTCGCGTTTCAGTCATATATTTTCCTTTTATAGCTATTTATAAAAAAACACTGTTTATAAATAAGCATGATGTAAATCTTTGCACCATTTAGCGCTGGCCGTGACTTCAGATGCCATATTTCATCCGTGGCTTTTATATCTGGTTATGCATCATTGTTCAATAAATATGATCTGTTTTCCAGATCGTTATTACAGTATTGTTGACAATTTTCGTTTAAATACGCATGGGACTTTGACATTTTAAGTTGTTCTCTTTGATCGGAAACAGTATATTTTGATGTTTTTTAATTGAAAATCAGCCCGCATATGGTGGGTTATCATCATTATTCTGTAGTTTCCCTTTTCAGGCAGGGGGATGGTTAACATCAAAGGAGTTGTAATGAGAGTACTGATCAGTGACAATCTGGCCCCAGTTGGCGTGGAAATACTTATAGAGGCAGGACTTGAGGTCGATGTGAAAACCGGGATGAGCCCGGATGAATTAAAAGCAGTGATCGGCGACTATGACGGCCTGGTGATCAGGAGTGCCACAAAAGTAACGACAGATTTGCTGGAATCTGCCAGCAGGCTTCGAGTGGTCGGACGTGCAGGCATTGGCCTGGATAACGTTGATATTCCGGCGGCCAGTCAAAAAGGTGTTGTGGTCATGAATGCACCTGATGGTAATGCAACGACCGCTGCTGAACATGCAATCTGTATGATGATGTCCCTGTCAAGAAACATCCCTCAGGCAAGTGCCTCTATGAAGGCAGGAAAGTGGGAGAAGAAAAAATTTATGGGGCGGGAGTTAACAGGAAAAACCTTTGGGGTAATCGGTGTTGGAAGGATTGGTGGCATTGCAGCAAACAGGGCCCAGGGATTGAAAATGAAAACCATTGCCTATGATCCGCACATGCCGAAGGATATCGCTGAAAAAATGGGTGTAGAGCTTGTTACGCTTGAAGAGCTTGCCCGGCGAGCAGATTATATTTCAGTCCATGTACCCTTGACCAAGGAGACCAAAAATCTTGTTTCTAGCGAATTTTTTACTCAGATGAAAAAAGATGCAATGTTCATTGACTGCGCCCGAGGAGGTGTATGCGATGAAGCAGCACTTTATGAAGCGCTCAGGAACAATGTAATTGGCGGTGCTGCGCTTGATGTTTTTGCTCAGGAGCCGACAACACTTGAAAATTGCCAGTTGCTGGGGCTCGATAATTTCATTTCCACGCCTCACCTTGGTGCTTCAACCAGTGAAGCTCAGGAGAACGTCGCAGTGGCAATCGCTGAGCAGATTGCTGATTATTTAATTAAGAGTTCTGTTACCAATGCAGTAAATGTCCCTTCCGTCAGCGATGATGTTCTTGCTCAGGTGGGACCTTACATAACATTGGGGGAGATGCTTGGTTCCCTGCATATGCAGCTTGCTCGCGGCGGCGTTGAGGAAGTTGCCCTTGAGTATGGGGGGGCACTGGCAGAGCAGAATATAAGTCCGATTACCGTGGCATTTTTAAAAGGGCTTTTTACGCCGATATTAAAAGATGCAGTCAATTTTGTTAATGCACCGATCATCGCCCGTGATCGAGGTATAAAAATAATTGAGTCCCGCACTGATCGCTCTGATGACTTTACCAACGTTCTATCCATACGAGTCTCTACTGACGAAGGCGAGAATGTTCTGGTTGGAACAGTTTTTGGAAAGAACGAACCACGACTCGTTCGGCTGAATAATTTCAGGCTGGAGGTTCTGCCCGCCGGGCCGATGCTGCTTGTCTTCAATAATGATGTCCCTGGCGTTATTGGTGCGCTGGGAACCGAGCTTGGCAGACACAATGTCAACATTAACAGTATGACAGTAGGGCGGGAAGTAGAGAGCAAACAGAATATTATTTTTCTTGGAACTGATCAACTGATTACCAAAAAGATGGTAGAAGATGTCAGAGCACTTGAGAATATCAGTGACGCCCAGGCTTTCGATTTATAATGTATATAATGGTTATAAATTAACTCAAAAGATAAAAACAAAGGAATTTATTATGACTGAAGAATCAACTCAAAATGGTATTCCATGTGGTGAGGGGCAGGTGCCCAACGAGGATGGACATTGTGTGATGCCGGAAGTTACCTTCTCCGCTTTTGTAATGTCCTTGAATACCTCGATATTATTCCACCTGGGAGAGCTTGCCGATCCTGAAACCGGTCAGGTCGTTAAAAATATCGAACTTGCCCGTCATGCAATTGATACCCTTGTGGTACTTGAACAGAAAACAAAAGGTAACCTGACCGAGGAAGAGGCCGAGTTACTGAAAAATATTCTCTATGATGTCAAAATGCGCTTCGTCAGAGCAATGAAAGGATAGAAATTTGTTTTCACTGTTTGTTCTATCAGTTAAAACCTGGTTCTATGGGCCAGGTGGGAGAATTAAGGCTTGATGGCGTCGTAAAAAGTCCGATCTCCTTCGTTGTAGGTTTTTGGCAGGTACT
>CAZOWJ010000148.1:0-2948 GCA_964583415.1 uncultured Desulfocapsaceae bacterium
AGTGTCTGTCAATAACCTACAACGAAGGAGATCGGACTTTTTACGACGCCATCAATAGTAGGCAGAGACCGGAAGATGGCAGAACAGCTGCAATGTGAAACAGCGACCTGAGACCTCGAAGCTGGGGGACAAAACGATACAGGCGCTTGCCCAGCCAATTATTATATCTGGCTCAGACATTTCATTCTGTCGGGATTGTTTTATAATTGATAGATGAAAAACAGATTCAACATTGGCACCTGCAGTTGGAAGTACGACTCCTGGCGCGGTCTTATCTACCCGGAACAGGGACCAGTAAACTATCTCCGGGAATACAGCTATTATTACAATACCGTAGAAATCGACCAGTGGTTCTGGTCACTGTTCAAGGAGGACACGGTTGTCTTACCAAAACCTGAAGTTGCAGGGGAATATGCAGATTCAGTTCCTGAAAATTTCACATTCTGCATAAAAGTACCAAACAGCATCACTCTGACGCATTATTACAACAAGGACAAGAAAGCTCCTCTACAGCCAAATCCATACTTCCTGTCCATTGACCTGTTCCAAAGATTCCTGGATAGTATTCAGCCATTATCAGGACATATCGGCCCGCTCATTTTCCAGTTTGAATATTTAAATAAAAAGAAGATGGTGGATAAGGAAGCGTTCTTTGAACAATTTCAAAAATTTGCGGAAAAGTTGCCGGAAGGTTTTGAATATTGCCTGGAGAGCAGGAATCCCAACTATCTTGGCACTGAATATTTCGATTTTCTGTCAATATGCAACCTCCATCATGTTTTTCTGCATGGCTACTATATGGAGCCGGTCTTTGATCTCTATGAGAAATACAGACGACAAATTCAAAATTTGACCGTCATACGGCTTCACGGCCCAGACCGACAGAACATTGAAAAACAGACCGGAAACAAGTGGAATCAGATCGTGTCACCCAGGGATAATGATCTTGAAAGACTCAAGCTCATGCTTGATGACCTCAGGGGAAGAGACATAAAGTCTTTCGTTTTCGTTAACAATCATTTTGAAGGATCTGCCCCTCGAACGATTTCCAGAATTAATGAGCTTTTGACTGAAGGATAAATTGTACATATTCCACAATGTTTTCCGCAGAGCGGGTATTCCCTGCTCGATTTGATTATCTGCGAATAGGGGCTGATACTAACTGGACATCATAGCTGTTTCTATTGCATTAGCATTTTAGAGATCTGTGATTAGTGTTATCTGGTACGGAAATGCCACAATGTTGCACATATCCACAACAACAGAGCTACTATTATGAAAAAAACTGGCACCTTGCTGGGACTCCTACTCATGTTAAGTCTATCCCCAATGTTTCCTCATCCCTCTGGGCATGCCAGTGATTTTTACGAAGAGACTTCAACGGACGATATGATCTATATGAGGGGCATTGTCAGCAGAGTATCACCTGAAGAAATGCAGATTGCCGTCCGCCCACTGAAAGGGAAGCGGGTTGTCATTACTATCGATCCAGACACCCTTCTGGAGGGTATTTCTCAAATTGATGAACTTGAAAAAAAACAGCAGGTTAAAGTATGGTATTCGATCCAAGAAGAAACGAATAAGGCCATAAAAATAAAAAAGATGATGGACCTTGGCTGCTGAGAGGAGATTACATCTCATGAATATTACGAACCGTAGGTATTTCACATCCATAATCACAATGGCTCTTGTCCTGGCATTTATTGGATCCTCTCATGCCCAGACAATCTACAATAACAACGACGCTCTAAAAAATGTTGCTCAGTCAAATGTATATTTTGATGTCAGCCTTGATGACGATCAAAAGATACTCCTGCGCCTGGAATTATTGCAACGCACTACTCAGCAGTTGAAAGATGCTGGCGTCGAGGTATCTGTTGTCATCGGATTTCGAGGTGGTGCCAGTCGTTTCATAACCAAAGATGACCACTATGTTCTTGACGAGGAGACTGGTAATAAGAAGAAAATTCAGGAATGGGTCAGCAGATTTGCAAATGAAGGCATAAAACTTGAACAGTGTAGTATAGCGGCGGAACTATTAGATATCGCCTATGATGATTTTCTTCCTGAGATAACTATAGTCGAGAACGGATACATTTCGCTGATCGGATACCAGAATCAAGGATACGCCGTCGTTCCCATGGATTGAAACTAACAGAGCAGACCTTGCCAAACAACTTGGTTTATCTACAATTTGTGATCGTATCATGAATGTTCGTGTCTGTTCTTAAGAAGACAGGAACAGAAGAATAGAGGTTGGCCAATGACTGTTTTTCTGATCGGACTATTCATCTTTCTGGGAGTACACTCGGTCTCAATTGTCGGCGATTCGTGGCGGAATCAGATGGTCAGAAAAATCGGGGAAGCAGCATGGAAAGTACTCTACTCCACTGTATCAGTTATCGGTTTTTTTCTCATCGTCTGGGGCTATGGACCCGCCCGCAGCGAATCTTTTGATCTCTACACTCCGCAGCTATGGCTGCAGCATCTGTCACTCGTGCTGCTTCTACCCGTATTTCCGCTCCTGGTGGCGGCCTATTTCCCCGGTCGCATCAAGACATTAACCCGCCACCCCATGCTGCTGGCAACTAAGCTCTGGGCGGCGGCACATCTGCTGAGTAACGGGTCATCCGTTAACGTGATCCTCTTTTCCTCCGTTCTGGCATGGGCCATTCTGGACCGTATATCCCTGCAGCACCGTCAATCTCGCCCAACGCCTGGAGCACCGTCAGCTCGATATAATGATGCAATCGCTCTGGTTCTGGGCCTCACCCTGTATCTCGCCTTCATATTCTATCTGCACCAGCTGTTGCTGGGTGTTTCACCCGTCTAAGACAAAACGGGAATGTGGTGCGTCAACGAAATCCTTATCAATCGAATTTTGGACCAGGCTGGTTTCGAGCCAGCGACCTTCTGATCAGTAAATCAGAACAGATAACAATCTGTTT
>CAZOWJ010000148.1:3048-5907 GCA_964583415.1 uncultured Desulfocapsaceae bacterium
AGAACGACCGACTATATATGTAAGAGGGTGATCACCATGTTAAAAACAACATTATGGACGCTCCTATTCTTCACAGTTTTCATATCTCAAGCTCAATCAGCTAACCATAAGGATGCATTATCATACTTTAATCTTGACAGCGATGGACTCGCCTTGCAGGGTTATGATCCGGTAAGCTACCACAATCAGGGCCCTGAAAAGGGAAAAAAAGAATATTCGTTCGAGTATGACGGGATCACGTATCAATTTTCCAGTAAGGAAAACCTGGAGACCTTCAAGGCTTCACCGAATGCCTATCTTCCTGCTTTTGGCGGCTGGTGCGCCTGGGCCATGCTCGATGGTGAAAAAGTCGAAGTTGATGCCGAGACATACAAAATAATCAATGGCACTTCCTATCTCTTTTATAATTCCTTTTTCACCAATACCCTGCCCAAGTGGAATTCGCGTGCAAAAAATGAATCGGAAGAGGCACTCGTTAAAAAAGCACGCTCGGAATGGGAGATACTGGAATCAGCCCCCTGACTGGCGCAAGAAAACGATAATCTTGATCGTGAAATATTGAAGATTATCCAGTGACTTTCATGGTTAAAGTGGGGGAATTCGACCACAGATCAAGAAAAGAGAATTTACAATTTGATAATTTAACAAGAATCAAGATAAGAGCAGAAAACAGTGATTATTGTTAGTAAAGAGTAGAGAGACGAATTTTCTCGACATTTGTATTTCAGAAAATGATTAAAAGTGAAACATTATAGATAGATCAGTCATTTTCGAAAACACCACCTGGTTTCGAATCATGTGGCAAGATAATCCAGCCTTAAATAATCCTGTTGTATTTTTAAAAAATTTAAAGGGTTCTTATAGCCAGCAAACTGATATTTCAGGTCATTTCATCTTTTCCCCGCCTCACAAAAATAGTGCATTTGAGCTACTTTCGTCTCTCTATAAATATTCTCAAAAATCTATTCTCACGCTTGGTTTTCACCCATATGATATGGTAGAGACCATTAAAACCAACAGTGCGCCAGATATACAGATAGCAAAGGCAATTCTGCAGTTTTTTCATTCCCAAGGCAAGAAGGCTATCCTTTATTGGGTTGTTGAGCGATTTCAATTTTTTAGAGACGGTGACTCGCATGAAAAAATTCATTAGTAAGTCTGCCGAACACTACGTCAACAAAATACTTCTCCAGGCGGATATTATCATAGGCGGTGACAGACCTTGGGATATTCAGGTAAAAGACAGCAATTTCTACCAGCGTGTCCTGTTTCATGGGTCTTTGGGCCTTGGTGAGTCTTACGTGGAAGATCTGTGGGAATGCCCTGCTCTGGATCAGTTTTTCTATAAAATTCTCCGGGCTGACCTTCATAGAAAGGCCATTTCAAAACTGCCAGGGCTGTATAATGTGTTTAAGGCATTTGTTTTTAATTGTCAGAGCCAAAACCGTGCTTTTCAGATTGGGGAAGAGCACTATGACGTGGGAAACGATTTATTCGAAATTATGCTTGACAGGTCTCTTACCTATAGCTGTGGATACTGGAAACAGGCAGATACTCTTGAGGAGGCACAGCGAGCTAAACTTGATATGGTCTGCAGAAAACTTGGGCTATCCGAAGGCATGCGGCTGCTTGATATCGGATGTGGCTGGGGAAGTCTGCCACAGTATGCTGCTCAACACTATAATGTCAAAGCTGTGGGGATCACCGTTTCAAAAGAACAAGCCAGGATTGCAAAGGAGCGTTGTTCTGGTCTTCCCGTTGAGATTATTCTTCAAGATTACAGGGAAATAGATGGAAATTTTGATGCCATTGCCTCGGTGGGAATGTTTGAACATGTCGGATATAAAAATTACTCCAACTTCATGGAGGTAGTTAACCGGTGCCTGAATAGAGATGGACTTTTTTTGCTTCACACGATTGGGGCCAACCGTTCTCAAATCAAATGTGACGACTGGTTTGATAAGTATATTTTCCCGAATGGTATGTTACCTTCAATCGTGCAGGTTGGTTCTGCCATTGAAGAAACGTTCATCCTGGAGGACTGGCATAACCTTGGTATTGATTACGACAAGACACTCATGTCCTGGTATAGAAACTTCGAGAAGAACTGGGAAAAAATCAAGACCAGTTATTCAGAACGATTTTTCAGAATATGGCGGTACTATCTTCTGTCCATGGCTGGAGGTTTTCGTGCTCGACGTATGCAGGTCTGGCAAATCGTTGTTTCTCCCAGAGGAAACGTCGAAGATTACACCAGTGTTCGGTGCCCGGATTGTTTTTCCCCTGGTATCAGTGAAGGGAGAATGAGTAAATGCATTTCGGGCACCCATTAAATCATCCCAATCCTGACTCAAGGCACTGAAACGTAAAACCAGTTGTTATTTAACAGAATCTTTATGAACGGCTGAGGATCCTGTAATTGTGTGAGATGTAAATAAGACTTCACTGCAAACCCTGTGGGATTAAGTCCCATATAAATTTCACTGATAGAATCACCCGATTCCCATGGGCCAACATCGTTTGCAGCAATAATATTTTGACGACGATCGGTGGACAGCACACCGAGCTGGGTCGAATGGGCGAGATATTCCTGGGTTGCATTCGTCAACTGGTCTTCGATGTTTCTTGAATTATGCTGGAAGATGGCGTGGGTTATTTCATGAGCAATGGCACCCTGGTAGTGCTCGATATCAAAGGGTTGGTCATACATCTGTGGTGACTCATTATTACTTATTATTGCCGAATATGACATCAACTGGATAACATCCATTTGACGGTCATAGCTGCCAAAAGCGATATAGCGTTAGTAAACGATCACGTGTAAAACGCATGCTTTGCTTCCCGATATAGCCGGTAGGT
>CAZOWJ010000149.1:0-5832 GCA_964583415.1 uncultured Desulfocapsaceae bacterium
TCAGACTGACGGCACTGGCAGCACCGCCAGTCTGCTATTGAGATACGAACCTATTTACCTTTGAGAATATGTTCGACGACCAAATCTCCCACTTCACTGGTGGTGTAGCCCATCTTGCCGGCGGCGAGGTTCTTGATTTTGGTCCCCGTTACCCATTTAACCCCGTTCTCAATCGCCGAGGCTGCTTCTGTTTCGCCGAGCGTCTCCAACATCATGGCACCGGCACAGATGGAAGCCAGCGGGTTGATGACATTTTTTCCGGTATATTTAGGGGCCGATCCGCCAATAGGTTCGAACATGCTGACCCCTTCCGGGTTGATATTGCCACCTGCGGCAATGCCCATGCCACCCTGGGTTTCAGCACCCAGGTCGGTAATGATGTCGCCGAACATGTTTGAGGTGACCAACACATCAAACCATTCGGGACTCTTGATCATCCACATGCACGTTGCATCCACGTGATAGTACTCTCGCTTGACATCGGGGTAGTCCTGTTCACCGATCTCATGAAACGCTCTCTCCCAGAGGTCGAACACATAGGTCAGGACATTGGTTTTACCTACCAGGCCCAGCGTATTAGCACTTCCTTTTCCTTGGGCTTTCTTACCGAATTTACGAGTGTATTCAAAGGCATAGCGCAGGCATCGTTCAACCTGAAAGCGATTGTATACCATACTCTGAACGGCCACTTCATGTGGTGTTCCCTTCATCGATATGCCGCCGGTACCGGTGTAGATGCCGCCGGAATTCTCTCTGATCACCACATAATCAATATCATCCGGAGTTTTGTCTTTCAGCGGAGTGTCAACTCCGGGGTAGAGCCTTACCGGCCTCAGGTTGATGTATTGATCTAGGGCAAAGCGCAGGTTTAGGAGTATGCCCTTCTCTAAAATTCCAGGCTTGACATTGGGATGTCCAATGGCCCCTAAGTAGATGGCATCGAAGGCCCGCAGATCGTCGATCGCTGTCTCCGGGAGCACTTCACCGGTCCGAAGATAGCGATCCCCTCCGAAATCAAAATCGGTCATTTTCAGGTCGAAGCCAAAACGACCCGCCGCCGCCATTAAAGCCTTGCGGCCTTCGTTTATCACTTCAAGTCCAGTGCCATCGCCGGGGATGACGGCGATGCGGTAAGGTTTAGTCATGTTATTCTCCAAATTGTATAATTGTCTGATAACTTTACAAACATTCGAGTTGCTTCAATTTTTTTCCTGCCATCTTAGATATAATCTGCAGTCTATTGTCAAGAATAAAGATAGTGTCGCATCATAGGATTATTAGCCTTGAGCAGGATTGTTTTTCTATCATCTCGCCAGCCTGCGCATCGGATTGACACAAAGGTAATCTATATGCTTCTACCAAAAGAAATATGTACCGCTGGCAAATTCACCAGAAGAGTAACCTGAAGAGTTCTTGCTTCAGCCAGAGGTATTTCTTGGGTGCAGATAACGCTCTGTGAAATGAAAGAAAAACCCTTTCAGACTCTTTCTTCTTCGATTGTCGAAATGGCGCGCCCGGAGGGATTCGAACCCCCGACACCCAGGTTCGAAGCCTGGTGCTCTATCCAGCTGAGCTACGGGCACGTATTGATACTCGAAAACCGTTACAGAACAGGCCTTTCAGAGTTAATAGTGAGGTGCCATCTTTACCATAGAGTGTATTAAGAGTCAACATCAGGGTCAAACTGTCGCTAATATCTTCGGTCGATCTATCCTAATCTGTTGCTGAGGAACCCATAGCGTTGTAATGTGGTTGATATCCAAGTCGAGAATTATCCTCAAAGGCAACCATGGACATAAAGAAATCTCAAGAACAAGGTGAGAAGAAAAATAAATCAAATATCGCCGTTTTTTTGCCTTATGCAGTTATTGTTTTTACGGCACTGGCGATCGTGCTGGTGATCATATTATTGAGAAGCGGGTCATGATTGAGGCGCTATAATTTAGTGCATTATTCCTGAAAACCTATCTGTCGTCCTCTGAACCGTGTGAAGATAAAAATTGTCCACTATTCGAGATATCCAGCCTGATGGTTTTGTGCTGGTCAGTACGTAAATATGGAATATGCCTTTTTTGCAGCCTGTTGAGCACCTCCCTGGAAGGGGCATTGATCCAGTTATCTTCTGTTGTACTGATAATTGCCAGCTTTGGCTGTACTCTGTTTAACAGATCATCAGAGGTTGCATCAGCTGCGCCGTGATGAGCTATTTTTATAACATCTGCGTTGAGATCAGCATTATTTTTTAAAAATGACTGTTCTGCGGCACCAGCCAGGTCGCCCATCTGAAGAAGCTTGAAATTATGATATGAAATCATCAGGACAAGGGATTCTGCATTCAGGTCCTGCTCATCCTGCGCCTCATCTGCCAGATTAAGCACTTCAAGTTTGATATCACCGCAGGCTATGTTTTCTCCCCCGGATAGAATCTCATAGGGTTGTTTCTGACGTATCTTCTCATAATCGCTGAAATACTCTTTATTCTGGTTTGTCCCGCCATTGTCGTATAATTGGTTAAAGGCAACGCGGGAGTGTATATCAAACAGCCCTCCAAAATGGTCGAGATGAGGATGAGTAATAAGAACGTGGTCGAGTTCGGTAATTTCAAGCTCCTGCAGTTTAGTGGTGATCCGGTGGCCATGAAGTAACGGACCTGCATCTATGAGTGCGGTACAGATACCGGGCTGATTGAGGATCATTGCATCTCCCTGGCCAACGTCAAGAAAATAGATATTCAGACGGTCGCTGGCGGGCGCTGCATGAATTGATGAGGGTATTACCGATGCAAAATACAGAGCTGATAATAGTACCATGGTTTTAATCATTTATATTCATTCATGTAGAATGTATCTAATAACTGCGGGACAAACGTCTGAGGCTATACGGAGAGTTCAGGGATATAGATGGTCCTCACGTACGATCCCTGGTTTCATTGTCTCGGCGGTATCTCACAGCCGATCTCCTCAGCCTGTTTTATGAAAAAATCATCTGTCATTCCGGCCATAAAATCCCGAATTCTGGCAGGCGCCGGCTGCCGGCTGATGTAATTTTCCTCCAGGTCGTTCAGAAGGTCGACCGATAATATGTCTGTTCTGTTTCGTTCAAGATGATCAAGGTAGAAACGAAATAATGTTCGGTAGCATGTTCTAATTGCCGGCAGATGCTTTCTGGTGTTTGGTGCCAGATAAATCTTGTCGTAGTTGAATTGTTTGAGGGTCTTAAGCACCTCAGAGACTTTTTCACTAAAACCGATATAGTTGCTGTCCGGCCGTGATTTTGACCCGGGTGGATCGACATGGCTGTGTCGGATCAGGTCAGTAACCAGGGTGTAAACGATAGTCCCATTTGTATTGCCGAGGAGGTCAGCGCACATATCAGGAATATCAGATCTGTTGACAAGCCCCAGTATAATTGCATCCTCAATATCCCTGCCGATATAGGCGATTGTATCCGCCAGTCGTACCACGCACCCCTCAAAGGTCATGGGGAGTAAATCGAAAGACGGGTCTAGGGATTTTTTCCTTATTTTCTCATCCAGTGCCGCAAAGCTGATCCTTGGATCCGGCCTCATACTGGTGTTGTGGCTTTCTCCATCATGACAGAGAATTCCGTCAAGTGTCTGAACGGTAAGATTCCATCCCTGGCCTTTACGTTCAAGGTGGTCGAGGGCCCGCAGGGATTGAATATTGTGCTGAAATGCAGGCAACCTATGCTGTTGGCACAATTCCGAGAGAAAGGTTTCGCCTGCATGACCGAAGGGCGGGTGGCCGATATCGTGACCAAGAGCAATTGCCTCAATGAGGTCCTCGTTGAGATGGAGAAAGCGCCCAACAGTTCTGGCGATACGGGATACCAGCTGCACATGAAGAACGCGGTGTGTAATATGATCATTGCTGACGAGACAGAATACCTGAGTCTTGTCTATATAGCGTGTATATGCCCTTGAGTGAAGGATGCGGTCTGCATCTTTTGCAAATGTTTGGCGGTACCCCTGTCTCTTGTCCTCTTTTCTGCGGATACCAGCAGAACTCTGTGTTGCAGACGGAGAGAGCCGATGTATCTCTTCTTTCGTAAGCGCTTCGAGAACAGTAAATTCTTTAGCAAGACCGGCACTGGTACTCATTTCTTATTTCTCATAAATTTCCACAAAGATAGTTACCTTAAAGAAGATAATCAACTCTACCATATGCTGCTTTAAAGAGACTGGCATTTGCTCCATATGCCATTATAATAATAGTTTGGCAGGAAAGAAAAAATATCGTTAATTTGAAAACCATGATGGGATTATTCTATGAAAATTGAGATTGAATATTGTGTTAATTGAAATTACAAGCCTCGTGCTTCCAGTTTGGGAGATGAACTGAACAAAAAATTTGGAGCTGAAATTGAACTTGTTGCAGGGTCTGGGGGTGTCTTTGAAGTTAGCCTGGATGGAAAGAAAATATTCTCAAAACGTAAACTCAACAGATTTCCTGAAGAACGTGAGGTAGCTGGATTAATCAGCAGGATAGATAATTAATTATTCAGGATTTTTCAGCTGCATCATCGACACAGGAAGAAATGCAGTCGGCACAATCGACGTTACTATTGCCTTTTTCACAGAATACGGCAAATCCGTTGAGGAGATCGTCGCCGCCACGGGGGCAGATTTGAAGGAATTTCATGAAACCGATCATTTGAGCGATCACCTCTGGTGGTGCGGTGTGTTCAATTTTGCAAGCCGCTTCTTCAGCAATTGTTTCGCTGATGGCGAGAACTTCTATAAAGAATCGTTTGAGCGAGTTGTGTCGATGAATGACATCTTCTGCAACTTTTCTGCCATACTCAGTCATGGTTATCGCTTCATATGGGGCATAATTAATCAGCTCTTTTTTGGCAAGAGCTCTCAAAGCTTCTGTAACTGAGGCACGGCTAACATGGAGGCGAGTGGCGATATCCTTGCTTCTGGCAACAAGCTTTTCTTCAACAATATGATATATTGCTTCAATATAATCTTCCAGACTGGCACTGAGATCGATGGTATCTGTGGTTTTTTTCATTATTCCATGGCAGGATAGGCTTGTTTGAAGACCGGATTTATGGGACAGGTCCTCAAGCAGAGCTGGTAACGTTAGGGCATTTACGATACTTTCCTTTTAATTCCTCGTCAAGAAAGAAGGTACAGAAAATTAAGCAGTGGTAATGTGGAAAAGTAATGCTTTGTGAACTTAGAATAGAAAATCTGGCCTTAATTGGTTCCGCCCATCTCAGTTTTGATCGGCAGGGTGAAACCGCTCTTGTGGTTATGACAGGAGAAACCGGAGCGGGGAAATCAATCATGCTTCGGGCCATCGGTCTGCTGACAGGGCGGAGGGCTTCGGCCGACTGGATTAGAGCCGGCGAGGAAAGCTGCACGGTGGAAGCACTTTTTGAAGTGGATGATAATTATCAGCATGTTCGAGGACTGCTTAATTCCGGAGGATTTGGCGATGAAACAACGATCATTATTAAGCGTATTATTACCCGGAAAGGGCGAAGCAGGATCTATATAAACGGATCCCTGGCAACGGCACGGTTTGTTTCTGAAATTGGCTATCATCTGATTAATATCGCCAGCCAGCATGATCACCAGCAGCTGCTTCAGCCTCAGATGCATCTCGATTTCCTTGATACGCTCGGTGAACACTGGCCAAGGCGTAAGCAGGTTCAGCAATTGTATGACAGTTGGCAGCAATCATTACAGACACTTACTGAACTGCGCTCGCGAGACCGTGATCGGGAGCAGCGAATCGACTTTTTGACGTTCCAGGTAAAGGAAATACGGGCAGTACATCCTGTCGAGGGCGAAGACGGTGA
>CAZOWJ010000150.1:0-5767 GCA_964583415.1 uncultured Desulfocapsaceae bacterium
AGCAAGTGGATTGCACCTATTATTGATACTACAGATAACCATTTAAGCATGGATTTATACAGCCTTATAAGCAGGAGATAAACAATGACCATACCATTGAGAAGCAATACAACAACTGAGGGAGAACGATGGGCGAAATACTATTCATCTCACCATATCTTGAGCTTGCCGAAATTGCCCTGAAAGTAATTGGCAATGAAGAAGATGTGGATGTCAAAGTTACCCGTATGGATGAAGCGGTAAAACTCGCCCTTGATGCTGAAAAAAACGGCTACCAGGTTGTTGTCAGCCGTGGTCTGACCGCTTCAAAAATAAAGCAATCCGAGATTGATCTTCCCGTCATCGATATCGGAATTGGCGGTTATGAAATCCTCAGGGCTTATAATGACGCCAAAAAACTCGGCAGCAGGGTAGGTATCGTTGATGTCGAGGATGTGATTATGGGGTTGTCCAGTCTGGAGAAAATAATCGATGACAAGTTGATCAAATATACCTGTGAAAATGATCTTGACGATGTCGTCAAGGGCATAGAGCACCTGAAGGCAAGGGGAGCAGATGTGGTCATAGGCAAAATTGCTATGGCACGTGAAGCAAGGTCAGTAGGGATGGAGGCAGTTATTATCACGTCAGATTACGAAGCAGTGAGAATGACGATCCTTGAGGCCAGAAGAGTTAATACAGTCAGGAAGCAGGAAAGAAGAAAAGCTGAGCAGTTGAAAGCAATGCTCAACTTCACCTACGACGGCATAATTGCTCTTGATAGCGAAGGGAAAATAACACTGTTCAACAAGGTGGCGGAGGAATTGTCCGGCTGGACCGCAGAAAATGCCATAAACAGGAATGTAAAAGAAGTGATACCAGATGCGGGCTGTCACCATCTCCTAAAAACTGGAAGACCAGAGCTGGGAGCGGTATTTGAGATCGGTAATGTGAAGGTTGTTGGAAACCGGGTGCCAATAATCGTTGACAGAAAAATAGAGGGTGTCGTTACAACATTTCAGAAGATCGATGTTCTGCAAAAAATAGAGAGCAAGGTCAGAAGGACGCTTTCTCATAAAGGGCTCACCGCACGGCATAGCTTTGTGGATATCATAGGAAAGAGTAAAGCCCTGAGCAGTGTGGCAGGCTTGGCAAGAGAATACGCAGCAATAGATTCCACGGTGATGATTTATGGCCGGACAGGAACGGGCAAAGAGATATTTGCTCAGGCTATTCACAATGCAAGCAGACGGGGAAATGAACCGTTTGTTGCCATAAATTGTGCAGCATTGCCGGAAAGCATACTGGAGAGCGAGTTGTTCGGCTACGTGGAAGGAGCTTTTACCGGTGCTCGCAAGGGTGGTAAGGCAGGGGTATTTGAAATGGCGCATGGCGGAACCCTTTTACTTGATGAGGTTGGTGAGATGCCACCGGTGCTGCAGTCTCGATTTCTACGGGTGATAGAGCAAAGAGAGATAATGCGCCTGGGAGACAGCCGTATTCTACCTGTTAATGTTCGGCTGATAGCCTCTACTCATCGGGATCTGAGGGATCTGGTCAGGAGAAATTTGTTTCGGGAAGATCTCTACTATCGATTAAATGTCTTGTCTCTATCCGTACCCGATTTGAAGGATAGAGAAGGTGATGTTCTTGAAATAGCAGACAAATTTTTAAGAGAATTTTATGACATGCAGGGCAAATCCTACGGTGTTTTCTCACCAGAGTCGGCACAGCTGCTGCTTGCACAAGAATGGCCAGGGAACATCAGGCAACTCCGGAATGTTATGGAGCGCTTGTCGGTGATGACCGCCGGCGGGCTTATTGATGTGCGTGATGTTAGACGAGCATTGCAGATACAGGAAACCCCTCAGGCAGAAGATCAGGATGGTGCCCGTGCAGAGGACTCAATACTCACCACTGGTGACGGCCTTGATAAAATCAGGGAACCTGACAAACAACCCCATAAATTTCAGTTTCTGGTTGGCAAGGAAAAAGCGTTGTATGAAAAGCAGCTCATCATGAAAACCCTGGAAGAATGCGACGGCAGCAGGACCCGGACAGCGCGCAAACTTGGGATCAGCAGGACAACGCTCTGGAGGAAACTGCAGCAGGGCGCTGATAACTGAGACAGAGGAATCGCCTGATACTGCTGGATGGCTTTCAATCAAGCCGATAACGGCAGGAGCATTGTCCGATATATCTCTAACAATTCATCATGTTTCTCCCCTTGCGGTTAATATCATGCCGCATACCTGAGAATCTTTTTTCTTACTATATCTAATGCGTAAAAGTGTTTAGTGTTTCATCTTGAAACATGCTGAACGGTTCATGTTCAATTGTTGTAACAAAGTTGGTTGACAAAATTAAACGCTTCGTGATTGCCACCGTCTCCTTCGTAAATTATTATCTATATTTTCGGATTGATACGGAGTTTTTCAGCCTGTTTTTGAAGAAACGTAACAACAGATGATTTCCGGCATATTCTTTGCTTTTATATCTGGAGGTAAACCGCTGAACCAAATCATCCTGACAAACGTTGAGACTAATTTGAAGGGTGACGTACTGGGTTCCGGAATTTACCCTGGTATCATCTGGACCAGCATTAAAGAGACATAACCTCAATTTTAGGACTACGCCGGCACCCTGCTCGTATTGATGTCAACCACCTTACGACATTAGTTCAGGGTTAGTTCAGGCGTGTACAAAAGATGGGGATTGGTATCTACTTCAGCGTTGGAGTAGGCCCTTGAGTGAAATCTTTTACAAAAAGGAGAGCGTACCATGAAAAAAATGACAACATTCTTACTTCTATCAACCTTTATGACGTTCAGTATTCTAGCCATGAACGGTCCGGTTCAAGCCAAGACCATAGAGCTGAAATTTGGACACGTGGGTGCACCGGGTTCGTTATTTTTGGCCTGTGCAGACGAATTTGCCAAACGGGCCAATGAGAAACTTGGTGACAAGGCCAAGGTTGTTACCTTTGGCTCGAGCCAGTTGGGTAAAGACAAAGAGTTGCTGAAGAAACTAAAGCTTGGCACTATTGCTTTTGCTCTGCCTTCAACAGTCATGTCATCTGTTGTCGACGAATTTGGTGTATTCGAGATGCCGTATCTTGTCCTTGACCGTGGTCATATGCGCAAGATCAGGGATGAAGTCTTCTGGCCGATGATCGCCCCGAAGGTCGAAGCAGCGGGGTATCAGGTCGTGGCCGTATGGGAAAACGGCTTCAGGAATATTACCAACAATGTCCGGCCGATAGTAGGTCCTAAAGACCTCCAGGGTATCAAACTCCGGACACCGAAAGGTGAGTGGCGGGTGAAGATGTTCAAGGGCTATGGAGCCAACCCAACACCGATGTCTCTTTCTGAGGTATTTGTCGCTCTGCAGACTGGTGTCATTGATGGCCAGGAGAATCCTTTTACCCAGATTTACAGCCAGAATTTCCACGAAGTTCAGAAATATCTGTCCCTGAGCGGTCATGTCTATACGCCCGCCTACCTGCTTACCGGCAAAAAGACCTGGGAGAGTCTGCCGGAAGACGTGCGTGAGATCCTGAAAACCACCGCTGTGGATATGCAGGAATGGGTTTACGAAACAGCGGAGAAAATGGAAGTCGATCTCCTGGAAAAAATGAAAGGATCTGTCGAGATCAACGAAGTCGACAAGCAGGCCTTCGTGGATGCTAGTGGACCGATATATGAAGAATTCGGAACAAAAGTATCCGGCGGTAAGGAACTCATTAACAAGGTACAGAGTTTAGTCAAATAACACGCTCAATCACCTAAAAATGCCCCGGGTTGCTTCCCGGGGCTGATTTTTCCTGTCTGTCTGGAGGGTATTGTCTTGCTTGCTAGATTTCAAAGCAGATACAAGAAGCTGATGGAGTCCATCGTCATCATCTTGATGATCACGATGTCCGTTCTGGTCGTGGTTGCGGTGATATATCGCAAAAGCGGAATGTCGCTGAGCTGGTATGACGAGGTTGCCTCCGTTCTACTGGCCTGGCTTACCTACTATGCCTCTGCTCTGGCTGCACTAACCAGAGGTCATATCGGTTTTAACGGGTTGCTGAATGCAATGAAACCGTCCCTTCGGGGGCCGGTTTTAATTTTCGGGGAAGTGCTGGTCATTGGTTTCTTCCTGCTGCTCGCCTGGGTTGGCGTAGAGGTTCTGGTTATTCTTGGAGGTGATTCACTCACCAGCCTGACCTGGGTTCCAACCAGACTGACGCAGTCGGTCATTCCCATCGGAGCAGTCCTGTTTGTAATCGGACAATTGCTCAGTTTTCCCGACATGTGGCGCCAGGCGATGTCAGATAAAGGTATCGCCGGACATGATGATGTTGAGATCCCTCAGGAAGCTGCCGAAAACGTTTAAGAGGTAAAACAGCCGTGACTCTATTGTTAATGTTCATTGGTTTATTCATACTGATCCTGATCAATGTGCCCATCGCCATCGCTCTTGGCCTCATTGCTCTTTTCACTATGTTAATCAGTCAGGGCACCAGTGCCCTGCCAAATGTTGCTCTTATAATGTTTGACGGCGCCACGAAATTCCCATTGCTTGCTATACCTCTGTTTATCTTCGCCGGTGCGATTATGAATACAGGAGGTATCTCCAAGCGGTTGATTGCTTTTGCGTCTGCGCTTGTCGGCTTTGTCAGGGGTGGCCTGGCCATGTCTGCTACGGCGACCTCGATGTTCTTTGCAGAGATGTCCGGCTCCGCAGTTGCTGATGTCGCCGCACTTGGCTCAATCCTCATTCCGGCTATGAAGCGCAAGGGCTATCCTGCCCCGTTTGCTGCAGCGGTTATGTCATCTGCCGCCACCATTGCTGTCATAATTCCACCCTCAATACCGATGATTCTTTATGCGGTCATGGCAGGGAGTTCAGTGGTCAAGATTTTTGTGGCAGGCATTATTCCCGGAATCATGTGCGGGCTGGCAATGATGGGTCTGTCATATGGTTTTGCCGTTCGCAGAAATTATCCCGTCGAAGAGGTTTTCCAGCTCAAGAAGGTCTGGTCGACTTTTAAAGAAGCTTCATGGGCGTTCATTGTTCCGTTTATTATTCTTGGCGGTATCTTCGGAGGTTTTGTTACAGCCACTGAAGGAGCCGGTCTGGCTGTTGTCGCCTCCCTTTTTGTTGGTGGTGTGATTTATCGGGAAATTAACTGGCAGCACTTGAAAGAAGCAACGATTGAGGGAGGTATCTCGACCGGTGTGGTCATGCTCCTGGTTGCCTCTTCAGCTCTGATGGGGGCGATATTGACAGAACTGCAGATTCCCCAGCAGCTGGCCCAGCAGATCATGGACTTCACGACCAATAAATACGCGGTTCTGGGAATGCTGAATCTCTTTTTTCTGGTTGTCGGCTGTTTTCTGCATTCCGCGGCGGCCATCATTCTTGTTGTTCCCATTGTCATGCCATTGGTACACGCCGTTGGTATTGATCCAATTCATTTTGGCCTTGTGGTCACCCTCAATCTGGGAATTGGACAGCAGACGCCTCCGGTGGCGAGTGTGTTGATCACTGCATGTTCTGTAGCAAAAGCTGACATCTGGGAAGTAAGCAAGGTCAATGTATACTATGTTGGATGTATTTTTATCATTCTCATGATGTGTACCTATATTCCAGCCATTCCCATGTCTCTGGTGCATTTATTTTATGGTTAATAAGAAACCTTCGCTCTCTGCCGGGCGTATTTGCCCAGGGTGATGGCGCTGCGTTTTACCGATGAATAAAACAGAGTCCGGTCTGGCTCGTGGCCTGACTGTTTAAAAAC
>CAZOWJ010000151.1:0-5562 GCA_964583415.1 uncultured Desulfocapsaceae bacterium
TCTCGACGATACTCATAACGGACCGGTTGTTCTCGATGATAAATAACCTTGTTAGAGTAACCACTCTTCCGATCCATCTCACTGCCGACAAGATAACCGACAACGCTGCCTATGGCTGTTCCCACAACGGTTGACTGGGTATTTCTACCAATCGCCTGGCCAAGCAGTGCACCTCCACCTGCACCGACAATTACTCCCCTGATGTCATTATGGCGATGGTCTGATGCCTGAGCGGTAATTGCTGAAGCAATCGATATTATTCCGATCAGTATTAATTTTTTCATGGTTTTTCCTCCTGTTTTATAAATTAACAATCGGTGCTGCGTTACCTTTCTTGTAAGGCTTTTAATTGATGAAAAACAGTGGATATCAGGTGATGTAGAGGTCGATGTCGGCCTATATTACCCGGCGTAGATAACTCTTTGGGATAGCAACAGTCACTTCTGTAGTGATTTGACAAGTCGATGGATGATAGCAGGGTTGGTTGTTACAGCAAGAAAAACGATACAGAGGAAATCTTAATAGAATAGAGAGGCGGGACAGAAACTGTCTGGTTGAATTAATTTCTGGCTTTGTTTGCCTGGACCTCTTTGAGAGAGCCACTCTCACGGCTGCGATATCGAATATGGACGCTGGTTGATCCAAGGTCAAGTTTTGACTGAGTAACCAGTTGTATCGTGAAGGAGCTCTCTTTGACGTTTTTTAATAGCCATTTTATCGTATTATTTTTCTTGTTTTGCTTAGAAAATTGTGGGCTGGTCCTGAGTATTTGACTCCCTGGCGGTATCCTCATCTCAACAATTAACGTTGGGGGCGCGGGAGATGTGAGATTAATTTCAATAAACGTCAACGAATCATCACTCTGGTACAGGCGTGCCGTTACGGTTTCTGCATGGGACAGATTGGCAAAACACAGGAGGGTGACAACACTCATGAAAGTAACCATCACCATGTAAAGCGTTCTCGTTTTTAGTGACATGGATTTCTCCAGTTAAGAGTAAATAGTTATTCAAGTATCGAAAATTGCTGTTCGCCGGGCTGCCAGATATATCCGTCACCGAGCCAGATTTCTTCAATAAGATCCATATCTATCTCGGCATACTGGTTGGTGTTGGTCAGATCGTATATGGTCAGAATCTCTTCATCACTTATCTTGTTATCCTGGTCTTTGTCTGCCCAATGGAACAGCCCGGAAGTGGAATTTTGATCACCAGACACCTCGACCTCGAACTTATTTGAGGAGCTGACTTTTAGTTGGCCGTCAAATATAATGGTGCCGGAAAAATCTTCTGGGGTGGAAATGGTATAGATAAAAAGCGCAGAATTGGAAATGTTGTCGAGCCACTGTATTGAATTGTTCTTTTTATGTTTTTCAGATACTTCCGGGTAGGCTGACAGGACCGTTATTCCAGGTGGCAGGTTTTCCCGCAGGATAAATGATAAGGGATTATCAGATGAACTGGAGATATGAATGAAAACAGGGAGCGGCTGTCCGGCAATAAAATTTAATGACACAGTTCGCTTGACAGTAATTTGGGGCAAAGCTGTATCTTCCTGAAAATAAATATAATAAACCATGACCCCCAAAAGCGGGACAAACATCAGGGTTATAAGGAATCCCGTTTTAACGGACAAAGAACGACTGGCGGGACGAGAAGCCTGGGGTGCAGCCGCAGATGGTTCTGTGTTTGTAGAATTGTCCTGTACCGTTTGCTCTGATGTAAGAGGGCCTGTATCAGTATCTGGTGTTGAATCAAGAATCTCTTCAAGTGTAACTTCAAGGGCCAGAGCCAGCTTTAGCCCATTTTCTTTTTTAATTGATGGGTATCTTTTGTTTTCCCAACGAGAAACAGTGTCGGTCGTTACGTCTACAGCTGTAGCGATATACAATTGTGTTAAGCCTTTTTGTTCCCTGATCCTCCTGATTTTCGTCCCGTCAATTTTAATCATAACGGGGCCACCCGGATAGATATCATCACTCATAGAATCGTTACTCTGTTAATTTTCACATTTTAAATCAGTCATGCATCTATAGTACCAGAACGTCATTGATTTACCACTAAATGCAAGCTTCAAATGTGATCTAGACATCGATAAATAAGAGGCGATGTCGTCCGATGTCGCCTGTTTTTTAACGCAGGTGAGCGTACAATGAAATAAAACGGCCAGGTGGATGAACTGCCCGGCTTAATAGTAAGGGAGGACACCATGAAGAAATTATTAACAGCGATGCTCGTAGTAATTCAATGTGCTGTTATTGGTCCGGCGATGGCTGCCAGTGACAAATGTGTGGTTGTTAAAGCGGCAGGGAATGAGTTAACCCTTGAATGCAGGAAAGACACTGAGAGCTTCCAGCCGGGTACGGAAGTAAAAATCAAGTCAAACCGTAAAGCCGCAATTGAAGGGTGCTAGTCTCGAGGCTACCATTCGAAACGAACAACATTATCGATGGCATCCACTTTTGCCACCCGTGCTTTTACCAGCGAACCGGGAACCGGCTTGGGGATGTTGGTTGCCGGCAGATCAATATCCATCAGGATGTCGGTGAGAACGAGATTTACCCGTTTAGGGCCGGACTCGATAACGAGTGCGTCAAGATAACTTCCCTTGCGATCCTCAAGGTATTTCAACAGCCAGTATCGGTGCCGCTGCTGTTTTACATTATTGACGGTCGCAAGCGTGCGGCTGATGAGGGAGGTGAAATCTTTACACATATCCTGGGTGAAACAGATTTCTGTACGTCGAACCAGATTATTTATTTGATGCTGCATCACCAGGTCAAGAAGCCTTCGGATCGGTGAGGTAACCGTTGTGTAATAACTGACGCCGAGTCCACTGTGTGGTTTTGCTTCTATTGAAAGCTCTCCGCGCGGCAGATTCTTGCGCTGCAGGGTGTTTTGAAAAAGGTCATCGTCTTCGCCATGCACCAGTCGCCTTTTTATTTGTCCCTGGGATCGGAATAACCCAGGTATCATTCTATCACTTACATATTTTGCTGCCTGGCTGTTGGCAAGAATCATCATCTCCGAGATAATTGTTCGGGCCGGGGTATCGGATTTTCCAAGAGATACGTTTACCCTGCCATTATTATCAACGTAAATATTCACGTCTGGAAATGGCAGGAGAAGGGCGCCGCCTTCCAGACGTCTTTTTCTCAGTTTTTTTCTGAGCATATTCAGTTTGGATAATTCCGGGTCAGAGTCAACCATCCTGTCTGCCTGTTCATAGGTCAGTCGTCGTTTAACCTGAATCAGTGACGGGAAGATCCTCACCCGGAGTACTTCAGCTTCAGGAGAAAGCAGGATCATATGGCTGAAGGCTGCACGGATCTCTCCCTGGATTAAACTGCAAACGCCCTGAGACAGATGCCGCGGTAGCATGGGGATCTGACCTTCAGGAAAATAGATGGAGGTCCCTCGCTGCATTGCTTCCTGAAAAAGTGCATCACCGGGACGCACATAATGGGCAACATCGGATATATGAATTCCGACCAGATAGTTACCGTCCTGCTCCTCAATCGTCAGTGCATCGTCAAAATCAAGTGTTGTTGCGCCATCAATGGTAAGCGGGGAAAGGTGGGTGAAGTCTTTTCGCGCCGGGTCATGAAAGAGCGATTCGTTGCCGTTTTGTAGAATCGCTTCTGCAAGCTGACGAGCCTGCACACTGAATGACCCCGGCAAATTGTTTCTTAAGAATGGAATATTGATATTCTTGTGCCAGATACCACCTTTAATCATCAGGTGATAGGGGGCATGGGGGGTACTCAAACCGGCTTCTTTCAGAATCTTTCTGGCTAAGTCATCAGCCTGCGCGGACGCTCCCGGCCAGAGGTAGAAGTTCTGAATGATGGTGAGGATTTCTTCCTCACCGTCAGAGTAAGGTGCTGCGGATGCCCCCAGTTCGTTGATGCGGTTGAGCAGATTGACACCACTTACTGCAAGCAATTGTTTTTCGGCTTCTTTGTCCAGCTGAATTCTCAGCTGCTCTACCTGTTCTGGTGAGTGAGCCGTTATCTTGCCTTCTCGATATTTGAAGAACAGTTTGTCATTAAAAACCGATCGCAGGAACGCTGAGACGATATCATCATCTGCGCTGCAGCCAAAACTTAATTCGGCTAAAAAATGAGGGTCGAAGGTATCAGTTGCCTCGTCGCTGGTTAATTCCCACAATATTTCGAGGTCAACATCTTCCATCAGGGAGGATCGTTTGCGGGTGGTATCCTGTAGAAGTTTTACCAGGTTTTCCCGATCATCATTTCCCTGATGGTAGGTTTCGGAACAGTGGACGACGCGCGATATCGGAAGGTTGAGTTCCCGGCCGTTCTGGTTCAGCAGCCGTACTCGTTTTGGCTGACTCTCCGTGACATAACCACAGATGAACTTGCCGTTGTCAAGGTATTCAATGACCTTACCTGAACTGATACTAATGAAAGACATATATGGCTTTTACAGGGCGCTGCACGGAATTTCATGTTTGCTAGATCGACTCTACGCTGGCATATTTTTTCCCTGTACAGTACCCTTATTAAATTCTGATATTGTATTATCCTTTATGAGTATCAATATAGTTTAATTTCAACTTTTCACCACCCTATTCTTTTTGAGTTCATAAAATATGGCCTTTACAGACTTTGAATTTGTCACATCGGGAGTAGCTGCGCTGGTTGGACCGCCAAACGCAGGAAAGTCGACCTTGCTGAATACCATGCTCGGTCAGAAAATTTCTATTGTTACCCCAAAACCGCAGACTACCCGCAATCGGATCGCAGGTGTTATAAATGATACTGACTATCAGATTGTTCTGCTCGATACACCAGGATTGCATAAATCCAGGTCACCGCTGAACCGTGAAATGGTAAAGATTGCCATGAACAGTCTATCTGATGTGGATTGTGTCGTCTTTATGATTGATATATCGCTCCCGCTTCCTGACAAAGTTGAGAAGGCAAAGAAACAAGAGTACAAAGAATATTTCAAGGAAGTGTCAGCACCTGCGATACTTGTCTTAAATAAAATTGACCTCATAGATCGCAATGCTCTCTTACCGATAATTGAATCTTACTCCAGTCTGTTTCCCTTCAAAGCAATTATACCTGTCTCTGCGTTGAAGGGTGACGGCTCGGATATGCTCATAAAAGAATTGCTATCCGTTATGCCCAAAGGTCCCAGGTATTTTCCTGAAGATGTTCCAACGGATGCCAGTGAGCGCTTCTTGTCTGCTGAAATTGTCAGAGAGAAAATATTTCTGCTGACGGGACAGGAAATACCATACGGCTCGGCGGTAATGATTGATTCATTTAAAGAAGACCAGTCGGCAAAGCGTGTCACAATCCATGCTACCATCTATCTTGAGCGCAAGTCGCAGAAGGGTATTGTTATCGGCAAGGGAGGTTCAAAATTGAAAAGTATTGGAATTGCTGCACGAAAAGATATAGAGAAACTGCTTATGCAGAAAGTCTCTCTTCATCTGTGGGTGAAAATACGCAGGAACTGGTCACATGATGAACGATTCTTAAAAGAACTTGGCTTTTGACCCCAGGTTAATTGTAAAGGCTCACCTATC
>CAZOWJ010000152.1:0-5510 GCA_964583415.1 uncultured Desulfocapsaceae bacterium
GCCTTTACGGCCTTTAGTCTCTCGACTTATTCGCACAATACCGTCATTGGGAATCTCCGGAATTCGTTTACCACAAATGCATTTGCTAACAGGATTTCCGCATTTGGGACAGACTTTTCCAAACTCTGTGGAATAGACAATACCTTCGTTTTTATTTGTCTTTGACTTCATGAATCCTGTTCATTTCATTAAATCCACAGAGGTTATCATAAATCGAAAGAAATATGGTTTTCTATCGCTAACGTTGAGTTGAGTTGCAACTACCACTGGCTGAGCAACCCAGCAAAGTTCCACTTGACGAGTCCAGTTAACATTCAATGGTAAGGATGGCGCGAGTGGTAGGAGTCATTCTCCAACGCCTGGTTAACCGAATTATCTTTTTTTTGCTTTTTTATAGACGATATTTTTGTCTCTTTTACCTACAACAATGACGAGCACGAAAAGGTCATTATCAATTACTTCGTAGACGAGTCTATACCCACTTGTTCTGAGCTTTATTTTGTAATGATTTTCAAAGCCAGAAAGTTTTGAAGATGGGATGTGTGGCGTCACTAAACGTTCTGAGAGCTTCTTCTTGAATTGAGTTTGCAATGAGTTGTCTCGCTTCTTCCACTCTTTTAATGCTGTGGGTAGAAACTTGAGCTTATAGTTCATCGAGGCTCACTTCTACTGCCGAAATTTTTTCATGCTGCCGCTCTTTAACAATTAACCCAAGCTGATAATCTTCTAAATTTTCAAGCATTAACTCATAAGTTTCAGCAGGGATCAGATATGCTGTTGGTTTATTATGGTTAAGTATAGCTATAGGCTCTCCCTCTGATTGTTCAATAAGAGACGAGGGATTTTTCTTTAATTCTGAGATGCTTGCTGAGCATCTTGCTAATACAGATTCCATTTTACATCCTCATTACAAAGATTTTATTATGGTCTTATTATAGGTCTTAAATATGGTCTCCGCAAGGGGATATCTTTTTGTGGCAATTTGTCAGTCGGTCCGGATCAGGGTCAAGAAGCTCGAATTGTAGTTTTCCTTGAATGGTTGAGATTGGCAAAAGATATCTGTGCTGCTGGTCATATGGGTGGTGATGCTCATCATACTTTGTACAGAATTTAGAATATTGGTATCACCGTTGACCGAGCGGCAACACTCCTCACCCCGCGATTCAATCCCGCGGACGAGATTGTTTGTGTCCGGCAGGGTAGGGACTGGCTGACTGGCAGCAAGCGATTTCGCGATCAACTGGCATGACTCAACGCAGCTGTCATACAAAAGGTAGAAGGGCTCTTGCATGGGTTTGTATACCGGTTTCCGGCGAGCATATTCGGCGGCCGCGAGTCGCAGCACCAGACGCTCAATTGATTCCACAAGATCTCGAGTTTTATCCTGTGTGTTGTCCGGTATCCTCTTGTAGTTGATCATACTGGACCACAGCTGCAATTGCTCGAGGGTTCCCTGCCAATGGCCCCGTGCTTTATTGATGGTACCCACTGCTGCGCTCAATAATTCACGAAGCTCACTGAGCACCTTTATTTGCGCGGTTGCTCTTTTTTCTATTTCGGCTGAATCAGGTTGGTCACCGGTCAGGATGCGGCGCAGACGTTAAAGCATCAGGCTCTGCTTGCTCAGTTACAATAACCAACAAGCAGAGTCTGATATTTAAAGAGATGGCTATTTGCCACGGCCGCCACCGGCTCCACCACCTGAACCATTTGAATTGCCACCAGAACTTCCAGATCCACCGCTTGATCCACTCGAACTGCCGCCAGAATTTCCACCAGAACTTCCAGATCCACCGCTTGATCCACTCGAACTGCCACCAGAATTTCCACCAGAGTTCCCGGAACTGTTGGAACCACCACTACCAGCTCCACCACCACCAGACCCAGCATTTGCCCCCCTGCCCTCGTTGCTTCCCTCATCCCTGCCATTACGATGACCCAGTTCATTGCTCCCCAGTCCCTGATTGATGCCATCCGAAAATAGCTGAGCTACCTCCTCGGCCGATCCATGCCGGGCGCTATTGATGAATGAGCGCTCCAGTTCCTTCATGTCTGTTGCCTTATAGGAGTTGTCCAGGGCAGAGACCAGAACTTCTGAAATAGTTTCCGACTGTACATCCCGATGTGCCATGATGCGGGCTGTAGCCATTGTTTGAATGGTAAGTTCCTGAGCTTGACTTCGGTTCATGGTTCCTGTCCTGGTTTGCAGTGCAGCAATGATTGTGTCACATTCCTCTTGCCGTAAGCCTGCTGAATATGCACCGGCAATCAGGTCGCCGAGAGGTTTTTCCTCCTCAGGATCAACCGCCAGTTCAAGTGCCTGCTGATAAGCATGCATATACCTGTTACGCACTCTTGACACAGCCTGAACAATTCGTTCCTCATCAACATTTTTGGCAATGCCTTCATACACCTTGTCTGTGAGAGGTTTGGTCGGTAAACCGGCCTCTTGGGCTTCCTCAATTATCTTCTGAACACGCACCATGTTGGTATGCCTGAACTGTTCTCGCTGCATTGCCTCGACAAGAGCTGGTGTTTCATCCTTGTCAATTTGGGTTTGCAACTCTTCTCTTGCCTGTTCCTGTGCAAGCAATTCTGTATTTTCAAGCAGAGGTTCATCGGCAAACGCTATAGAAGTACAGGCAAGTAACATTAAGCTGATAATAAAATTTTTTTTCTTCATATGGCTATCTCCTGAAAGTTGAATTGTTGTTTATTAAACGCAGGAGCATCAAAATGGTTACAGTTCAGATACAAAAAGACAATTCTTTGCGCCGAAATCATCCAGGATTTTGGACTGGCAGTCCGGCAGGGTCAGGATTTTGTCCACAAGATAAAAATAGCTGAATTCCTCCTCTCTCGGTACAATCACTTCCCAGACACCACCCTCCAATTCACGTGCCTGATGAAACCGAAACTGGTCAATGGAAGAGGCGAAAAGGACTTCTTCTGCATCGTTGTCTTGATAATACAAAGCAATGGACTCACGGTGCACTCGGGTAAAGTGGTTTGGTGTGCAGGCCGTAATCAGCGGCAAGAGACAAACTACTGTCTGAAATACAATTCTCAGAGATAGACAGGGCTTCATTCTTAACTCTCCACATAGAGTATTGAATTGATGGTACCGAAATCATCGGGTTCTTTGGTTGCCACCGTGGGATCAGGAAGCAATTTGTTTCCGTCGATAATGAAGGAGTATCTATGCTCACCCGATGGCACATTCAAGGTAATCTCCCAATACCCTTCCGAACTGGTTTGCTTTAACGCCACCTTCCTCCACTCGGTAAAGCTCCCCGTGATTTCGACTTGTGCCGATCCTTGCTGGAAAATAACAAAGCGGTGCTGAACGGTTGCTGGCACTAATGATATGGATTGATCTACTGGCTCACCTTCCGGATAAAAGTTTGCTCCTACTAGAAAGGACAAAACGAGCAATACACATGCAGCGAGAGCCAGACCCAATGAATGTAACGAGCGCTTTGGTTTTGAGAAAGACAGAGCGGCATCAGGTGCTGGTTGTATGAGCGCGGTCCTTAATTTTTTTTCCTGTTCAAGCATCGATACTGCATCATTTGTAAAAGCCTTGTTCTCATGAACATGATTAATGAACAATATCTTCTCTTCCAGCGACATTTCGTCATCTATATACATGCTTATAAAGTGTTCCATCATTGCACCCTGCTGTTCAGTATATCGCGGAGTTTGGTCCTCGATCGGTGAATTTTCACCTTCACATTGGCAATACTTATCTTAAAAATGGTGGCTATTTCTTTATAGGACATGCCTCCAACCGCCAGGATTAAAATTTCCCTATTCTGTTCTGGAAGCATCGCAATTGCGTCATGAACCTGTGACTGCTCTTCTTTGGCAATAAATGCGCTTTCCTCGTCAGGAGTGGTTTTCTGAGTGGTAAACTCTGTATTGCCAAACTTGGCTTGACGTCTCTGATAATCAACCAGGGTATTGCGGGCAATGGTGAAAAGCAGTGTGGGAGAAAGCACGGCCTGTCGACCATAATGCTTGAAATGCCGGGCAAAGCTTTCCTGCATTATATCCTGAGCAACATCACTATTTCCACTCTTGTAGCGCAGGTAATTGAAAAGTTTGTTTTTATAGTCTGTGTAAAACTGCTGGTACTCTTCAACCATAACAAGATATTAAATGTTTGAATTACCGGGTTGATCTGGAGGCAATTAACCCCAGCGATGTGTCTGTGAATTTTTCTCTTTAAATAATAAACGGCCCTGGGGGGTAAAAGTTACATAGATTCTAAATAATTCTCATTTTATATGATTTTTTTAGGTAGGCAGCTACTTGTCTCCTTACATCTCATCATAACAATATCTTAACTAAGTTCTCACTGATAGATGGCAAGCTCAGTCCCCCAAGTGCACTGGTGAAATGAAGATCATAAGATTCATTTACAAAAGGACCGTAATCAAGAAGATACTGACACACCTGAATGAATATAAGAAGAGGAAAGATCAGCGCGCACCATCAGCAGCAATATCCGAATATATCGAGTGAGTCGAGATAATTCCCTACGATGATGGCAGACCTGACTATGAAGATCCGGTTTACGAAATATATGGATTAAACAGCTAAACCAAGAGTATCTTGCGGGAAAAGTTAGGAAGTGCTTAGAAGGCGATTTCCTATCACCTCACCGACAGTTGCCACGCACCTCCTGAGCTTGAACGAGTGATGGATGACAAACCCCCGTGATGAACCGAGGTTCAGAATAAGGGCGGAGGACCAAATGAAACCTCGAATCGGTGTTCTTCTTGGCGACCCCAACGGCGTCGGACCGGAAATGGCGGTAAAGCTTCTTGCCGAAAATGATGTGCGCGAGCGCGCCGAAATCGTCGTTATCGGCGACGAACGGATCTTCCGGATGGCCGATATCCGCCGCTCGAAACGCTAATAAAACAACGGGCAAAATTTCTTGTGTGAAAGAAACTCCAATCTCCAAATTCACACCGGAGACCTACTTCGAAAAGGACTGCCGACTGAACAGAGAGACTGCCTAATTCGAGGTAATTTGAATCGGTTTCCGTAATTAACAGAACTTCCGTTTCGGGTCATAAACAGATCTTTTGCAGTATATTATCCGTAACCCATTTTCCCTGTCAAAGATCGAATATCTCATGTCAACCGGAGCGGTGCTGTATCGTTCCGGAATGAGCCATGGAGAGAACAAACGTAACTTCAAAGTATTCGATCCCCTTAACTTCATAGCTGATATCACGCAGCATATACCCGACAAATCGTTCCAGTCGATGCGCTATTACGGGTGGTGTTCAAATCGGATGCTCGGGAAGTCATTTCATTGCAATGCTAGAGGTTTTTACTGGCAACCGCTAATTTTGAAGCCTGTCTGTCAGGTTGATAAAAACTGTTAATCTCTGATTTGCTGTCAGCCAAATATCCAACCCGCCTGAAACTATACCTTCACAGGAACAAGGTCAATTCATAGTAATTACCATTTTTGTTATTATTTGATATGGCAA
>CAZOWJ010000153.1:0-5484 GCA_964583415.1 uncultured Desulfocapsaceae bacterium
CCCGCCCTGACCCAGCAGATCTCATGGGACATTTCGTTAAGTTCACAATAGAAAAATGTCATGAAGTTGCTTGTCTCATAGGTGTCGAGGCTCAGGTGCTTATTCACATCATTTATGATGCTCGCTGTCGGCCCGGGCATTGAAGCACGAAGCATGACCAGCGCCCTTGCTGTAGCCATAAGCAAGGCGGATGAGACACCATGGCCGGAGACATCCCCGACGACCACTGCCAGTCTCTTATCACTAACCCGTATGAAATCATAATAATCCCCTCCCGTTTCATCGCAGTATAAACTCATGCCTGCGATGTCAAATCCTTGAAGCGTCGGATCTTTGTCAGGAAGAAGACTCTGCTGGACTTCGTGAGCAACTCCAAGAGCCCTGCTCATTCTAAGATGCTCATCAAGTCGGGGCATGATGCGATTGAAGGATGTGACAATCTGATCACGTTCATCATTAAATTCAACGTCCAGCCTCGCAGAGAAATCTCCCTGTTCCAGTTTCCTGAAACCTTGTACGATTGATAAGATAATTTTTGTGTTTGCTCGAGAGATAAATAAGGCTAAACCGGTTACGACCAGAACGACGATCATCGCGGCAGTTATTGAAATGGCAGTTTGTCCTCTTGTATAGCGACTGAAACTTTTGACAACCTCTTGGGGCAGTTCCATGACCATCGATTTTGGCGCAACAATAATAAAATAGAGACCGGGATAGATTTCTGCAAAAGCCCAAAAAGAATCAACCCCGCGGTAAGGCATTTCCAGATTACCAAGCTTTTCACTTGTAAAATGTGGTGTTAATTTTAAAAAATCAGGATCTTCCTCAAGCCAAAACATCCCTGTTTTTGCTCTATCCGCTTCTTCCTCAACCCCACCCCCCTCTTTTTGTTGTGATAAAACCCAAAATGACCCTTCCTTTTCTGAGGCACCGATGAGAAAAGAATGCATGTTTTCAGACCACTGTGATGAAATCTGGCTTGTCAAAAGAACGTTGGGTATTAAAACATCGATTGCGGCAACACCTGCAAAAGAACCATCAGGTTTTGAAAAGGAGCCTGAGACAGTAAAGGTTAATTGGTTCGTTGTGGCATCAGCCACGGGCTGCCCCCACTCCAGCTGACCTTCTTCAGCGTTCCTGGCCTGCGTATACCATGGCCGCTGCCGTGGGTCATAACTCTCTGGATACCCTCCATGGCCAGGAAATGAGAGATGAACACCACTTTCTAAACTTGCATAAATCCAGAAAAGCATGTGACCGAATTCACCCGCAAGACCCTTTAGAGCTGGTGATAGTCCGGTAAAACGTGTTATATCGTCGCGAATCTGGGCTCGATCCACGGTTGAAGGCACGAAAAAATTCGGATGACTATTACTTACCAGTTTTGGCGCCAGCGTTCCATCCTCCATGATTCTCATGTGAAGCGGAGATGCTGCTATATCTTCCGGTGCTGATAGGGGATTGTCGAAATCCTCTGCAAAATAGATATCACCGGGGTTGGGCAGAGGCCTGGTCAGTACTTTTTCAGCCTCCGAGATGAGTAAGCGTAGCGCAAGCTCTAGAGAAGATTTTGCTCTGCCGGTAATCATCGCATAATTCTCTGTGGCAGAGACAATCTCTCTTCTTACCGTTTCCGTCAGTGTTTGTTTGGTTTGGGCCGAAATAGATTTCCCCAGTTCATTGGAGGCTCTATGACTGAAAAAAGTGACAGCAGCCATAGGAACCAGACTGGCGACAAGAAGAACAATAAAGAATTTCCACTTTAATTTCATATGGTTCTCAGGTGAAAAAGGAAAAGTTCTTTTTTAGGCGCATTTCTTTTTCGACAAATACCAGGCAAACCTTACCTTTCCCATTCGCTAAAGGCAAGTGGGTTAGGGTGCCGACGGATGTTCTCGGCAGCAAATCATTGACGAATTATTTCGGCGAAATCGTGATCTTATCGGTTTCGTAGATACAACGTTTCAATGAAAATCAAATAGTGTTTCCCCCAAGAGCGATGTCGCTAAAAGCCTCTATTTCGGTCTTTAATTCGTTAAAAGCGATTAATCCTTTCTTTAGATGTTCTGGTAATTCCTCATTTGCAGCGCCCAAAAGAAGACCTAAAACCATTCCACGATGGACGTTGTCGCCACCAGCGTTTGCGTTGGCAAGAAGGGCGGACTCAATATCTACATTGTAAGCCTTGGCAAAATACAGGAGCAATGGCAAACCATGCTCCGGGTAGCAGGCTGTGGCAAACAAATGATTAATCACTTCCGAATCAGAACGCTCCCTGACGAGCTGGTCTACTTCATACGGTGCGTCGGCAAGAAGCGTGTGGAAATCCCACATTGTTTGTTTGGGAATGTTACCGGGGCCAGCTTGATCATGGTAGGCCGCAAATAATTGTTTCCCTGTTATTTGTGGGGGGTGGATATGGTGCGCGTAGTCAGACAATGCCCGGTGTGGTTCGGCACCTGCCAATAAGGCATGAAGCAGGGGTACCAGCACACCCAACGCACTTGTTACGTTTTCCGATCGATGGGTGAGATTTTGATGCTCAACAGCAAACCCCAAACCCTGATAGGCGCTCGCTGAAATTGCTGAAATGATCAGGGGCCGAATTAAACCGCCATGGGAACCGATGGACCACACGTTGCGTTGCAGCTCAGCGCAGGCATGGGGAGGGAATCCGTGGGTATAATTTTCGAACCACCGACGAATATAGATTTCACAGTAAGGATCGCGGTTTCTGCCCGGTGTGGTCATATGCTCGATGAAATCCTCGATAAATGCCTGCGGATCATAGCGGCCGCAACGGATCACCGAGCGCATCAGTACGCGAGTAAGGTGCGCGGCCAGGGTGTTTTCACCTGCTTTGAGCCCATGGTGGTAATGATAACGATCGGCTAGGCCGGGAACGGCGTTCCCATGTGCTTCTTCCCGTTCCGTGCTTCTGATTTCAAGCGTGCTGTAGGATGTGTGATAGAATCGGGCATGTTCATGCAGGATATCGAATGGACGCCCCTGCTGTTTAGCAGTCTCAACGTCTGGAGAATAGGCCATTCCCACCATAAAACTTTCAAGATGGGGATGAGGAGGCTCCTGATAATCGCCAATCCCGCCGTTAAACACCGTTTCAATATTATCAACCTGATAATACCAATGGGCTGGCATGGCAAGCGCGTCGCCAATAAAGAGGCCCCATAAACTATTTTGCAGGCGTTTTCGTGACTCGATTGTTGGGTTATTTCGCATGTTGTTTTACCTCTGCAGGGAGCAGCCCCGCCCTTAACCTACCATTAGGCAACTCCACTAAATGTAATACCGGACAAATGTGCCATACTTTCTTTCCAGGTTGACAGGTCTGAATGCTTGAACTGCTGCACATGGGAATGGCCGCATGCTCGGGCCATGACCTGCATCAGCTCCACGGATGCTCCGAAGAATCGACTCAGGCGCAGAGCGGCCTCGTCAATAGGTAGGCGCTTTGTCAATTCAGGTTGCTGTGTTGCAATCCCAACGGGGCAGTAATTGGTGTGACAGGCGCGCATACCAAGACAACCGATAGCTTGGATTGCTGTGTTCGAAAGGGCTACGGCGTCAGCCCCTAAAGCCAGGGCCTTGATAAAATCGGCCGGGATGCGCAGGCCACCGGTAATGACCAGCGTGACACCGTCGGCTCTGCTGCGATCCAGGTGGCGCCGGGCACGTGCCAGAGCGGGTATTGTCGGAACTGAAATATTATCGCGAAAGAGAAGTGGAGCAGCGCCTGTACCACCACCCCGGCCATCAAGAATGATATAATCAACGCCAATATTCAAGGCCGCATCGATATCTTTTTCAATATGCTGAGCGGACAACTTGACTCCAACGGGTATACCGCCAGTCTCCTCTCGCACTTCTGCTGCAAAATCACGAAATTGAATCGGGTCTGTCCAGTCAGGGAATCGGGCGGGGGAAACTGCCGCCTCACCTTCAACTAAACCGCGTACCTTTGCTATTTTCTCTGTGACCTTATGTCCCGGCAGATGTCCTCCGGTACCTGTTTTGGCGGCCTGACCACACTTAAAGTGAAACGCCTGGCATCGCTTAATTTTCTCCATTGAATAACCAAATCGGGCTGATGCCAGCTCATAAAAATAGCGGTTATTGGCACTCTGTTCTTCATCAAGCATGCCTCCTTCTCCAGAACAGATAGCCGTTCCCGCAAGCTCTGCGCCCTTGGAAAGGGCAGTTTTTGCTTCCACTGATAGCGCCCCGAAGCTCATGTCCGAGACAAAAAGCGGTATGTCCAAATGCAAAGGTTTTTTTGCGTTTGGACCGATCACAATCTCCGTGCCAACAGGCTCATCGTCTAGAAGAGGAGGGCGGTGAAGTTGTGCTGTCAAAAGTTGAATGTCATCCCAACTGGGCAGCTGCCCCCGTGGTACCCCCATTGCCGAAACCGGCCCATGGTGGCCAACCTTTTCCAGTCCGTGTTCAGCGAGACTCGAAATTGTCCCTACATGTGGTTCATCGGGGGAACCCTTAAAATCGGCGTACAAACCCTGGTATGCTTGCCGATTATATTTTTGAGGGTTGTTTTGCTCCCAAGCCTCAATCTCGTCTGCATCGACCCAGACACTACCGTGCTCTACCCAGCTATTGAACTTTTTCAAATCAGCTCCGGGGTAGTGAATATTTATACCGCTACGATAATTATAAGTTGACCCATGTAAGCAGCAGGAAAGAAGTTCTCCACTCACACGGCCGTCTGACATCAGTGCGCCTCTATGTTGACAGCGTCCATACAGCACAAAAACTTCATCAGTGTCATTAGATCTGATAAGAACAAGGTCTGTATTTGAGGCAATTGCGTAATAGGGAGTGTCGGGATTTATGCTTTTGACTTCAGCTAGATTCAATTTTTTCATTTAATTCTCCATGATTAGATTTAGAGAAGTGGCGTAGAAACCTGGCCTCGAACATAATGAGCTACTGCGTTTTATAATCAGCACAATTTTCTCTTATGAGTAACTCTAATGTCTTATTCTCATCTCGCGAGTCATATTAGGCGCTGAAGTTAAAATAAAATCCCTTGGCAACCTTGATTTGCTCTACCCAACTCATGGGTTAAGACTATACCTGGGAACTGAACCGCTTGACCGTGCCGATGTGTAAAATATCCTTCGGAAAAACTTCACCAATTGATACAGAGGAAAATAACATCGTGGAAAAAAATAATTACTCAGATCCGAAAGTCTGACCAGGTTTCTGAATTTCCATCAACACGGATTTGCGTTTTTTTTTCTTTGGAAAGCGGAGCGTTGTTCAGCTATGCTATTGGCAACAAGAAGAGCAATGAACTTCCTTTGTTTCGCATGCAGTGGGAGACATTTAGGCATGGAGATATATTTCTTGGAGACAAAGGATTTTGCAGTTACTTTGATATTGCACATTTGGAAAAACAAGGTGTTGACAGTGTCGTCACCCTTGCCAGGAGAAAGCCAGTTAACAAAT
>CAZOWJ010000154.1:0-5412 GCA_964583415.1 uncultured Desulfocapsaceae bacterium
AAAAAATTAGTCCCCTCGACACCATATAGAAAAATTCAATCTGTCTCCCGTGGTAAAATCGAGAAGCTGAAATTTAGTGGAAAGCAGATTTAAAAAAAAACAGCCTTATGCGGCTGTATCAGTTGATAATAAAACTATTTTTGCGACAATAGGGGCATTGAATGGGATGATTTTTTTCCATTTTTCTCACAATTGATTCTACATGACCAGAGGGACAACAGAAAAATTATTTGACATGACCGCTTTATCGTTTTATATAGAACGATTGTCCCTGAGAAATTAGGCTCTTTTTTTGAGCCGTTTGTTAATAAAGCTGAACTATACGAAAAACGGAGATTCAGATGATAGAAGTTGAAGTCCGAGGAGATCTCGAATTTGCCATCAGGCAGTTGAAAAAAAAGCTTCAGATTGATGGAATTAAAAGAGAATTGAAGCGCCGGGAATATTACGAAAAACCAAGCGTGAAGAAACGCCGCAAACAGGCTGAAGCACGTCGTAAACTCCGCAAGTTCAACCGCATGAAAAAAGCAATGTGATTCGTAGCAGTAGGTGACTGAAGCCCCGTTTTACCTGCCGGGGCTTTCCACTCTTCTCTTTGTCGATCATAAAACGATAGATACATTACCTCTCCCCACATCGTTCACCTCTCTCCTGGAGATTTTTCTCCATCAACTCGCCTCCGAAAGAAGACTTTCAGAAAACAGTATTGTTGCCTATGAGGCCGACATCAAGCTTTTTCTGCGTTTCATTCATAATTTAAATATAGATAATTTCAGTAGTATAAACCTTGAAATTATTCACCAGTTCCTGGCCGCTTCCAAAAAACGGAAGGTATCGAACCGGAGCAATGCGCGAAGAATCTCCGTTCTGAACAGTTTTTTCACCTTCCTGGCGCTCCACAAGCATATTCCGAGTAATCCGTTTTCAACAGTAGATCTTCCAAAAAGCGGCAGAATTCTGCCGAAAGCACTCTCCATTGATAAGATAAACCGGCTGCTGACGGCGCCACAGCAAAGCGACCCGTTGTCAATCAGAAATTATGCGATGCTGCTGCTGCTTTATTCCACCGGGTTACGGGTATCTGAACTGGTATTACTGCCCATAAACAGCTGCAATCTCTCAGCGGGATTTCTCCGTGTTCTTGGTAAAGGAAATAAAGAGCGGCTGGTTCCGTTCGGAGACGTTGCCAGAAATGCCGTCGAATCCTATATCGACCATTCTCGCCCTGCGATCCTCAAGGACAGAAGGAGCAGTTCTCTCTTTGTAACCGGCAGAGCTAAAGCGATGACAAGGATGCGTTTTTGGCAAATTATTTCCCAGACAGCGCGGGCATCAGGAATTAAAGCGCCCATTTCTCCTCATATGCTCCGTCATTCTTTTGCCACTCACCTTCTGGCAAACGGTGCAGATTTACGAGCTGTCCAGCTCATGCTTGGTCATGCAGACATTGCCACCACCCAAATCTACACCCATGTCGACCAGGATCGTCTTAAATCTATTCATCGCTCTTTTCATCCAAGGGGATAAAAGACTCCTGCCTGCCTGCCCCCTGTTCTCCAGATATTGTTGGCTATAATCCCCTGTAATGGCTATATTCTCTCGGCATAACAGATAAAAACCACGTTTGAGAACATCTCAGGACTGCCAGAAGAGCAATACCAGATGCGTGTAATTACAACCCACATCAATGCCGACTTCGACGGCATGGCCTCAATGATAGCCGCTCAGAAGCTTTATCCGGATGCGCTGCTGGTCTTTCCCGGCTCCCAGGAGAAGACCCTTCGGGAATTCATATCCCAGACCCTTCTCTACCAGTACGATTTCCTCAAGGCAAAGCAGGTTATCCTAAGCAAAGTAACAACACTTATCGTTGTTGATACCCGTTCATCAAACCGTATCGGCCCCTTAAAAACCTGCCTCCAGAACCCCGGTATTGAGGTGCATTTATATGACCATCACCCGCGGGTCGACGGTGATCTCCGGGGACATCTCGAAGTCGTTCGCGATGTCGGCTCCACCATGACCCTGCTCGCCCAGATTCTTCAACAGAAGAATATTGAAATAAGTGAGGAAGAAGCGACAATTTTCAGCCTCGGCATTTATGAAGATACCGGTTCACTGACACACCTGACCACCACTCCGGACGACATGCGAGCAGCTGCCTGGCTGCTTGAAAAAGGTGCCAAGCTGGATATCATCTCCCAATTCATCAGCCATGACCTAACCTCACATCAGGTAACGTACTTAAATGAGCTGATGAAAGGGGCAACCCGAATAACCATCCAGGAGATATCGGTCGTTATAGCGACCCTCTCACTCCCGAACTATGTGGATGATTTTTCACTCATTGTCAGACGACTGATGACCATGGAAAATCTTGACACCCTGTTCACCCTCGTTTCCATGGGAGGTAGAACATATTTAATTGCCCGCAGTAGAATACCCGATGTAAACGTTGGGACCATAGCCCGTGATTTTGGGGGTGGCGGACACTCAACGGCAGCCTCGGCCACGATGAAGGAGATGACAATCATTGAGGCGCACGAGCGGCTGGTCTGGAGCCTCCACCGCCATATCAGACCCCAGGCAATTGCCCGCGAAATGATGGCCTCGCCGGCCATAACAGTTCCCGAGAATGCTTCAATTTTCAATGCCCACGCCCTGATGACCCGTTACAACATCAACACCATGCCCGTTGTCCCTGGGTCACCCACCAGCGGTGATGGAAAGTTTAAGACGCCACTGATTAGCGGAATTATCTCCCGTCAGATGGTTGAGCGCGCCATCAGCCACGAACTCGGCAATCTGCCGGTTCATGAATATATGAGCAGTGATGTTGAAGTGCTGTCATTGAATGCAACACTTGCCGACATCCAGGAGTTAATCATCGAGCACCGTCAGAGACTGATTCCTATCGTGCATGACCGAGATCTCAAAGGAATCATCACCCGCACCGACCTGCTCAACCGGTTGGTGAACGATCCTTCCAATTTACCGAAGAACCTCCTTCATGAATCGGAATATCCCTCTCTGGAACGAAGCCGGAACCTCAATGATCTGATGGTCAGCTGCCTGAGTCGTGAGGCTATCTCATTGCTTCAGGTTGTGGGAGAGGTGGCCGAAGCGTTTACCTATAATGCCTTTGTTGTCGGTGGATTTGTCCGGGACCTGCTCCTGAAAAAGGCCAATATGGACCTTGACATCGTCGTGGAAGGAGACGGAATCAGTTTCGCAAAAAAACTTGCCGAGCGACTCGGTGGCAGAGTAAGGACGCACGAACGATTCAAGACGGCTATGGTCCTCCTGCCTGATGGCTTAAAACTTGACGTGGCAACCGCGCGGCTCGAATATTATGAATATCCTGCAGCACTGCCAACGGTCGAGCTGTCTTCTATTAAATTGGATCTCTACCGTCGAGATTTTACCGTCAACGCAATGGCCGTTCAACTGAATCCTGAGCATTTTGGTAAGCTCCTGGACTTCTTTAACAGCCAGAACGACTTGAAGCAACGTGCCATCAAGGTTCTGCATAACCTCAGTTTCGTTGATGACCCAACCAGAATTTTCAGGGCGGTCCGTTTTGAAAAAAGAATGGATTTCATTATCGTCAAACACACCGCCCGACTGATCAATAATGCCGTCAAGATGGAGCTTTTTGGTAAAGCTGACGACCCGCGTTTCTTTCTTGAACTGAAAATTCTGCTGGCCGAGGAAAATTCAATCTCCGCAATCGAACGGCTCGAAGAACTCGGATTGTTTCCATTTCTCTGGCCTGACCTTAAGCCTCATCTCAAAATTGATCGACGCTTCCATCATTGCCTGATCCAGGCTCAACGTGCGATCTCGTGGTTTAAACTTCTCTACCTCTCAGAGTCCCTTGAGCCATGGATAGTCTACCTCTTTGCAATAATGGGAAGATCCCCTGTCAGCGTACTGATAAATTTCTGCGACAGGTTCCAGGTTAGCCTCAAGCAAAAAGAGTTTATGGTGCACGAAAAAAGCAGCGCTGATAAAACCGCTCACTTTCTGTCACGAAGAACTAATTTAAAAAACAGTGAAATCTACACCGTGCTAAATGAGATGCATAACGAGGGACTCCTTTATCTCATGGCGATCGCCAAGAATAATGAGATTAAAAGAGCAGTCTCTCATTATGTCACCTCGATGATACATGAGACCACAATAATAAATGGTTCCGACCTAAAAGAAATGGGTTATCAACCCGGACCGGTTTTCAAGAAAATACTTCATCGCCTTTTTCTGGCAAGACTCGATGGCGAGGTTGAATCTCGAGAGGATGAAATCAACCTGGTAACTCAAACATTTCCGCATTAGCATATCACTCCTGTTCTTATCTCGGAGCAATAAGGCATCTTTTAGAAAGAACGCAACTCCGTTGTTGCGGCCTGTTTCTTAATGCTTACTCATATAGGTGAGTCACTACAATTTACTATTAACTAACGTGTAATTTATGGATTTGATTAGACAACTGACAATACAGATACCTCCGCTCCTGCTGGCACTGACACTCCATGAGTATGCCCATGGCTATGTCGCCTATCGTCTCGGGGACCCGACCGCCAAAAATGCTGGCAGACTCACTTTGAACCCGCTCAGTCATCTTGACCCGATTGGTACACTTGCTTTCATTTTTATCAAGATCGGCTGGGCGAAACCTGTACCGGTTAACCCGGTCTATTTTCGTAATCCCAGGAAAGATATGCTGTGGGTTGCGCTTGCCGGCCCGGTAACAAACTTATTATTAGCAATCGCCAGTGCAATTTTGTTGCGTCTAACCACTGCTGTAGCAGTAATTCTTCCCTATTCTCAAATGCTTGAGGCGATAGTGGTTCCTTTTTCCTGGATGCTGGTTGCAAGCGTCTGGATCAACCTGGTTCTCTGTGTCTTCAATTTTCTGCCGATACCACCACTTGACGGCAGTCGGATCCTGACCGGTTTGCTTCCGGCAAAGCTTGCCTACACCTACGCATCTTACGAAAAATATGGCTTTATTCTTGTGCTGGTACTGGCCTTTACCGGGGTACTTTCAATGATCATCAGCCCCATTATTCGATTCGCCAACACCCTCCTGCTGTGATGATGGAGTAAATATCCAGTCCCACAGGGCCCAGGTATTATTAGCCCCGTGCTGCTTGGCGGCATCAAACGGGGGGTAACCAAATATACGCGTTCCTGCTTCAGGTAGGCGTTTTCGGGAAGAACCAGAAATATTTCAAAAAAAAGGCCCCAATCGAAATATTCCGGTTGGGGCCTTACCTGTCAGTTGACAAATAATTTAGAATTTATAACTGACACCACCGGTAACGAGAATTGCTGAGGCATCAGTGAACTCACCTAAAATGGTAGCGTTGTTCACCTTACGGCTCTCCTTGTAGTCATAGAGTGCCGAAA
>CAZOWJ010000155.1:0-5387 GCA_964583415.1 uncultured Desulfocapsaceae bacterium
TTTTAAATAGGGACATTGCACCTTTTCAATCTATTCCTTATGATATATCAACGATTTTTTTTAAGGAACTAAAAGCTTACTTAAATGATTTTTAACAAGGCTTTGTTATGAAACCACTTGAACAATCTGTTCTCGATACCATCAATCAGCATGATCTCATCTCTGAGGAAAATGCTATTCTGGTTGCGGTTTCAGGGGGACCCGACTCAACGGCTCTGTTGTCCATACTGGTTAAGCTGGTTCCTGCCTCCGTTAAAGCAGCGGTCTATATCGACCATAAACTGCGACCAGAGGAAACCGGGGCTGAAATCAGCCATGTACAAAAACTCTGCAACTCATTTAATATCGAATTCGATCGTTGTTCTGTCGATGTAAAGAAGGTCAGAATGTCGAGTGGTGAGTCTCCTGAAGCGTGTGCACGAAGACTCCGTTTTGAAGCGCTCGATGAGCTGGCGACCCTGCACAAAACAGATCTCATTGCCCTTGGGCACACCCGCGATGACCAGGTCGAAGAGGTGCTGATTCGACTGATACGGGGCAGCGGGGTTAACGGCCTCTCCGGTATGCGTGTCAGGAACAAGAACATTATCAGGCCGTTGCTGAATAATTCCAAGGAGGAAATACTCGATTACCTCGCAGATGTAAAATTGCCCTTTTGCGAAGACAGCAGCAACAAATCCCGGGCATATCTTCGAAACAAAGTTCGTCTCGAACTGATACCCCTGCTGGAACAGGAGTTTAACCCATCCATAAAACAAACCATTCTTAACTCGGCCATTATCCTGAGGGATGAAGACAGCTATCTCGATGATGTAACAGAGATGAAATTCCGGGCTGTTGTAACTGAGAAAGAGCCAGGCCCTACATCACATCGTGAACTCTCCTACCGACTGGAGTCGTTTCAGGAGATACCAGCGGCCCTTTGTCGCAGGATTTTAGAAAAAATGTATTGGCGGTCTCACTGCCCACCGACGTTTCAGGCCATAGAGGAAATAATGAAACTGACGGAGCAGGGGCGAACCGGTACAACAATTCATTTCTCCGGCGGGCTGCGGGTTATCAAAACTGCTGAAGAAGTTATCTTCTCCTCCCGCAGCCGTGACAGGAAGATGCGTCACCGTCCTGATGACAGCTTTGGTGAAGAAATTCTTATAGCAGGTGTCGGAGAATATGAGGTCCCACTTCTTTCAAAAACACTTTGTATCTCAGAAGAAGATCAGTTTAATACTGGTGACCATGCGATCCAGTATATAGATGGTAACAAAGTATCCTTTCCCCTTGTCTTGCGGGCCCCGTTACCGGGTGAACTTTTTCAGCCGATCGGAGCACCGGGAAAGAAGAAGGTCTCACGCTTTTTATCAGACAGGAAACTCCCCAGGCACCTGAGACACACCTTTCCGGTTCTGGTGTCTCAACAGAGCAGTATCATCGCCATACCGGGCATGACGATCAGTGAGTCAGTTAAGATTTCTGGGGATACGTCTGTGATTTTAAAGATCTGTTGGAAGCAAATGAATTGACAGAGATTTCAGGCGGCACACTAGCCATTCAGAGGTGAGCGTCACCAGCGGTAACAGATCAAGTGGAGATGGTTCAGCCTTTTTTACGAAGAATACGTTTGTCACCGACCCTGATGGTCAATTTGATTCGGTCGAAATATTCAAGGATCGGAATCGAAAATTTTCGGCTTAATCCGCTCAGGTTCTTAAATCGCGGGGCATCTATTTCACCTTCCGACTTCATAAAGCTGACAACTTCTGCCTGCAGTTTTTCAAGGGCAGGCGCATGGTAATAGAGTGTCTCACTTACTTTAATCAATGAAGCCTCTTTCAGCAGGATAGCAAGAACCTCTTTAACTAACGAATTCGGATAGTCGTCAAATTCCTCAGCGGTTTCCTTGATTGTTGCTGTTTGAAGGCCCTTTGCTACATACCAGCTTGTAATGTCTTTTTTGAGTTTCTGTTCATCAGCTTTCAGAGCAACCTGGTGCGAAACAAGTCTGATAAGAGAATCTTCCTGGACAACCTGCTTCTTGCGAATCAGATCATTAAGGCAATAGCTGAAAACTTTGGGGTCAATAACCTGCGGGAAGCCGGACCGTAACTCTTCTTTGGAAAGACCATTCTTCAGGGGATTGGCCTTGTGGTAGCGTCCAAGTGCATGAAGAATGGTCTCTACCACCTCATCTGCTATTTCTCCCAGCAGATACCGTTGCGTCGCCGAATCGACCACAACCATGCGTTTGGCAGACAGCGGTTCGTTCAGCACTTTTGTCAGATGTTTACCAAACATACCCAGCCTGATTGCCAGGTCATCAAAGGAGAGGCCGGCCATTCCAGACTCTTTCAATAATATGAGGACTTTGTCTTCAAGCGTTCCCGACTGCAATACCTCAAAAACCTCTCTGTTATAGGCCCGATCCTTTTCTGTCAGACGTTTGCGTTTTCGAATTGACTGATTTCCCAGCACTTCACCGCCGCCGATGGTGGCAACAGGGGAATAGCTCCTGATCACATAACGATCACCTGGCCATACGGCAACCGGCTCTTCAAGCAGTAGCTGTACAAATGCTTCTTCACCAGGCTGCAGTTCGTCCCGATCAAGCAGTGAAACCCGTCCCATTATTTCTGCCGTTCCAAGATGGGCCCTGACCCTGCTGCGATGTTTGAGTGGTTTGGCATTCGAAGAGAGATAGAGCATGGAGCAGTCCAGCATATAATTGCCTTCAAGGCTGCCCGGAGGAGCAACGATCATTCCTCTGCTTATCTCGTCAATATCCACCCCCTGAAGATTGACAGCGGTTCGATGACCCGCCTCCACCATTTCAACCGCTTCTGAATGCACCTGAATACCGCGTATCCTGGCTGTTCTCTCAGTTGGGTAAAAACGCATTTCATCACCGACAGCAGCCCTTCCGGAAATGGAGCTGCCGGTGACCACCGCTCCAAAGCCCTTCATGGCGAATACTCGATCTATCGGCAGCCTGAAGGGCCCAAAAGACTCTGCAAAATGATGTTTTTTTACAAATTGGTCGATAGTCGCAATGACCCCATCAATGCCCTCTCCTGTTGTAGAGGAAACAGGGATAATTGGTGCATTTTCAAGAAAACTGTCCTGACAAAATTCACGAACCTCTTCGGTGACCATTTCAAGCCACTCTTCATCAACCATATCTTTTTTAGTGACAATCACCAGCCCCTGTTTAACCCCAAGCAGCCGGCAGATATCGAAATGTTCACGAGTCTGGGGCATGATACCCTCATCCGCTGCAATGATAAAGGCCAGCAGATCCATGCCGGTGACGCCGGCAACCATATTTTTCACAAACTTTTCATGCCCCGGGACGTCAACAATCCCCAGTCGATGCCCACACGGCAGATCGAGGTAGGCAAATCCCAGCTCTATGGTAATACCGCGTTTCTGCTCTTCTTTCAGCCGGTCGGTCTCTATTCCCGTAAGGGCTCTAACCAGGCTTGTTTTTCCATGATCGACATGGCCGGCTGTACCGAGAACAATTTCACGCATATGCTGTCTCAGGGTATGGGAGCATTTATCTCAGGTAGGGGTTTGAACGCGCTTCTTCCTCAATTGTTGACCGACTTCCGCCATAGCTATGCCCCGGCCAGACAGTGGTCTCCGGGGGCAGAATCAGTAATTTGTTACGAATTGAGCTGATGAGATCCTGATGTGAGCCACCGGGAAAATCCGTTCGGCCAATTCCTCCGACAAACAAGGTATCGCCGGTGATCAAATCAGGTTTATTATACAGGCAGACACCGCCAGGAGTGTGGCCCGGAGTATGAATGACTTGCAGGGAAACATCGCCAAATGAAATACTATCTCCTTCCTTGACCCTGAGATCAACAGCAGGCGACTGCTCCAGTCCGAGCATTGAAAAGTAGCTTTTAATATTGGGCTGAGAGAAGAAATCGTCATCATCCTCATGCATGACAATCTCGGCGCCGGTTCCTTCTTTTAGCTTTCTGTTGCCGCAGACATGATCAGGATGTCCATGGGTATCGATCACATATACCACGTCCAGATTTTCTTCTTTTATAATATCCAGTAGCCGCTGTTCATCACCGCCCGGATCAACGACTGCAGCTTTTCCGGTATTTTCGCAGCTGAGGATATAACAACAGACGCCCATCGTACCGACAATATGCTGATCTACTTTCATAATCTGTTAGCCACCTGGAGTTTCAAAAGAAAACATGGTCGGAACAATTCGGCAGCCGACGGACCGACCATGTCAGGATAAAGATCTACAGTCTCACTTGGCCGAATTACAGCCGCTGGACCCACAGGCACAGGAATCAGCTGTTGCCGACATATTAAGGCTCACCGGCGCTGCCACCGGTGGCAGACGTTTTTCAACAGCGGTAACAATGTTTGAGAAAGCAGATACAGCGGGGCTCTCTTCGGTTGAAGAAAGATATGGTTTGCCATCATCTCCTGCAATTACAACCTTTGGATCCATTGGTACCCGACCAAGAAACGGCAGTTCGAATTCTCTTGCAATCTGCTCCCCCCCGCCTGACTTGAAGATATCCACCGTCTCGTTACAATGGGGACAGACGAAACCGGACATGTTCTCAATAACACCAACAATATCCATCTTCACGGTTTTGCAGAAATTAATCGATTTGCGTACATCAGCAAGAGCCACCTTCTGCGGGGTGGTGACAACAATCGCCTTTATATTTGGCATTGTCTGGGCGACCGTAAGCGGCTCATCACCAGTTCCGGGAGGAGCATCAACGATCAGGTAATCAAGATCACCCCAGTCCATATCTGAAACAAACTGCCTGATGGCCTGAATTTTTAAAGGGCCACGCCAGATGATAGCCTCATCACGATCTTTCATCATGTATTCCAGAGAAACAACCTTCAGATTTGCGTTGTGTTGGAGAGGCGCGACCAGCCCATCCGGTGAATCGGGAGCTTGAACGGAACCTTTCAGGTTGAGCATACGGACGACATCAGGACCGTGAAGATCAACATCCATCAGGCCAACCTTATGTCCACGTTTTGCGAGGCTCAAAGCAAGGTTAACAGAGACTGTTGATTTTCCAACTCCGCCCTTGCCGCTCATAACGAGAATCTTATTTTTAATTTTACCGAGAGATCTTGTAATTGCATTTTCCTGCTGTGCAAGCGCGGCCTGCTGGGATTCATTTGATCCACAGGAACCAGAACTGCTGCTGCCACATGACTGAGACATGATACTTCCTCCTGAATTAACGAACGCTTTGTTCTATCTGTATTGCTATCGCAATGGTAAATGACGCTACTACCTTAATGCTGGCTGGACTAATTGCAAATAAATTCATGATGGCGTCGTAAAAAGTCCGATCTCCTTCGTTGTAGGTTATTGACAGACACTT
>CAZOWJ010000156.1:0-5251 GCA_964583415.1 uncultured Desulfocapsaceae bacterium
CAGTTTATCTGTCTGCTCCTCTTTCTTGGCTGGCTTTCATCCCGCAGTATTTCAAATCTTGGTTATAACTGGTCCTGGTACCAGATTCCGCCCCTTGTCCTCAAGTCAACAGCCGACGGAGTTCAGGCCGGACCGCTGCTCCTGGGTCTAGGGATAACATTAAAAATATCTGCGCTGAGCCTGGTCTTTGCCTTTGCCATCGGTCTTATTACGGCCATATTCAGGTTATCACACTCACCGGTTGCCCGATTTGTTGCAAGAGTTTACCTGGAGCTCAGCAGAAATACGCCATTGCTGATTCAAATCTTTTTTATCTACTTTGTCCTTGGTCCTGTTCTCGGACTTGACCGCTTCCCTTCAGCGGTACTGGCCCTGAGTCTTTTCGAAGGAGCCTACGCATCAGAAATTTTCAGATCAGGCATCCTCTCTGTGGATCGAGGCCAAATTGAAGCCGCAGCAAGCCTCGGACTGAAGAAAAGCTATATCTATCGCTTCATCATTCTCCCTCAGGCCATACGCACTGTCCTGCCTCCACTGACCAGCCAGGCGATCTCGCTGATCAAGGATTCGGCACTGGTTTCGACCATTGCTATTTATGACCTGACCATGCAAGCCCAGGCACTTATATCTGAAACATTTCTTACCTTTGAGATATGGTTTACTGTTGCCATTCTCTATCTCATGATTACTGTAACGTTGTCTTTTTTTGTCACGTTCCTTGAAAAACGGCTTAAAATTTCCTGACAAAGCGCCTGCCTTGTCAAACATTGATTTTGATTGAATCTCAGCAAATCCAAAGAGAGGGAGATATGGTAGCAAAGTTTAGATTTTTAAATGTTTTTCTGTTTTTCCTAGTCACCGTTACATTATCGAGTCAGACAGCCCTGTCGGCAACACTGCAGCAGCAGCTGGTTCAGGAAAGTACTGTTGAGAAAGTCGTCAGAAACGGTGTTCTTCGAGTTGGTATGGACACCTTTCAGCCATGGGCCATGAAAGATAAAAACGGTAAGTTTATCGGGTTTGAGATTGATGTTGCCACCCGGCTTGCCGAGGATATGGGAGTAAAGGTGGAATTTATACCGACAGCCTGGTCCGGGATCATTCCCGCTCTGCTAACCGGTAAATTTGATGTGATCATCGGTGGTATGGGCATTCTGCCGAAACGTGCATTAAAGGTCAACTTCTCTCAACCCTATGATTTTTCTGGCATGTCGATCGTTGCCCATAAGGTGCAAGCGGACGGTTTTTCATCTCTTGAAGATTTCAACAAACCGGAAGTCCAGGTTGCGGTAAAACTCGGAACCTCTGCAGTCATTGCCGCCAAGAAATATCTGCCGAAAGCCACCCTGAGAATGTTTGAGAACGAGACCCAAACCTACCAGGAATTAAGGAACGGCAACGTGCATGCCGTCATCGGCTCCGCTCCCCGGCCTGCCTATGAAGCCCTGCAATACAACGATAGCCTTTTCCTGCCAGTTAAAGGAACATTTACAAAAGAGCCGATCGGTTTTGCCCTGCGCAAGGGAGATCCGGACTCACTGGCATTTTTCAACTCGTGGATTACCGGTGTATGGCTTGAAGGATGGCTCAAAGAAAGACACGAATACTGGTTTGAAACGCGAGACTGGGCCGATCAGGTTGAATAGAAGTCAGATAACAGTTTCGGTTTACCAACACATTCACCAGGACGTTGCCACGCTATCCCGGTGGCAGCGTTTTCGCACCATCTGCACATGACCAGAGCCCGCTTCCGGCCCACAATTCTTGATATTTTTCTGCTCATTGCCATGGTGGGGGCTTTTTTATTCGTCATCTACCGGCTCACCTTTTCACTCAATTACAAATGGAACTGGGGTATTATTCCGACCTACCTTGTCCGCTTTGACAGCGAGAGTGGCAGGTGGACAGCAAATGTACTGCTTGAAGGATTGTTTACCACCATCAGGCTCAGTATCTGGGGAATGCTTCTGGCCGGTATTCTTGGTCTGGTTATGGGGCTTGCCAGAACAGCAAAACGGTTATTATTTAGACTATGCGCCCGAACATACGTTGAACTGATTCGCAACACCCCGCCACTCGTTCTTGTTTTTATTTTCTACTTTTTCGTCAGTGATCAGATACTGCCCGCCCTCGGTGCGGAGTCCTTTGTTCGCAGTCTCTCTGAAAGCGGTATCTACTGGCTGACACGTGTCGCCGCTCCGCCGAATTTGTTCGTTGCCTTCCTGTCAGGGGTGGTTACTATCGGCATTTTTCAGGGTGCCTATATCACCGAAATTGTCAGGGCAGGTATTGAGGCCATCGATGACGGACAGTGGGAAGCCTCCCGGTCAATCGGCCTAAACCGCTGGCAGCAAATTCGTTTGATTATTCTGCCGCAGGCATTGCGGATTATGCTTCCGCCGCTGGCAAACGAATTTATTAATACCATAAAATATTCATCCATCGTCTCGATAATATCGATCCAGGAACTCACGTTTCAAGGCATGCAGGTTATGTCGTCCACTCAGGTAACCATAGAGGTCTGGCTTACCATCACCTGTATGTACCTGGTACTCTGTCTGACCCTGTCATTGTGGGTGCAATGGCTCGAAAACCGTCTGAGTGTGCATACTTACTGATGAACAATTGCTAACAGATGAGACGTCCATGAAAGCCACCTCCCCATTTGCAATTAAAAACATCCGTCGTTTCATCGCCTTCAGGATATTTTTTAATTCTCGCTTCTATTATCCCATTTTCACCATCCTTTTCCTCGATTACGGGCTGAGTATTGAGCAGTTTGCCCTGCTCAACACGGTCTGGGCGATTACCATCGTCTGTTGTGAAGTTCCTTCAGGCGCACTCGCCGATCTTCTCGGTCGTAAACGATTGCTGGTTCTCACCTCTGTGCTGATGATTATAGAGCTCAGTGTCATTGCCTTTGTGCCGATCAGTTCGATTAATGTCGTATTCTGGGCCTTTTTCATTAACCGTATACTAAGCGGGCTGGCAGAAGCCATGGCCAGCGGGGCAGATGAAGCGATCGCCTACGATTCACTGGTACAGGATGGCAACCCTGGTGACTGGCCAAAGGTTTTAAGCCTGCAGATGCGTCTCAAGGCACTGGCCGGCATCATATCCATGACGGCCGGAGCAATGCTCTATGACCCTGACGTGGTAAACACGCTGCTGGCATTTTTGGGTATGTCAATAACTGTTTCCCAGGAGGTGAGCATGCGCTTTCCGGTGTACCTGACACTGGTTCTTGGTTTTTTTTCACTCTGGGCCACCCTGGGAATGCGGGAGGTCAGTGAAGAACGGAATTCGGATCCCCAGCCGATTTCAATGACAACCGTCTGGCAGGCAGGCCGGGCGACCTGGCAGGCCGGATTATGGATCATGGCAACGCCGTTTGCCATGGCAGTCATTCTTTTCGGAATGATGTATGACCACGTCCTGAGGATGATCATTACCCTGACCAGTCAGTATTTTCGCCTGATACTACTGCCGGAGGCAAGTTTTGGCCTGATCATGGCCATGCTCTCCATACTCGGACTGCTGATACCCAGAGTTGCGGAGTATATGGTAGCAAAATTCAGTCCGCAGCAGAACTGTCTGTGGCTAGGACTTATCACATTTCTGGCGCTCTGGGGTCTTACCGGTTTTGTCCCTTACCTGGGTATTATTCCGATAGCGCTGGTAACCATTGGCTTGATGCTCACCGCTTTTTTCACCAGCCACTACTTAAACCTGGTTGCCTCCTCGGAACAGCGCGCTACCGTTTTGAGCTTCAAGGGGTTGGCTTTCAATCTGGGTTATGGTCTTATCGGGATTTTATTTGCTCTGCTCATGCAGTTTCAGCGCAAGGCCGTCCATGCAGCTAATCCGGAACTGACAACGGAACTTATTGAAAATGAGGCCTTTCGGGCCACCATATCCTGGTTTCCCTGGTATGACATACTGCTCACTTCATTGACTGTGTTCTTTGCTCTCTATCTGTTAAGAAACACCGGGATTCACAGGAAGAAACCCTAAACAACTGGGAAAAATCACCATTGTGGGGTATCCCATCCTCGTTTATCGGCCATGCAGTTTGCTGCAGGCGGGGAATACCGATTTACTCTACTGCAATGGAAACAATAGCACCGTTCTCGATTTTCTTGTGATACAACGGCCGCACCGCAGCTCCATGCTGGTTAATCTCCAGTGTATCCTGTAAACCCTCAAATAGCTTGATTTCGTAAATGGTATCTTTCAGATTTCTTATGCTTCTTGCCTGTTCCAATGCGGTCAACAATAGAGTTGCCGATTCATACGCATAAAAGGCTCCAAGCTCAGGTTCCTCGTGGAACCGGGCCTTATAGTTCTGGAGAAAATCCTGGTACGGTAGAGCCGTGCTGTTTAAATCATATGACTGAAAGAATTCTATACCCTCTGCCGCGGCCCCGCTCTGGCGAATAACCTCAGGTGTTACCGCCCAGCCAGTCGCCAAAACCGGCACGTTCAATCCCTGTTTCTTTAATTGTCGGCAGATACGGGACAAATCGGATCCGCCTGCGAGAATATAAACAGCATCAGGATTATTCTGGGAAACCTGGGTCGCGAGCAGACCATAGTCGGTATCATCTCGCGTCGTATATGATGTCACCTGGACAATCGTACCGCCAAAGTCTTCAATAAAATTTCTGAAATAAAAAACCCGGTTTTCAGCATACTCCCTGTTGGTCAGGTCATACAGTATAGAGATACGATCATACCCTCTCTTAAGGAAGGCCAGCTCAGCAAGATGATGCGCCTCGTCCCTGTCAGACGGAGAAACTCTGAAAAAAAAGTCCCCCTGCTCTGAAAAATCAGCACTGTTAGCAGTGGGGCTGATCATGACAATCTTCTCCTGCTGAGCCACAGGGGCTGCAGCACGCGACATTTCACTGGTCATCGGCCCAATAATGCCCACAACCTTATTTTCTTCAAATATTTCGATACTTTGCTGAGCAATTTCAGGATCGCCCTTATCATCTTTTATTAACAGCTCCACCGTGCGGTCTGCAATACCGCCCTTCCTGTTGACCTCCTCTATTGCCAGGATAACACCGTTTCTTCCGGCAATACTGATATCACTCAATCCACCGGTCAATCCACCCAGGAATCCGATTATATATGGTTCGGGAGTCGAACAGGACAGGGTGAGAAGCAGGAGAATAGAGACTGTCAGGTTACCGATAGAGTTCATGATCACCGCTCTGTACTTCATCATAAAGCGCCTGGTTGTAAA
>CAZOWJ010000157.1:0-5205 GCA_964583415.1 uncultured Desulfocapsaceae bacterium
TTGACATTCCCTTCTCTCTTTCCATTGTATATAATAGAACTGTCTATATCAGGGTGAAAGCCAAACCCTTGCTGAAGTGGGATCGTCATGAAAGAACAGCTCAATGATGAATCTAAGTCAGTCAACATTGGGTGCACTTCGGGCGTATATCGCAGAAACATGGGTGTTTCACTCCTGTTGATGTCTATATTGTCTGCGCTCCTGCCCAGATTGCTTCCCTCGGTGTCTGCTAGTTCATCCCTGAGGCGAGCGAGATTGACAGATATCCCGGAATCCCCTCACTACCACAATGTTGCATTGAAAAGTGGGGTTTTGTGTTTATGTGAAAGTGATAGAAGTGACGGACGCCGTCGTCAATAGAATTTAAATTGCATGAAGAGGAGGCACACGATGGGAGAAAATGTCATTATTATGGGTGCCGCTGGGCGCGACTTCCACAACTTCAATGTCTATTTCAGAAACAACAAAAGATACAATGTCATCTGCTTTACGGCTACGCAGATTCCAGATATCGATAATCGTCAGTACCCTGCAGAACTTTCTGGAGACCTCTATCCCCAAGGTATTCCGATCTATTCAGACGCTGACCTGTTTAATCTCATCAAAGATAATAAGGTTGATCTCGTGTCGTTTTCCTATAGCGACGTACCGCACCTCGAAGTGATGCATAAAGCCTCGATCGTCACCGCTGCCGGGGCAGATTTTATCATTATTGGCGCCCCTTATACCATGCTGAAATCAAGCAAGAAAGTTATATCCGTCTGTGCAGTACGAACCGGTTGTGGAAAATCACCTGCAAGCCGCAGGGTGGTTCAGATTGTCCAGGAGATGGGTAAAACGGTCGCCGCAGTTCGCCATCCCATGCCATATGGCAATCTCACCAAACAGGTGGTTCAGCGATTTGCAGCCTATGAAGATTTTAATAAACATAACTGTACCATAGAGGAGAGAGAAGAATACGAGCCCATGATCGAGATGGGTGTCGCTATCTATGCAGGTATCGATTATGAAAAAATTCTTCGGGAAGCGGAAAAAGAAGCAGATGTGATTGTATGGGACGGTGGCAATAATGACACTCCCTTTTTCGCACCAGATATTCACATTGTCCTCTTTGATCCGCATCGGGCAGGCCATGAAACCCTTTATCACCCCGGTGAAACAAACATGATCCTGGCTGATGTGGCGATTATCAACAAGGTGGACAGCGCTTCACCCGAAGATGTTGAAAAAGTTCGCAAAACGATTGAGAAAAACAACCCCAGGGCTTCGATTATATTGGCTGATTCAGAGATTATCACTGACCATCCAGATCAGATTAAAGATAAACGGGTCCTTGTCGTAGAAGACGGTCCTTCTTTGACTCATGGTGAGATGGGCTATGGCGCCGGTGTCATTGCCGCGCGTCGTTTCGGAGCTTCGGAATTGGTTGATCCACGACCGTACCTGGCAGGAACGTTGAAAGAGGTTTTCCAGACCTATACATCTATAGGCGCTTTATTGCCGGCAATGGGATACAGCCGTCAGCAGATCCGGGACCTTGAGACCACCATCAACAATACTGACTGTGATCTGGTGCTTGTGGCAACTCCAGCAGATCTTTGTCAACTGATTAGCGTCAACAAACCAACCCTCAGGGTTCGCTATGAATACAAAGATCACGGTGAACCTACTCTGGAGTCCATTTTACATGAGCGTCTTGGCGATTAATGATGGTTTTTTTGCTCTTGCTCAAAGTGGAGATAACGTATGATGCAGACTGCAAAAGACAAACCGATCCTGCTGATAGCGCTGGGCGGTAATGCTCTTATTCAAAAAGGTCAGAAAGGGACAATCGAGGAGCAGTTTGAGAATTTGAGGGTCCCGATTAAACAAATTGCCAAAATCTCAAATGATTACCGTATCATTATCACCCACGGCAATGGTCCGCAGGTCGGCAATTTATTACTGCAGCAGGAGTGTTGCGATTCCGTACCTAAACTTCCCCTGGAAATTCTCGTTGCGCAGACCGAAGGACATATTGGCTACATGATTGAGTCTACACTGGATGAAGAGCTGATGGCATCTGGTCTGGATCATAAAATGCTGGTCAGCCTCATTACCTATGTCGTGGTTGATAAACATGACCCAGCTTTCAAAACGCCTACCAAGCCGATTGGGCCGGGTTTTTCTTCTGAAGAAGCATCCAGACTTGATTACCCCACTATTGAAACACCGAAAGGATATCGACGACTGGTAGCATCACCAAAGCCAATCACCATTATTGAAAAGCGTGAAATTCAAAAACTGATCGATATGGACTTTATTGTTATCTGTTGCGGTGGCGGCGGTATTCCTGTGGTGCGTAAAGGGCGGGCATTTAGTGGTGTTGATGCGGTTATTGATAAAGATCTTGCCAGTGCATGTCTTGCCGAAGAGGTAGGCGCTGACATTTTCGTTATGGCTACCGATGTTGAAGGCGCTATGTTGAACTTTGGCACCAATCAGCAAAAAATGCTTCGCACTGTGACCAAAGAGGAGATGGCCGGTTTTCTCGAAGAGGGTCATTTCTCAAAAGGATCCATGCTGCCGAAAGTTGAAGCTGCCATAGAGTTTTTACAACATGGCGGGAAACACGCCGTTATAACCTCAATAAATTTCATAGAGGCGGCAATTAATGGAAAAGCTGGGACTGAAATTATTTCCTATGATCCCGGTAAGGAGCGATAACCATGATTAACAGTGATCTCATTAGCCTGGAAAACAAGTATGGTGCGCATAATTACAAGCCTCTTGATGTAGTATTATCTCACGGTGAAGGGGTTTGGGTCTGGGATGTTGATAATAAAAAATATCTCGACTGTCTTTCAGCTTATTCAGCCGTGAACCAGGGGCACTGCCATCCAAAAATCATTGAATCAATGGTGACACAGGCCCGGAAACTAACTCTGACATCCCGGGCTTTTCGGAATGACCAACTGGGATTGTTTTATAAAGAACTGTGTGAACTGACCAACTCCCATAAAGCTTTGCCCATGAACAGTGGTGCAGAAGCCGTAGAAACGGTAATAAAGACAGTCCGTAAATGGGGGTACAAGATCAAGGGAATCCCTGAAGACCAGGCAGAAATCATTGTCTGTAAAGACAATTTTCACGGCCGTACCATCACTATCGTAGGTTTCAGCACGGACGACAGCTCCCGCAACGGTTTCGGACCGTTCACCCCTGGTTTCAAAATTATTCCTTTCGGAGATGCAGAAGCTCTGGAATCGGCAATAACTCCCAACACTGCAGGCTTTCTGGTAGAGCCGATACAGGGTGAGGCTGGTGTAATCATTCCACCGCAGGGGTATCTCAGAGAGGTAAAGACGATTTGTGAAAAGAACAATGTGGTGCTCATCCTTGATGAAATCCAGACTGGTCTGGGCCGCACAGGCAAAATTCTGGCAGAAGAGCATGATGGGATTGAGGCCGATTTAACCCTTGTCGGCAAGGCACTTTCAGGCGGCTGCTATCCAATTTCAGCAGTTTTATCAAACAGTGAAGTGATGAGCGTCCTGCAGCCCGGGGAACATGGCAGCACATTTGGCGGCAATCCCCTGGCCTGTGCAGTTGCCCGCACAGCAATAAGAGTGCTCGTCGAAGAAGGAATGATTGAAAACGCTGAGAAAATGGGAGGCTACTTTTTGCAGGAGCTACAAAAATTAAAAAACCCATTAATCAAAGAAATCCGTGGAAAAGGCCTGTTAATAGGTTTGGAGTTGTTTTTGGAAGCCGGCGGAGCCCGACACTATTGTCAGAAACTCTTGGAAGAAGGATTACTCTGCAAGGAAACCCACGACAACATCATCCGCTTTGCGCCGCCTTTGGTCATAACAAGAGATGTCGTGGACTGGGCTCTGGAAAGAATTAATAGGGTACTCAGGCGGCAGTAATTTCTGCTCAACCAGCCACTGACTTGTTACGATTACAGTGTTGAAAGTCTTCAGGCCACATCATAAGTCGTTGTCTGTTCCAAATGTCGACCGCCTAGTCAAAAGATGGTGCCGGGAGATCAAGAACGCTTATATGCTGTTGAAGTTGTAATCTACCTGCGTCCTCCTCCCCCTGAGCGTCCTCCCCCCCCTGAGCGTCCTCCTCCCCCTGAGCGGGTATTTACCTCTGAACGAACATTCGCTCTCGCCGCTGGCCGATTATAATGATAATTAGCTCCGGATCGATAGTAGTTATCATAATCCCAGGCATTACGATGGTAGTAACTGTTACTCCCGCTATATCCCGTTGAACTACATCCTGTTACTATGGTCATGAGAAGTGCGGCGCACATCATATATAAAAACGGTATCATTCTTTTCATATCAGCCTCATGTTGTTTACTGGATTAGCGATTGCAATGACTGAATCATCCGGGAGAGATCCTCACCGTAACTGGTCGTTGTCTCAGGGGGGCCAATGTAGATTGCGATCGCCACGTGTTCTGGTGAGAGCCGGAAAAAGCCTGCCCGAAAATCCATGAGCTCCCCATCTTTTTTTCCCGTGCCGCTGACGTAATTAACCTCCATGGAGTTCAAGGTATCATGCTTGCGTTTCGTGATAACCACATCGGCAAGCAGGTCAAGTCCGAGGGAGGCCATATACTCTTTTGCTCCTTCGATCTTCTCCAAATCCTCGGGAACCCACATACCAAACCATAAAGGTACACCACTATTCGGCATAGCGCTGATAAGACGAGCCGGTTCTATGCTGTCTTCAGACTTTTGAGAGAAATCTTCATCAGAGCCAACATTTACCCGCCAATCATCTGGAATGGTCATGGAAAAATATTGTTTCCCCGCGGATGAATAGGTAATAGACACCTGGGCCTGAGCCCCCCCAGCGACAATAAACAGAAATAATACAACGAGGCTGGTTGTTTTTTTAAGCATATTTTTCTCCTTTATCTGCTTCCATCCGCACACTCCCGAATCGAAAAAATGAATGATTTTACAGATTATAAGCACGGATGTAACATTTCGGTGAGGAAAATATCTCTTGGTAAGCCTCAGGCTGGAATCACAACACTCAAATCATCCTTGTTCATGAACATATGCTGTGAGGTAATCTATCTCGGTAATTGAACATTGCATTGGCAATCCTCGTTTTGGAAGCACAACCTAAATGTTGAACTTATTGTGAAGTTACAGTTTCAGGTGGGTTGAGAAATTCACTGAAAGGACATCAGAGCTTCAC
>CAZOWJ010000158.1:0-5166 GCA_964583415.1 uncultured Desulfocapsaceae bacterium
AAACAAATATTTCGCTATCTCATGTTAAGTTTATCGATGAAAAAACACGCTCTGAACATGAAGGTGGCTGGGGCAATATATTAGATAGGCTGAATGACGTCATAAGTTAACCCATACCAAATATTTAACCTTATCTATTGTGTGATATCGTACTGCATCGTACACACTACACATAACAATCGCGTCGACTCGGAAGGCCATAAGCTGCGCCGCTTCACTTTGCAGCTTATGGCCTTCGGTTACTCCTACCTTTATCATTTCCTCTGCTAATATCTTTATGGTTCAAGGAATTTCTATTTTTACACTTTCCTGTGAAGATACAATTTCAGATGGTTGTGCAATTCGCCAACAGGAAGTCGAAGGTCTCTATCATACGATCATGGTGAGATCCCGGCCAATAGATTTTCCTGCATAAAGAGCACTCTTTAAAGGTGGTGTAATACTTTCTGGTGAGCGGTTCGAGACGATGCAGTATCTTCTCTTTCGGCACTTGAAGAAGGATTTCGTTACAGACCAAACATCGGCTCATAGGTTTTGCAACAGATGACAGCTCATACCTTTCCTCAACCTCAAGCAACTGTTTTCTGTGATCATCCGAACGAAGCAACTGTCCGAAAAGCAGATCTCCGATTTTCACCAGTTCCCTGTTTTTCGTAAGAACAATCCGTTTTTCTGAACTGGCAATTTTCACAACATCTTTTAACTTCCTGCCCACAACAGTCGCAGTGTCCAAACCCGCCATCCTGAGATTGCGAGCAAGTTTCAGCGCGGTCATATCAACAAGAAATTTCAGCCTTTCAAAAGGTTCGGGCCTGAGTGCAGAAGGCGTCCGCCAGTTGTTTTGCTTATCAAATGGATAAATCAGAATCTCCTCGTCCCCTGAAGGAATATAATGAAAAGATATTTCATTACCACTGCATTCTAATCGGCAGATTTCAGTATGCGGTACTCCGACTGCCTCAATAATATCTTTTATTGAAGCACGTCTGTTAAGATGATACAGAATCTTTCCTTGAGATGTCGGAACCTGAAGCAGTTCTTTGTTATTTCCGATAAAAACAAGTGTGAGCTGTTCATTCATTGGCGATAAACCATGAGCGTGATGGTGATAGGGGTTGTATTCAAACTGAAAAAAACCTATCTATCCCATGGTATCGGTGCAACGTTTTTCCCATATACAGAAAGAGTACGGGCCACTTATACAATCACAACCTCACTTATCGGCAATCCACTCCAGAACAGCCTCATGGACCTTGAGGCCGCCGTACAATTCAGGCGTCGAATTGATGGTAAATGTCGACAATGAGGGATGAGCTGCCTGGAAGAAGGCTTTATTTTTATGCAGTGCTTCAGTCACGAGCCGAGCCGTTTCATTGTCCATGTCAGCAGAAGTGACAAGAACCATTGTTGTACCAGATGTCTCAAGGGGGCCAGCAAAACTCTTATAGCCTGTTTCTGTAAGTGTTTGCAACGAAACTCCCGGATAGAGAGAAATCATTTTCTTAACACCATCACCGTTTAGTCCAATCAGTTTTGCCTGGCCCTGGTTCAGTAATTGGCCGATAGCTGGGTCAGGGTGAACGCCACGGTGGACCATCGCCTGGATAGTTGCCTGGTTGAAAGCAATTTTATCCTGATACATTGAGGGCGAAAGTTCAGTAATGAGAGTAAAGTCATCTTCGGTCCAGCCTTGAGCATCCATAAATGTCTTGAACAGATATTTTACCTGTGATCCTGGGGCCCCGACATTGATGCGTTTGCCGGGCAATTGTTGATAGGAGTCAATACTTGCATCAAGTCTGACTATAAAAACAACAGGAATATTGTATAATGGTGTAATAATACGGAGTTGCTCATAGGAAATATCGAGAAATCTAAACGATCCCTCTCCCGACAATGATTCACTGAGCAGCTGGGAGTCAACGAGAGCAAGATCTAAAGAACCACCCTGCACGTTTGTCAGGATGTCCAGTTCATCCTCTGAACTGACAGGATTGCAACTGAGATTATCATTTTGCCGTTCCAATATTCTGCAAAGAGCCCGGGCTGTGAACTGTGAAAATGTTCCAGGCATGCCCGCTCCGACAAGAAGTTCAAAAGCGTTAATGGATTGGGCTGTTGTCAGACTGATAATTAAACACAGGGTGAGGTAGCGGAACGAGGTGATGATACGCCAGATTAGTGAGCCGTTCAAGACTGTTTTCATCGAGTCCTCCTCTGAGGGCAGCTGAATCACGTTAACGTTCTTAGAAGGCCAAATACGGTTAAGAAAATGATATGCTGGAATACATATGTGACAAATATAAGCTCAATGTCGAATAAAATCAAAACAGGATTAATAAAAATTCGCCAGCAGACCAGGCGGACAGCTATCTCCTGTTCTCGCACAGGGAAGGATACGGGGGTTCCCTACGTATTTCTGACCTGCCGATCATGGCTGATATCTTCCGGTCAGGTAAATGATAAAAAGTAATATAGAAGCAAATATGATTACAAACCCGAGCCTGATCACTCTCAGCCTGTTATCAGCATAATCCTGAGACCACACGAAAAATCCCAATATCATATGAACTATTAGTAAGATTGTAGCTAAAGATCTTACTACGCCTGCAAATGCTGTTTCCATTGCTCTTCCTCAAGTTTGTCAAAGTGCCCACTCATTTATCATTGTAAAGTATAAACCGGGTGTTCCCCAATTGCTTCCCAAAAAGTGAAAGCTGTTTGCAAAAGTGGGATCACAATGAGCTTCTAATCTTTCAAATTCCCTTTTCGTCAGGGACTCTAATGGTGGGCGAGGCGGGATTCGACCCCACGACCTTTGGCTCCCAAGGTGTCCCAATTTTTTTATTCAGTGGGCACCGCAACTTACCGTATGGCAGCCTGTCTTCCCCGGCATGCATGATGATAGTGAATTTTCCTCCCTTACTCGGATCATTTGTCACTTCCGAAACCGGCATGTCCTCGATGGGCGGCACAATTCCGGCCTCATGTATCTTCCAGTATGGGTTGCTTTTAGCGGTTGTGGCACAATATCTGCAGTGTAAAATGTAGTTCGTTTCAATGAATACGTACTATGCTTTTAAGAGATGAAGCTGTGAATGCTACGTAAGGAGCAAAATTGTTGAAATCTTTCGGTAAAATAAACGGATGATGCGGCGGAATAACTCGCCAATTGCAGAAGAACCAACAATGCAATAAATGCAAAAAAGTGTCATTGAAAATGATGAGTGACAAAAACTGTCTTATGTCGAGGCCGAAAGGTAGAGGGCGCAACGCAATAGGAGCTGTGGTTTTGGCTTTAAGTTTTTCTGCAACGCCACTCATTGCCGGTTACGGAGATCAGATCAATGGATATCCCAACCAGCAGGAGAGAGAACTTCATCTGGCGACCAATGTTGTCCGAACAGCGCCGCAGGAGTTTCGAGATACGTATATCGGCTCGTACAATATCCTGCTCCCGCAAAACTACCCGCCTGTCAATCCGATTTATCTCAACCATGATTTGAACCAGGCTGGACGGGTTCATGGTGAAGACATGGCAGCAAACTGCGGGCTATCACATAATTCTTGCGACGGCACCTTGTGGTCGAACAGAATTAAATCCTACTACACTGACAGTGGTTGGATAGCTGAAAATATCGCCACAGGAAGATCAACCGGGTTTTCAACTGTCATCCAGTTTTTGCGAGATGATGTAAATGGTACGCCTGCAGCTGACAACTCAAGCAGCGATGGACACCGCGAAAACATTATGAACAGCCGGTATGCGGACTTTGGTCCCGGCTACGCCTATAGTTCTGCGCGGCCCTGGTACCATTTTTGGGTCCAGGACTTTGGTGGTGGATCTCCGCCCTATTATGCCATTGCCTCGGGGAGCCATCTCTATCTTCCTGCCCAGACAACAATCTCCTTTATGGCAGTTTTCTATGATCCCGATGGTGACGCGCCTCAGTCTGCACAGGTTGTCATCAATGGGGTAGCCCAAAATATGAGCCACCATCTCGGAAGTCCATCACGCGGCACCTATCTGCTTGACCTCCCGGACGACAATAACTGTCGTGACTACTACTTTCAATTCCTGGATGCGGATGGCACTAGCTGGCGCTTTCCGGAAACAACTGAATTATCAAATAATCCCGGACAGAAATGTTACACCCCAGCAAAACTGGCGGATGCTGTTCTGGCATTGCAGGTGGTTTCAAACAGTCTGTCAAACCCAGGTGATGCTTCTGGAATCATTGATCAGGATGTGGATGGGAAAATAGGATTGACAGATGCAATCATAACTCTCAAAGCGCTATCTGGGAACTAACACTGCGTGCTGTTGAGGCTAAACAGGGGTGATAAGTCGTCACCAATACATTTCATCTATTGCACGACAGCTATTCTTCATGCTGGGCGAGGCGGGAAGCAGATCAGCGTGAGAAACCTGTCACTTGAAAAATCTCTATGTCGTGTCCCAATAGAAAGGTCAGGACATCTGTCCGACTCTGACGTTCATACTTAGCAGTTCCACTGGATCGCCGAATTGTGTGTAGATGGCAACGTCAGCAGCGTCGCGACCAAAAGCGATCGCAACTCGTCCTCCTTGCAGACTGACTTGTGTTGGATCAAATGTATACCATCGATTTCCGACATAGGCCTCGAACCAGGCGTGCAAATCCATTGGTTCAAGCGTCTCAAGGTAGCCTACAACCATGCGAGCTGGTATCGATAGTGCCCTGCAGCAAGCAATGCCCAAATGGGCCATATCCCGACACACTCCGCTTCCCAACTCATTTAGCTCGGAGGCACTGATGATCTGCTGTCCGCTACCAGGCTCATACCGTATCGTGTTGCGAATATAATCAACGATTGCAGAGCATTGGTCGTAACCAGAGGCACGCTCCGAAACGAGCGATGCGGCCATTTCAGTGAAACGATCCGATTCACAATACCGACTAGGGTACAGGAACGGTAGGGTTTCATCGGGTAAATGTTGCACTTCTACAAACGGTGCCCCAAAGGCGGTGTCGGATGCCTCCGCGGTTTCGATGTCCACGGAAGTACGAACGGAGAAATACCCTGCTGGTGCAACCAACCGCTGGCACAGGTTGCCGAACGAGTCTGTAAATTCAACCGCTGGCACACTGGGTGACAAAACGTACTCTTCGCGTGCAATCCACT
>CAZOWJ010000159.1:0-5134 GCA_964583415.1 uncultured Desulfocapsaceae bacterium
AAAAACTCAAGAAGATATCTGAATTTTTTACCTTTTATCCGTAACTTGTGAAGCTCATCATCATCAGTTTGATCATTGATCAGGTCACCATCGGTGAGAAACCGATGGAAGCGCTTACAGACAATTTTATTTACAAGGCTCAGACATGATTTTTTCCTTACTCCTCTAAAAAGCTCAGATTGAGGATCGCTAAGGAAAATCCGCCAGTTTTCGACAAGATCTCTATAGCGATCTGAACGAAGGTTCTTCCTTAATGAGGTCAACTCATCGGTTCGCTGCGCTGCAAGCTGTTCAAAAAAAAGAGTCAGACCACCACGCAATGACTGCGGAAGCAGATTCCGGTAGGTCTCCTCTTTCAATAGATAGACGTCAATATCCCTCACCGGTCCGGTGACACTCCCAAGCCATTTGAACTCGGTTTCGTAGAACCGCAGCTGGTCCTCGGGCAGAACCTTTCTCAAGAGCGACATCAGAGACCTGGTTCTGCGCACTGCAATGCGGAAATCATGAAGAAATTCGCTGTCAATATCGTCGCAGACTCCGGGGCCATTGATCTCCATGGAGCCAACCAGGTCAAGGCAGATCTTTGAAACAGCAGTTCCGATCTGTACATTTTGATCGAGCTTGACATGAAATTTCGCACCGTAGTCGAGTGGCTTTCTATGGGAAATGGCAACGGCCTGATCAATGAGCTCTGTGCCATGGACCATTGTCTGCAAATTAGGATCTGTCAGTGACTTCAGAAGTTTTTCATAGGCTTTTTCGTATCCCCGGACGGAAGTAACACCGAGACACACCGGAAGTTCCTGTTCAACCGTGCCATATCGAGCTGTATTACTTTTGATGCTAACCCAGGCGACCGTCTTTCTATCCCGGTTCAGTATTTTGAAAGAGCGGTTGTTGTATCGTAACGCAAAGGTTGGGCAAAGGGCCCTCATAGCGATATATTTTCCCAGCAGCAGTGACATCTGAGGATCTTCTATATCCCAACTAAACAACTTGTTTCTCCTCCTGCCAGCTGCCGAATGCAAGGCTGTCCCGCTGAATTTTCTTAATTGCAGCCTGTTATTGGAGGCGGTGAACAGCAGGTTTTTACGATAGAGCCGCCAGTCAAAGGTATCGTAATACTGTTCCTCACCGCTCTCGACACTCATCTCATGGAGATGATGGTTCTTTTTAAGCTTTTTTAGGACCTTATTAAAATTGGTGGACTCACCAATCAGGTAATTTTCCCTGCGTATGGGTATCATATCAGGACCTGTAATCGGCATTTATTTTGACATAGTCAACCGAGAAATCACAGGTGTGAATTTCCTCACATCCGGCACCGTCCTTCAGATCAATGCAAACCGCAAATTTTCTCTCCTTGAGAATCCTGGTAGCGGCTTCCTCCGCCTTTGTTCCCAGACTTCTGCCGTTACGGACAATGACAACGTCACCGAAGGCAATATCAATTTTATCCGGATTAAAGCGCACCCCTGCCCGGCCGGCTGCAGCTATAATTCTTCCCCAATTAGCATCCTCACCAAAAAAGGCCGTCTTAACCAGGCTTGAATTAGCAACAGTCCGGGCAATAATTTCGGCGTCTTGGTCTTCTTTGGCGCCACAAACCCTGATCGTGATACATTTGGTGGCACCTTCTCCGTCCATCACTATCTTCAGGGCCAGCTCTTTTAAAATTTCCTCCAGGATATTTTGAAACACTTCACAGTCAGGATGATTAACGTCGTCAATCCATGGATTCTCTGCAGCACCATTGGCCATCACCAGAACCATATCGTTGGTGGAGGTATCCCCATCGACAGTAATTCGGTTGAAGGTCTGCTTTACACTGTTTTTTAGGGTTTCATTCAATTCAGTAAAACTGATTCGGGCATCGGTCAGAACAAAACAGAGCATTGTCGCCATGTTGGGCATGATCATTCCGGCCCCTTTCGCCATCCCCATAAATTTCACTTGACGATCGCCAATTTGAACCGTTCTGTATACGGTTTTTGAGGTCGTGTCAGTGGTCATGATTGCCTGGGCAACATCTTCAAACTTGTCTGGCTTAAGGCCGTCCACAAGCAATTTCATACTGTCACTGAAGGCCTTCACATTCAATGGCGTTCCGATCACTCCGGTTGAAGACACCTGAACCATATCCTCGTCAATATCCAACTGTTGCGCAACCATTCTGCTTGTTTCAAGCGCAGCCTCCATTCCCTCCTCACCGGTACAGGCATTTGCACAACCGCTATTGACAAGAATTGCCTGGGCTCTTCCCTGTTTCAGTCGGTCCATATCGACAACAACAGGAGCGGCCTTGATCAGGTTTGTGGTAAACATCCCTGCTGTCACAGTGGGTGCGTCACTGTAGATCAGACCAAGATCAAGCCGATCCTGGTATTTGATGCCGGCAGCTAACGCCGATAGAGAAAATCCTTTTATAATCATAATAAAATCCAGTATAGTCGAAGATTATAAACTACATTGCTGTATTACGGACACACTCAGTATGAGTTAACACTGTCTCGGCAAGACCTCGCTGCGTAAATGAGTAATCACCGATGCCGGTATGGGCAACGTGCCACTGTCCCAGACCACGATTCAAAATGATTCTGACAATGGCATTAATTTACAACAAAAACATATTCATGCAATGCTAGAAACCAATGACCCCTGAAGAATATCACTGGACGTTCAGTATCATTCCAACAATAGTCCTTTTTGCTGACCTGACGATACGAATTGGCCTGTCCATCAGGGTTATACTCAGAAAACGGCCCCACGGCACTACTTTTGCCTGGTTAATCATCATCCTCCTTCTCCCCTTCCTCGGTGCATTTGTCTATCTCCTTTTCGGTGAAAACCGCTTATCAGAAAAGCGGGCGGCGCGTATACGCGACAACCAGAATCATTACCAGTATTGGCTGAACACCTTAACGGAGCGGGCACCGGTGGATCCGAAATCAATGAGTGACAAATGCCATCCTCTTCATCGTCAGGCTGAGACCCTCATCGGTATTCCAGCCTTAAACGGCAACAGCCTCCAGATAATTGAGACGCCTGATGAAATAATCGATGCAATTATCTCAGATATAAATCAAGCTCAATCAACCTGTCACCTGCAGTTTTATATCTGGCATGAGGGCGGCAAGGTGGCCGAGGTGGAAGATGCCTTGGTCGAGGCAGTAAATAGAGGTGTTATCTGCCGGATTCTCGTCGATGCTATCGGCAGTCATGATTTCTTAAAAAGTGAGCGGATCAGGCAGCTCAGAAAATCAGGCATCAAAATCCGGGAGTCACTTCCCGCCGGGATAATCAGTGCCATTTTCAAAAGAGTCGATATCCGAAACCACCGTAAAATCGTTGTTATCGATGGTGAAATTGCCTACACCGGAAGCCAGAACATGGTAGATCCGCGTTTTTTCAAGCAGAATCAAGGCGTTGGTCAGTGGGTCGACATCATGCTCAGGATTACAGGCCCTGTCGTTGAAAGTATTGCCGGTACCTTTATCAGTGACTGGTTTCTTGAAGCGGATGATCCCGGAAACCGAACCGGAGATATAGCAAAAGATGTGGCAAATATCAGAAAACAGGCTGACGTGCATATTAATGAAGCCACTGGATCGATACCGGTGCAGCTGGTTCCATCCGGTCCCGGGCTGGTTCCTGAAGCTATTCTCAATCTCCTGCTGACAACCATTTATTCAGCCAGTAAAACGTTAGTCCTGACCACACCTTATTTTGTCCCGGACGAAACGTTGCTGACCGCCCTCAAATCAGCTGCTCAAAGAGGGGTAGATGTCACCGTCATTCTGCCGGAAAAAAACGATTCGGTACTGGTTCATTATGCCAGTCAGGCTCACTATCAGGAGCTTGCCGAATCCGGGGTCAAAATTATGCTGTTCTATGGCGGCCTTCTCCACTCAAAAACGATAACCGTTGATAATGAGTTTTCCCTGCTCGGTTCTGTAAATCTTGATATGAGAAGCTTCTGGCTGAACTTTGAAGCAACACTTTTCATTTATGACCAGCAATTTACAGAACAGTTGAGGCAGGTGCAGACAAAATACCAACAGCAGTCTACCATTCTCGACCATAAAAAACTCGCGAAACGCCCAGCCATCAGGCGATTCAAAGAAAATGTGGCACTATTGATCGGACCTCTTCTTTGATATGAGAATACTATACGTTTCGGATATCCATGCCAACTACCCGGCACTCCAGTCTGCCGTAAACCATTTTCGTCTGCCCTTCGACCTTATTCTTAACGGCGGAGACACATTGGTCTACGGGCCTTTTCCAAATGAAACAATAAACTGGATGCGCGAGAACCGGGCCCTTTCCATTCTTGGCAACACAGACCGTCATATTCTTACCCTGCTTAACGGCGATACCTTTAAGAAACCGAAAAAGGCAGAAAAACGAATTATGTATGGCTGGACGGTCGCTGAACTGAGTCCTGAGAATAGAACCTGGCTGAGGGACCAGCCACTTTCAAGAACCGTCAAACTGAACGTTGACGGAAGCTTGGGGACGATGAGCTGTTCGATTGGCATGTACCACGGAAGCCCTGACGATCCTGATGAGTTTCTGTTTGCAAACACCCCTGAATGCCGCTTCAGAGAAATTGCTGAACGATGCCGCCACCGAATAATAACGGTTGGTCACAGTCATTCGCCTTTTCACAAACATATCAAGCAGGTACATTTCATTAATCCGGGAAGTATCGGCAGGATGTTTGACGGCAGACCTCATGCAAGCTGTGCGGTAATCACCATTACAAAGCAAACGACAGAGGTTAAACATTACAGGATACCATACCCCGTCGAGGATGTCGTTGCCGTGCTTGAAAATCAGCGATTGCCGGTCATCTACCAGGAAATGTACCGACGGGGGCGAAAGCTTAATTAATTCTCACTTTTCTGCTGGGGGACAATGGTTTTAAAATTCACCTGATTAATAATGCAATCAAAAGCTCTTAAAAGACTTTCTGATTACCATCAAAACTCAACTTTGCACAAGTAAGAGGGGACTGATTTTATTTTTCTGCCTCCAAAATCGGGGACAGATTGATTTTACACAAAAAACGTGAAAAAAATCAGTCCCCTCGACACCATAGAGAAAAATTTAATCTGTCTCCCGTTGC
>CAZOWJ010000160.1:0-5126 GCA_964583415.1 uncultured Desulfocapsaceae bacterium
TCCCGCAGAATAGATACAGAGACAAAACCCGATTGTCCTCGTTGCCAAAAGAAAGGGCTGGAGCGGCAGGTATCCATGTTTGCGACAATCGGCAAGGCATCCGAAGAGGCTGATCAATTTGCTGGTCTTGATGAATCAAAAATGGAGCAGGCCCTTGAATCGCTGATGAGAGAGTCGGAAGGAATCAACGAAGACGATCCCAAGCAGATGGCAACCCTGATGCGTAAATTTACGGAGAGAACCGGTGTCAACCTTGGCGATAATATGGAAGAGGCAATCTCCAGAATGGAAAAGGGCGAAGACCCGGACGAGATTGAAAAAGAAATGGGCGATCTGCTTGGCGATGAAGATGAGTTTTCTTTTGACTCAATCAAGAAACGGGTGATGGGACGGCCCGCGCCGCCGGTTCATGATGAAACGCTTTACGATCTCCATTCGGACAACTCAGAATAAGATTAGACCCATCACCCATCGCTAGTGAAGCATAAAGCTGGTTCATCAGAACGCTAAGGTTTTAGTGAACCGTTCCCGAGCTGCCATCATCGAAGAAATGAGCTGTTTTATGGAACATTTCTTTTCTGGCAATAATTTCAAGAGCTTCCTGTTCGCTTATACCAAGAGATCTGGCCATCTCTTTTATGTCGTAGCATGGCTGGCCGTCGTTGGTATAATTTCGTATCTGCAGTTCCGGGAAGGTTCTGTCTGTTGCCTGATTGGAGGCCTTCAAGAGCAGGGAAACAATTTCAGGAGGACCGTGTAAGAGGAGCCATTCCACTGCTTCTGCCCAGAGCTTTGAGTCGACGGTTTTGTTCTGGAGAATCTCCATAGCCGTGTTCAGGTCCCAGTAATCTTTAAATTCCATTCACTATCCTGTAATTTTATTAACTGTTGTTCCAAAAGTGTCTGTAATATAATATACTATTGACATTGAGTAGTCGATAAGAATCCGGACTCAAACAGTCAAGCCGCTGGCATAAAGAAATATGCAATGATTGTTAGAAAGTATAGGGGTAACCTGAATGAATAGATTTGATGGCGGTATTTTTCTTGAAAACATTGAATGGTTTGATGAGTCCGGCAAAGAACTCGTTCACCGGCTTCCGGAATCCGGTTCTGGCGAGATAAAGTATGGCGCCCAGTTAACCGTTCGCGAGAGCCAGGCCGCTATTCTGTTCTATAAAGGCAAGGCAAGAGATGCTTTTGGACCGGGACGGCACACACTCAGGACCGGCAATCTACCAATTCTGACCAAAATTCTCTCTATCCCGTGGCGCGGTGCCAGCCCGCTTCGAGCAGAGGTCTACCTGGCAAACCTGAAGTATTTTACCAATCTTAAATGGGGTACAATGAACCCTGTTGCCTTCAGGGATTCAGAACTTGGGCTCATCAGGATAAGAGCTCACGGTATTTATAATCTCCAGGTGGTTCAGCCGGTCCTCTTTATCAATTCGCTGGTTGGCACCATGGGCAAAATTTCCACGGAAGATGTCTCTACCTATTTAAAGCGGGTTATTGTTTCCCGTCTCAACGATTATCTCGGTGAAGAACTTGATACGATTCTCAACCTGCCCGGGAAATTTGATGAAATGTCCGTTGAACTGCAGAAACGGCTGACACTTGATTTTGCTCATTTTGGTCTGCGGTTAAGTCATCTCTATATCACTTCAATGACGCCTCCTGAAGAGGTGCAGAAAGCAATTGACGATCAGTCGCGTATGAATGTGATTAAGGATATGGAAAAGTTTGTCAAGCTCAAGGCGGCCTCGGCCATGGAAAAGGCCGCTGAAAACCAGTCTGCAACTGGCGCCGGTATGGGCATGGGTATCGGCATGATGATGCCGGCGATGTTTGCTGCGAGCGGTGTCGGTAAAACTGCGGACTCACAATCTTCGGCAGCTGATACTCAAACGACCGTTTGCCCTGATTGCAAGAATACAATTCAGTCTCATGCCCGTTTCTGTCCCACCTGCGGTCATCAGCAGCTTGTCTTGAGTCAATGCTTCAGCTGCGGGAAAAATATTTCGCCAAATGCTCGATTTTGTTCGAATTGTGGTACCTCAACAGACCAGAAACCCAAACCTGCACTTTGCAGGGAATGCAATACAGAGAATCTGCCCGGTTCATCATTTTGTAATCAATGCGGTGAAAAATTAGGATAAATCAATGGATCTTCTCATCAGCCACTCCTGCCCATCATGCGGCGGCCCGGTCGAAATGCAGGAAGCAGACAGGTTAACCTTATGTGTATTCTGCGGTGTACAGAATTACATGGTCAACAGCGGTCTTCTTCGCTATATCTTGCCGGATAAAATACCCGAGCATATTACCCGAGAAAAAATTCTTTATTTTCCATATCTTCGTTTCAAGGGAAATATGTTCACCTGCCAGGGGCTGGAGCTAGACACGAAAGTACTTGATACCACCCACCGGGGACTCGAGACCCAGCTCCTGCCGCTATCTCTTGGCTTGAAACCGCAGGCGATGAAAGTTGCACTGGTGAATAGTAGTCATACCGGTCTGTTTTTTCGCCGAAAAGATACGGCTGTAACCGTTTTACAGCGGGCCTCCCTCGTTGAGGATACTATTTCTGAGCTCAATGAACAGGCGCTGAACCACCGGGCCTTTATCGGTGAGTCTGTCAGCTGTATCTACCTGCCGCTCTATATCGAAAATGGCATGATTTATGACGGGATCCTGAACCGGAAACTCGGTATCGCAGAATCGTGGATGACAGATGGACAGTCAGCAGTGCGATATCAGCACGGCTGGGACCCCCAGTTTCTTGCAACCATCTGCCCGCAGTGTGGCGCATCCATGCAGGGAGAGCACGACGGTCTTGTCATGAACTGTTATAATTGTGATTCCTGCTGGGCAGAGAAAAACGGAAAATTTGTACCTGTGCCGTACACACTGTTGATTCCCGAAAACGACAATTCGGTGCAGCTTCCTTTCTGGCGAATTTCCGTTGAGACTAAGGGGATCAGGATGCAGACGGTTGCAGATTTTCTGCGGGCCACAAATCAGCCGGTTGTGGTTAACTGGGAACATGAGGAACGAGATCTTGAATTCCTGGTACCAGCCATGAAACTGAGGCCGAAAATATTTCTGCAACTGGCCAAAAGTGCAACACTTTCGCAGTTGAAATTTCCTGTTGGCGAGAGAAAATTACAGAAGCCGCTCTACCCTGTGACCCTGCCCCTGAAAGAGGCGGTTCAGGCACTTAAAAGTATTGTTGCAGAAGCAACGGTAAATAAAAAAGATGTCCTGCCACAATTACCGAACCTCACCTTCGAAATCAAACGGACCTCGCTTGCTCTATTGCCGTTTGTCGACACGGGACACGACCTGGTCCAGGAACACTCGTCTCTGGCCGTTGCCTCTTCAGTTGTTCAGTTTGGAAGAAAACTCTAGAGCCCTCTGGAATTGCCTTCATGAGTGCTGTGCAAGAACATGAACTATTTATGACTGCTGCACTTGGCGAAGCAGCGAAAGCCGCACGTGCAGGTGACTTTCCGGTAGGCTGCGTTGTGGTTTTAAATAAGCAGATAGTGGCTACAGGATTCCGCAGAAACAGCACCATTAACGGTAACGAAATTGATCATGCAGAGATTGTAGCCTTGCGTGAATTGATCAGCGTGCAGAACAGTGCCGACCTGTCCGAAGTTATTCTCTATTCTACAATGGAACCCTGCCTGATGTGTTTTTCTACCTTGATCCTCAGCGGAGTCAGAACCATTGTCTACGGTTATGAGGATGTGATGGGTGGTGGAACACAACTGAAACTTGATGAACTCCCTCCTCTCTATGCAGACATGAAGGTGACTGTTATACCTCACATCTTAAGAAATCAATGCCTCCACCTTTTCAAGGAATTTTTCAGTGATAATGAAAATGTATATTGGAAAGATTCACTTCTTGCTCGATACACGCTTCAACAATAGATTTTCTCCGTACACTTTCGCTGGCAACGGGTTGAATAATTATGAAAAAAACAGTTCGAACAGTTGGTTTTAAGGCTGGAGAGCGAAATGTGTTTCTCCACATACTGACTGGCTGCAACCTGTCATGCAGCCATTGTTATATCAATACTGAGCAGCATGGTACCAACATGCTTGAGAAACAACAGATGGAAGACTGGATACGTCTTTTTGCAGATACAAAGAAACGTACCAACATTATTTTTCTTGGCGGTGAACCGACCATGCACCCGGATCTGGTCCATGGTCTAAACGTTGCCCGACAATGCGGTTATGACATCACTGTGGATACCAACGGCTATCTGTTTCATGATTTTCTGGAACGTGTTTCTGTGGATATGCTCGATTATTTAAGTTTCAGCCTTGATGGTCCGGACCCGGAAATCAATGATCCAATCCGGGGAGAAGGGGTTTTTGAAACCTGCACTGGTAACCTCAAGAAGGCGGTTGCACGCGGTTTTAATACCAGCCTTATCTATACCGTAAGCAGCAGAAACATTGATCATCTGCACCGCATGGTGCCACTTCTGGATTCGCTGGGGGTAAAAACGTTTTTTATTCAGGTAATCGGGCTGCGCGGCAGATCGGCACAAGCCGGTGATGATGACAAAACGGCGGTCCAGGTAGATCCCCAGCGGTGGCTAGAGGTGGTTCCCGATGTCGCTGCCAGGGTTTCCGAACTGGGTATAGAGGTTGTCTATCCAAAAGTATTTCTTGATGGTGACGAGCAATTTGAATGTGCAGGCAATGTGGCCGAGAATTTTTTCGTCTTCCCGAATGGACGCGTTTATCAATGTCCGCTCTGTGAGGATTATCCTGTGCATTCATTTGAAATTATAGATAACAGACTGGTGAAACGTCTTGGCCTGACAGAAGAGAATCTTTTTAGTCTGGATATAGCGGAGGGATGCGTGATGAATAAACTACTGCAGCCTGAAACGATTTCCTATGATAAGGAAGGGGTTCCCCACCATCGAATTTCCTGTTGTCTGGTGAAAAATAGAATTTAGATTGTTACTCCGAGGGGATTGTATTCTATTAGTTAAAACTTGGTCCTTTGGGCCAGTTCAGGGCGTTTAGGCTCTGCCAGCAAAAAAATGTTTCTGTTCGTTTTCTTTGTTTGCCCAAAGAAAAGAACCAAAAGAAAGG
>CAZOWJ010000161.1:0-5122 GCA_964583415.1 uncultured Desulfocapsaceae bacterium
GGGAATGCCATGCAAAGGATACCAGCATTTATTTCAGAACAGCGAGATTCGATCTGTTGGCTGGAGTGCACAACAGCCTGGTCTCTCCCTCACTCTGGGGTTCCTCAGCCAGGGCCGCCTGGTTTTGTTCAAGAAAGGTTTTGGGTTCAAGCCCCCAGCCTGCTGAAAGCCGCTTTTCTTCTCTTTTCATGGCCCAGTAAATATATCTCCCGGCAAGGGGAGCCACCAGCCGAGGCGTTACACCCATGCTGGTATAAATGTCATCGAGGAGATCGGTCAGCTGTTGGAAGAGAATGTTGTCCTTCCGATACCACCGCTTCATGGCCCAGACGGAACCGGCATACATGGTATACAAGGGTCTGGCATCAGCCCGGTATCGATCTCGTATCCGTTTATCTGTATGGGAGTGGTAGCGCTTCCAGCCCTTGAGGATAGTACGGATCAGCCGAAAAAGGCTGGGGCCGTTGATCTTAAAATCCTGTTCAAAGGCATTAATCAGGATCTTTTCCTCGTCCCCTGCCGGCAAATGCGGGTGGCGATGGTTGAAACGAAACTGACCATGGCTGTCAGAAACCTTGCATTGATCCGGCGGCAGCAGGGTTCCTCGTTTCTTGAGTTCAGCGTGGAGCGGTGTTCCGTGATTAGCCGTGTAGAGCATGAACTGGTGAAAATCAGCCGAATGGGAAACCGCGTAGTCGATAACCTGGTTGATCGTTTCCGGGGTATGCTCCTCGAGACCGATTATCGATGAGCCCAGAACCCGGATACCGTGTTCCTGTAGATCTTCAATCAGTACTCTGGTGTCAATACCTGCGAGCTTGCTGTATTGGCTCTCTTTTCCCTCGAGTCCCATCCAGACCCAGGTAATGCCAAGCTCGACGAGTTGCTCGATGCTGTATGAGCGTAAGACCTTTGCTGAACTGAACACAAAAAGGGCCCAGCTTTTGTTATGTTTCTTTATCTGTTCGAGCAGCCCCAGGGCCCTTTTCCTGTGCAGGAGGAAATTCTCATCCAGTATGAAAAACGATGTCACCTCCAGTTTTTTCTCAAGATCTGCCAATACACCATAGAGCTCTTCGCCGCTTTCAAAAAAATTCTTGAATTTTCCCTTGCCGCCAAACAGCGCAGACGTTGAGCAAAAGTTGCAGCCCATGGGACAACCGACCGAGGGAACCACGACAGCTGCCGTATCTCCTGGTTTATCAGAGAGGGTGTGGCCCAGTATTCTTGTACCGAAGGCCGAGGTCACGGCCGGATGTTTTACCGGTTTAGACATGTCCTGGTTTAGATATTTACGGAACCAGGCGATACCGTCACCCCGTACGAGGTGATCCGTGTCTATTATATCGTCGATATTATCCATATTACTGATGTGCCCGCCGACGACGATAGCAGCATGAGGCTGGTAGGTGCGGATTAACTCGCACATTTTTTTAACTTTCAAAACGTTCGGTATGATGGAACTGATACCTATGATATTGTAATGATTGCTGCGGATGGTCTCGATGAAACAATCCAGCTCAGGAAAGTCCAGAAGGGTACAGGGGGCTTCAATATTTTCTTTTATCATCATCAGCCCGAATGATCGGTGAAACATTCGAAGAGAGAAAACGCCCTGTACGCGGGTAACCTGGTTGTGGTAAAGTTCCATCGGGTTAATTGCACTGCTGCCGTATTCGTCGTCCTGGGCGTATGGCCCAAAAACACTGGTCAACAAAACCTTGGCCCTGGTACCGAGACGATGGACAGGATGATTGTCTGTCATTTTTATACCTCTTGGGGGGAATGAAAAAAATTCTTATTCTAAAGTGTAAGGCATTAATTTGATTGTAGATAGCACTGGAGTGCAAATGACAATTCTTTTACAAAACAGCGGGCAACAATGAAACGTTCACTCTGGTTTCTCCACCCGATCTCTATCTTTATCTTTTCGATCATTGCCCTCGGGCTTTCACTCTTTCTCTATATTTACTGGTACGTTGAGGTCAGTACCGGTCTGAAGGCGGTGATTGAAAAAACCAACCTCGATCCGCAACAATTTGTGGCCTGGCAGACCTGGGTAGTAATCATGGTGCTGTCGATCCTGGTCGGCATTATTCTGGTTGGTGTCTTTACTATTTTTGTCTACCAGAGAAAGACCCAGGCCCTTTATCGTTCACAGCACTCCTTCATTAACAGCTTCACCCATGAACTGAAGACCCCGACAACCTCCCTGAAACTCTACCTGGAGACCTTCATCAAACATGATCTCTCCAGGGACATGCAGTTGAAGTATCTGGATTATATGCTTGCAGATGTGGGACGTCTGTCGGACAACATCAACGGCATCCTTAATCTCGCACGGATCGAAGCCAGGATATACAGCGGCGAGTTTGTCAGTGTTGACCTGGTGGAAGAGGTGGAAAAATTTTACCGGAAGAATGAACAATTGTTTCGAGGCCGTGAGATCATTATCAATAAACAGCAGGGTCAGCACCATTACTGTTCTGTCAACCGCGCACTCTTCCAGATGCTGCTGATGAACCTGCTATCCAACGGGATCAGGTATAATGAAAATAATCGCCCGCGAATCTCAATCTCCTTCAGCAAGACAGAGAGAAATGTGCAGGTCTTTATCCAGGATAACGGGATCGGTTTTGAAAAGTCCCAAATCAGAAAAATATTTAACAAATTTTTTCAGATTGAACAGACTGACTGGAGCCATGCGGGCGGAACCGGCCTCGGGCTGTATATGGTGGAACAAATTGTCAGGCTGCACAAGGGCAAAATTGTTGCCGAAAGTGAAGGGGTTGGCAAAGGGGCACAGTTCATCATCACCTTACCCCGACAAGAGACCAGGCCAGCCGTGAGTTGATACGGTCCATCCCGGCGGTCCTGAGGCACATGACCAGGAGGATACCTGTGAATGCAGGAACAGAGAAGCGCGTTTTAATCGTTGAGGATGATCCGCATATTGCCGAAGGGCTCGAGTTGAACCTGAGCCTGCAGGGATACCAGGTGAAGGTTGAGCAGAATGGCATCGATGGTCTTGAAGCCTGGAAGCAGTGGCATCCCCATCTGATCGTTCTTGACCTGATGTTACCGGGCATCGACGGAATGCGGATATTGAAAAGTATTCGCCTTGAGGATGAACGAATACCCATTCTCATCCTGTCCGCCAAGGTAGATCCTTCCGACAGGGTCGACGGCTTTGCCGATGGAGTGGATGACTACATGACCAAACCCTTCAACCTGGAAGAGTTTCTGCTCAGGGTCAAGCGTCTTCTCACCCGGGATCAATGGCGGCGGGAGCAGGACGGCTCCCTTACAGCCAATGCAGGTGAACAGCGTCCCTACAGTTTTGGAGCAAACAGCATCGATTTCACCAGCGGCCGGGCCGAGTGCTCTGCTGGAACGATTGAGCTCACTGAACAGGAAATCAAATTGCTCAAACTCTTCATTGTCAATAAAGGGAAACCCCTGTCACGAAGCACATTGCTCGAGATCGGCTGGGGCTATAGCAAGGGGACTTCGACCCGCACCGTTGATAACTATATTGTGCGTTTTCGCCGCTATTTTGAAAAGAACCCTAAAAAACCGATATTTTTCAAGAGCAGGCGGTCCCTGGGGTATGTGTTTGACCATGAATAAACGGCTCGAATCCGGTTGGGGAGGCCATATAATATAAACGGGCTCTTCCGGTAAACGAGTACCTGTTTTCTATAATCAACATTCAGTTGTTTATCAGCTTGTATTTGCTCGCCGCCTGGCATACTTCTTTTGTTTGTCCCCTTTTCTTCCTTTTCTTCGGCCCTTACACATAGAAGACTTGTTATGTTGTAAATAATTCGCTAGATAGTTTAGTTGGATAGCGACACGATAAATAGACTATTTAATCGGGGATGAATGGGATGAACAAGTCTTCTGATGGCAAATTAGCTGTTCGAAAAATGTTAACGGTGCTGGCCATCGGTGTGTGTACATGTGCGATGCCCCTGAGGTGCTTTGCTGAAGCAGAGACTGCCAGATGGCGCATTGAAGCAGGGCCAAGCTACCGTGGTAATATGGAAACTGAAGTGAACGGTGAATCTCGAGCCCGCAGCGCCTTCATCCAAGCCACGCAACCAGCTCAATCGATTCCGTCAAAGGCCGCGGGGAAAAAAATTGAATTACCAAACCCGGATGATATTACCAGGACAGGCGACCGTGACTTTGATGACGGCTTTGCTCATACGGATGAGTGGACCTCTAATGACACTTTTACCCAGAAATTCGGTTATCAGAACAATTCCCAGTACGATCCTTCCGCACGTGTGCTGTCATTTCACCGGAAAAATGATGTGAGTGACTCAGTGTTTTTAGGGAAAGGAACAGAGTATCGAAAAACGGTACGGGCCAGCAAAGACGAAGTGATCAGTGCCGATGAAACTTTCGGATCCGGGGGGCTGAAAGTTGACGCACTTTATGACTTAACAGTCAGAGGCGGTGTTAAAATAGCTCTGGCTGCAGGACTGCGTGGGTTCTTCGGAATGGATAGTAGCGTGAGGGGGTCGAATTTCAGCCAAACTATTACCGAGAGCACGGTCTCTTATCGCGATTTTTATGTCTACTCCGGTACAGCGACTGATACATATACCTTTCTCTATGCAGGAATTCCACCGCTTCCACCAGCGCCTTATAGTAATACGATCTATGAGGTTGATCCTGATTTTGTATTTCAAACTCCGATTATCAGTAATATTCCGAACAGTGCTACTCGGGAAATCTATGTTGACGAGGCTACCGAGCGGGAGTATCTGCAGCGACAGATGACTGTATGGGAAACAGCGAATCAAATAGAGATTGATACCAATGTCGATCTTTTCCAGTTGGCCATGGGGGGTGAAATTACATATGAACTTGCTGCCGTGGCAGCTTTCAGCCTTCGGCCATTACTGCTCGTCAATTTGATCAGTGTTGACGCCATAAGAAATGAACAGCTGGTTGGCCATTACCCGAGTGGTGAGGAGAGGTCCCTGGGGAGCTGGCAGGACAAGGAGAGCAGCCGTTCAGTCTGTCTGGGGGCAGCCATCGAGGCGGGAGTGAATATCAAGCTGAGCGAGAGCTGGTTTGCCGGAATCAGTGCCGGCTATGAGTGGATTGA
>CAZOWJ010000162.1:0-4892 GCA_964583415.1 uncultured Desulfocapsaceae bacterium
GGCAGACTGTTCATCAATTCATGAAAATAGAAACTCCACATATCTTATCCCTCGGTCATCAATGAGCTTCCCGGAAGATCAGTCGTTTTTCAGACCAATTTGAGAAGGCTTTTAACAGGTAGTAAATAAGTAGATAAAAAACCGCGGTGGTCAGGAACCCCTCTGCGGGCATAAATCGATCCGATGTCAACATCTGGCCGGCCCGTGTCAACTCCATGATCGAAATCAACGAGAGGAGCGACGAGTCCTTAACCAAAACAATGGCTTGTCCCAGCATGGGCCGAATCGTCATGCCAAGAGCCTGAGGCAAAATGATATAGCGCATGCGCTGGAAATAGTTCAAACCGGAGGCTATCCCTGCTTCAATCTGGCCGTAGGCAATGCCCTGTACGCCCGCTCTAATGATTTCTGCATAATATGCCCCGCTGTTCAAGGTCAGGGCGATCACGCCGGTGACCCATTCCGGAAGCATAATGCCCATGGATGGGAGACCGAAATAGAAAAAGTAGAGCTGCACCAACAAAGGTGTGCCGCGGATACTTTCGATATAAATACCGGCAATTCTGGAGAGAACCCTGGACTGACTCAATCGCATGGAGCAGGCAGTTATTCCTACACAAATAGCTCCGATCAGTGACAGGGCAGACAGCCAAATAGTGGCCATGAAGCACTGCAGATAAAGCGGCATGTATTCCAAGATGACTCTAAAATTGAAGTCTTCAAGCATATTATTTACCTATAATAATCTTATGCCACGCGTTTGATATCGACAGAATGCGAGCCGGTAATGCCGGCTCGCACGAGACGCGATGTCGTCGGTCTAAAAAGCATGAATTGTTTAGTGATCTTTCTTCCAATCCAGAGAATTAACCCAGTAATCCAGGTTAGCATCCAGGCGACCGTCAAGTTTTGTATGTAGAAAGAAAAGATTGAGCCAATCGCGTAGATCCTGAGAATCATAGCGCACGGCAAAGGACAGCGGAGAGTCGGACAACTGTCCATCCAGAATCCGGAGGCTATTCGGCGGATAGCTGGCGCTCTGGCCACGCACGGCCGACCCGTCATTTACCCCGCCATCAGTGTGACCTGCAATTACAGCGTTGAGCAAAATCGGTCCTCCGCCTTTATAGGTCTTCAATTGAGCCTCGGGAAATGCATTTTTTGCATCGTTTTCACCGGTTGAACCCAATAAAACTGCCAGCTTAGTCCCCGTTTTTTTAACATCTTCCATGGATTTGATCGGGCTGTCTTGCTTCACAAAAACCACACTTCCGGTGTACATATAAGGATCAACAAAGGAAATCTTCATTGCTCTCTTCAACGTTGGGGTCATATCAGCGGCTAACATGTCAGCCTTCCCGGAGAGCAGTGCAGGAATAAGACCATCCCAGTCATAGTTGAGGAACTTTATCTTGACGCCCATTTCCTTGGCGATCATTTCGACGAGCTCTATGGAACTGCCGGTTCGCTCACCATTTTTATCAACAAAGCTAAAAGGTGCGCCCTGGGTCTGGCATGCAACACGAAGTTCTCCTCTTTTGGAAATTTCTTCTAGCGTCCCTGCTGAGGCGATTCCACCAAGAACAAAAAGAATCGCCAGTGATGCAATTACCGAAAGCCTGAATATTCTATTCATTTTTCCCTCCATTTTATCCTGCATTTTTTAGTTAGTTACGTTTTAACCACACCTTCAGGTAGGTGCAGCCAGTTTTGCCTAGATTTCATGATGATAAATGTTTCACTTCTGACAACATTACCAATCTTTAAGATCGTTTCTGTGGTAAATTGGTATAATTCGTCCCTCCCTCCCAAACAAACAACCTCTGCAATGATATCGTAACGGCCAGCGACCACTCCTGCCCATGCGACATTTGGAAGTTGAGATATCTTGGTTATAATTTTATCCATCTCTCCTTTTGACTGGACGTTCATCGCCACCATAGCAGTTATCATCTCCTTGTGTTGGCTAGGATCAACAACGCCTGATACTTTGAATAATCCTTTCTCCTCTAGAATTTTAATCCTGCTCCGAATAGTCGGGGCGGTAACATCGAGCTTTTTGGCCATCTCCCCAATCGACATGCGGCCATCCTCTGTGAGCAGGTGAATGATCTCATAGTCCAATGCGTCAAGAATCGTTTTACTCACAAAGCACCTCCCAACAAAGTTTCCAAAAAGAAACTATTAGGTACATAATATGATTAAATGAAAAAACTTCAATACTGTTTAATTTCTAATAAGAAAATTATGCACAAATATATTTGCCACTGCTTGTGCTTAGTGGTCGTTGATCGCTTTATAAACAGTGTCCAACAATTTTAGACTGAAACTCTTTTTACTTTAAAAGACGAGGCCATCATACAAGAAATTGCAGTGAGAGAATTTTCAGTATGCCCGGCCATTTAAGCCCTGGCATGTTTACAAACCAGGGAATTTCAGCCTTTCAAATATTATTAGACAGGATGAGACACGAGCATCATTGATGATCTTGTGGATACGTGTAGGACTACCCAGATGGTCAGCCAGGCTACCTAGACCTTTTGAGCTCTCCCCTTTCAAAAAAACTGCCTTGTGCAGTTATTTGTTTCTCCGCACGATATTTCTGTGGGCCATAAGGCGAATGGCGTTGATTTTAATAAACCCTTCTGCATCTTCTTGATTATATCCACCCTCGATATCCATCGAGGATAGATCTTGGTCATACAGGGATGAGGGGCTTGTTCGGGCCACGGGATAGGCCACGCCTTTGTATAGTTTCAGAGTGACTTCCCCGTCAATCAGTTCCTGGCTCTTGTCAATGGCCACCATGAGGAAGTCCATTTCAGGGCTGAACCAGAAACCGTTGTATACCAATTCAGCAAATTTGGCTGCCAGCATGTCTCGAAGTCTCATTACCTCCCTGTCCATGGCAATGCCCTCAATATCCATGTGCGCTTGATGGAGAATGGTACCGCCTGGTGTTTCATAAATCCCCCTGGACTTTATACCCACAAAGCGGTTTTCCACCATGTCAAGCCGACCGATACCGTTTTCTCTTCCCACCTGATTCAGGTATTCGAATAATTCCAGAGGGTCTGTTTTAACGGTATTGTCACCAAGGTTGGTCACCTTGACTGGCACACCGTCCTTGAATTCAAGCTTGATCTTTGTCGGAGTGTCAGGAGCCTTCTCCGGGGCAACGGTATGCGAATAAATATTTTCTTCTGCTTCATGGCCGGGATCTTCCAAGATGCCTGCTTCATGAGAAATGTGCAAAAGATTGTCATCTTCGCTATAGGGTTTAGAAGCGCTTTGTTTAGTGGCGATATCATGTTTTTCGGCATACTCCAGAAGATCGGTCCTGCCCTTGAAGGTGTTTAAAAACTCTGTGTTCTTCCAGGGTGCAATGACTTTGATTTTCGGGTTCAGAGCATAATAGGCCAGCTCAAACCGGACTTGGTCGTTACCTTTTCCTGTGGCACCGTGAGAGACATACTGGGCACTAACCTCTTCGGCTATTTCAATCTGTCTTTTTGAAATCAACGGCCGGGCAATAGCAGTACCCAGAAGGTACCGGCCTTCATAGATGGTGTTGGCTTTGTACACCGGAAAGATATAATCGGTTACAAATTCTTTTCTCAAGTCTTCAATAAAGACCTTGGTGGCCCCGATTTTCAGCGCCTTTTGTTCCGCGGCGTCAAAATCTTCCTGCTGACCGATGTTGGCCATATAGGCAAACACCTCATACCCCTCTTCCAGCAGCCACTTTAAAATAACAGAGGTGTCAAGACCTCCTGAATATGCAAGTACAACCTTTTCTTTTGCCATTATGTCTCCTTTTATGTGAACCCATGTATCATTTTTTAGCAGTGGATCTAGTTAAAATGTTAGACAGCAAGTGATAATATTTTGTAATAAAGAAAAATCTAAAATATTATCTTACTACTTTGAAGTTACTGTCTCAGGCAAGAGCGCTACGGTTGACCTTCTTTCTGAGAGCGTAATTTTTAAAACTGATCGTTGAATTTAATATTGCCAAGTAGTCTCTTTCCGATCTGACGATGAACGTGTTTGCGTTCAGGTTGAGCGAAATATTAACTGCTACCTCATCCAATATTCCTTGAAATGTTAGTTTCCCTCAATATTAATGGGGGCATGGGGATAGAACGCTTCACGATTCTGAAATGATAAAATATCTCGTTTTTGAATAACGCCTGCATCAATATTCACAGCTTGTCGAATGGTCTCACTTTGTTGCCAGCTCTCATAACCCGCTAACACGGTTGGCAAATGGACAATGAGAGCAGCAGAGAGACACCGCGAGGCACTTTCCCATAGATAGCTTGGTGTATGATCCACGGCATAGTAATCTGCCTTTCCAATTTTAACTATAGGCTTTTTAAATGTGGTTGGTTTGGCAAAAAAGAATCCCATACCTTCGTCGCAACTGACGTCAATAATAAGACAGCCTGGTTTGAGATAAGATATCTCATCTTTTGTCACGAAAATGATGGGATGATCTGGTTCTTGCAGGAGTCCGTTGACTAGGATTTCTGATTGGTTGATCAGATCAAACAATGGTCGTTCAGTTCCATCGTGATCTACTACCAACAAGCGTGATTCATCTTCATTGCCTTCCCGAATACGGACATAGTGACAATCAAGTACTTCCTCACGCACCTCGTGGTCGGGACGTTGAATACAAATAGTGATATCTCTAAAACCACGTGCTTTTAGGGCGTATATTGCGCCACGACTGACCGCACCAAAACTAAAAATAACCACTTTACGCTGGTTACCGTAGTGCCCGTCGATTCCTTTCAGCTGCAGGGCATGTAATACCGCACAATAGCCTGCTATTTCGTTGTTTTTATAAAAAGTGTGGCGGCCAATCTGCCCGTTAGGTCCCCAAA
>CAZOWJ010000163.1:0-4811 GCA_964583415.1 uncultured Desulfocapsaceae bacterium
AAAGGGAATCTGATGGACAACTGAGTGATGATAATAGCAAACAGGTACTCGTTTACCGGAAGAACCCTTTTTCAACCAATAACACCCGGTCACCGTCTGCTCTGCTACAGCGACGAGCCCCGCCATCAGCAGGAGGTACATGAAACTTAAGGTAAAAATTACCTTTGTTTGGCCATAAATGATCGTTTTAACTTCCATCATTGTCATCTCGTTGTGTCATTATGAGCGTGATTTGTGCAGTTTTATTCCATAAAACTGGCGAAAAGATTGCTATTTCTCCTCGTTTTGGGGTATTTGTTTGGTGTTTTTAAGAATAGAACATCGCACACCTGGAGAATAGTAATGATAACAGTTATCGCTTCAATTAAAGTTGTCCCTGATAAGGTTGTTGAATTTGTGAAGATTTTTAATGAAAATGTACCCAATGTTCTGGCGGAGGACGGTTGTATCGAATATTACCCTACTGTCGACATTGAAACAGGACTGGAGGTTCAACAGGCAGACCCCTCTGTTGTAACCATTGTTGAATGCTGGGAAAGTGTTGACGCACTCAAGCTCCATTTTACGGCACCTCATATGGAAAGCTATAGGAGCCAGACAAAAGATCTCGTTGAGAGCGTTTCCATCAAAGTTCTACAATCGGTGTAAACAAACTGGTATTGAACCATGAGTCTGTTCTCTCCAGTAAGGAAATCGGCTGTTGTATCCCCGAAACGAAAACTAACCCAATTTTTATTGATTAAATCATGTTGCTGAGCCATATTTTATCACTGGTCGGCTGTGCCCTGACCGGCCTGCAAACATTTCTTATTCTCTACCGAGGAGATGGATTCTGCCTGAACGAGGGGTGTGAAATTGTAGATTCGCTGACCCTTCTTCCTCCGCTCTATTTCAATATCGCCGGCTTTTTCTTTTTTCTTTTTATCAGTTTCGGTATAAGCCAGGCCAGAAAGGGGTCAGAGCTGTGGCAGAAATTCACCAGTCTCCTGCTTCTTGCTGGAGTGGCGGCAGAGGCGGTACTCGTCAGCTTCCAGTATTTTATTACCGACGTTTTCTGCTCATACTGTCTGATTATTTTTTCGCTGATTGTCTTGATTAACCTTTTTATGGGCCTCAGGCAGATATTCAGAAGCCTGGTGATTTTTTCTGTTGTTTGTATGGCCTTTGCCAGCCTTGATTTCAACGTTGACAACCAGTCAGCCTTCTCTCTTGAAGATGGCACACTGGCCACCTTTACAACCGACTCAGCTGATCGTAAGCTCTATCTATTCTTCTCTTCAACCTGTGCCCATTGCGAGCAGGTGATAGAGACCATGAAGGAAACCACAAGCTGTGATATAAATTTTAACCCTGTTGACCGGGTTTCCTCTTTTACCTTCCCCAATATCGATGTCTCTCCCTCATTTGAGCCACGGGTGAATGTGAGTTATCTCAAACATCTTGGAATTGGTGAAGTGCCGGCGATGACCATTATCCACGAGCAGACCACCACGGTATTGAAGGGAGAAAACGCACTCGTAGAATACATACAGCAAAACTGCCTGCCGGGCAAAGTCGAGGAATCTTCCGGGCCTCAACCTGAGCAGTCAGGCGGTTATTCCTTTCCTTTGCCTGAAACCGACAGTTGCGCGGTAGCTGAGGATTGTGAAACGTCAACAAGCTCCTATTCTCTCCCCCAGGTTCCTGCACCGCCACAGACCCCGGAAGGCTGATGAGTCTGAATCGATGTGCGTGGTGCACCAGTGACCCATTATACATGCAGTATCACGATTCAGAATGGGGCGTGCCGCTGCACGATGATCGTGCGCTCTTTGAAATGCTTGTTTTAGAGGGGGCACAGGCAGGTCTGAGCTGGCTTACCATCCTCAAGAAACGTCAAAACTATCGATCAGCATTTAACAATTTTGACGTTCAGAAAATCGTCCGATATGGTGAGGAAGACAGAGAGCGGTTGATGGGAGATAAAGGTATCGTTCGAAACCGTTTAAAAATTGAAGCAGTAATTAAAAATGCTCGAGGTGTTATTGATCTAATTGAGGAATTTACAAGTCTCGACAGTCACCTGTGGCGTTACGTCGGCAACACCACCATTCACAATCACTGGCAGACAGTCATGGACATTCCGACACAATCGAGCGAATCTGATTTGATGAGTAAAGATCTAAAAAAAAGAGGATTTAATTTTGTCGGCCCGACAATCTGTTATGCATTCATGCAGGCAACAGGCATGGTAAATGATCACACCATCGACTGTTTTCGGCACCAGCAACTTCTTGCTTGAGGGATCTGCGATTGCAGTCCGGAACCATCAATTCCGGGTTCCGGACCACATCTGTTTTCAGGTAGATTATTATTCCCAGGTAATACACTCAGCGGGGCAGGATGCTATTGCTTCATCTACACAATCAGCACCCTCTTCCTTGCCTTCTATAACAAAGGCTTTTTCATCATCATTAAAACCGAAGACATCGGGACAGACTTCCACACATGCCTCGCACCCCAAACATTCATCCTGATCAATCTCTACTTTTTTAGCCATAATTGTTCCTCCAAAGCTCATGTTTAATATTTATTGCCACTGATAACGCCAACCCGCCAGAAAAAATCAAATTGGCGGCGCAATCGTCACCAGAATTCTCATGTTTGTTTCAGCACGTACACCGTGAGGTTCCCTGATCTGGGAAACGAGAATATCACCTTCCCCTGCCTCTATCTCAAGACCATCATCACCAAGAAATCTTCCCTTACCTTCGAGCACCTGTATGGAAAGATCGCCGTCCAGATCATGTGAGTGGACTGGAAAGGTTACACCCGCCTCAAGATTAAAGTTAATTATTTTGAAATATGGAGAATCCTGTACCAGAAAAAAACGTTTCATTGCTCCAGGAGTAAATTCGTTGGTATCAGCTAATTTTAATATCTTCATCACAAACCTCCTACCCGCAAATAATCTGCTGACCATTTCCCGGCTGATATTTTACTGTTTGTCATCTATGACACATTGTTAACTCCATTGTAACAGACAAAAGAAATGCAGACATTGACCTGAGTCAAAGCTGAGTGCGCTGTTGATCTTTTTATTCCATTTCCATCAAATTTCGATACTCAGGCAGCTTCGGCGGAGGGGGTTACGCGGTGATCAGCGAACCACCAGACCTGCTGTTCCCGAAACCTCGACAACGGTACCGACTATTTGAGCAGCCGGGGTTTTCACTTCTTTCAGGAGTCGAATGAGTTCCGGAGCCTGTTTCGCAGGCAGGGAAGCCAACAGGCCGCCGCTTGTCTGGGGATCATACAAAATCTCTTTATGAATTGCAGGGAGACTACTTTCATCACGCAGAGCGTCTCTGACCAATGCTTCGTTGAGGCGATTTACTCCTGTACTCATACCTTTGCGATACATTGCAAGTGCTTCGTCCATGATGGGTAAGGAATCGATATCTATCTGCAGAATTGCACCGGAAGCCTTTGCCATTTCAAGAGCGTGGCCTGCCAGGCCAAATCCGGTGATATCAGTAACACCATGGATGTCAAAATTTTTCATTATATGGGCTGCATCTTTGTTCAGGTGGACGAGAATATCAACACACGCCTGCATCGCCGATTCCGACACCCATTTTTTTAGATTAGCGTTAAAGAGAACACCGCTTCCCAGTGGCTTCGTTAAAATCAGGACATCCCCCTCCTGGGCACCGCCATTTGTCCAATAGTGATCGGGGTGCACCGTACCAGTAACGGAGAGCCCGAATTTCGGCTCACTGTCCTCAACTGAGTGACCTCCTGCCAGCACCGCTCCGGACTCAGTGATTTTACTCAAGGCACCGGCAACGATCTGGTTAAGGTCCTCCGGTGGAAGTTTATTTGACGGAAAGCAGACCAGATTCAAACACACCTTTGGTTCACCGCCCATTGCATAAACATCGCTGATCGCATTTGCCGCAGCAATCTGCCCATAGAGGTAGGGATCATTAACGGGCGGTGTGATAAAGTCCGCCGTTGCAACAATTGCCAACTCATCAGTCAGGCGGTAGATCCCGGCATCATCGCTTGTTTTGTAACCGACAAGCAGATTCGGATCATCAGTCTGAGGCAATCCCGCAAGCAGTGCACCGAGCCCGACCGGGTCGATTTTTGCTGCTCAACCGCAGGTTTTTGAAAGGTTCTGCAGTGTCGGCTTTTGAAATATTTTTAACAGTGACATGGCTCGTCATGGATAATGATTGATCTGGATATCTGGTATCATCAAAGTCATAGAGAATATTATACATTTGAGGTGGTCGAACAAGATTTTTTTTTCAATGGATGGGTGGGGAAAGATAGGGATTTCCGATCAAACGGTTCCGTTAGAACTCAACCGACACTTCAGAATTAAGTGTGATCTGGATTCGTCCTGACATCCTCAGATTGAAGTTCTTTACTCCATTATATCCTTAATACTCAACAGCTGTATTTAAAAAGCTATGGCGAGGCTATTAGTGCCTTCTCCTGAATACCTATCATAAAAAACATGAAATCATGAGAGAAGTTTGAAATCAGAAACTGGGAGTCTCCGCCAAGGCACTTACCCAGTGACTCTAAAAAGTTTTCCGACTTGTCGGGTTAATTGAATATAATTTTCATATTCTCAATGTTCTGTTGCATAACCGACAAAAGATTTCATTGATGATATCTTTGCACCATGTTAGTTCTGATGTTCAGGATATCCACCCAAAAGAACAGGAGACAAGGCATGAGCATTTTTAGAATATTCGTTATACTATCCATGGTAATTCTATTTATGGCCGGCACCAGTTACAGTCAAAAAGCAAGCT
>CAZOWJ010000164.1:0-4676 GCA_964583415.1 uncultured Desulfocapsaceae bacterium
ACCTTTATTCCGTTGGCTTTAAGTTCAACATCAATATCCCACCAGCGAATCCCACCGTAGAAGTCAAGAGGTCCCCGTGCGCTGCTAACTCGGTAGATACCGTATCCTTCAAAAATTCCCTGATAGATATCAGCTTTTAGGCTGTTCTGGCCACCCGGTGCAGTAGCACCGCCGCTGAGATCCATAAAGTTGTATGCCAGGCTGATTCCATAACCACTCTCATGGTGCGCCTCAAGCTGAATCATAGCGCCAAGCTCAAGGTTATTGATAATATCGTCGGGACCAACATCAATATCTACCCCCTCAACCCTACCGACAGAGGCATCACCTTCAATACTTGGCACCAATGCGTAAGGTGCTATGATGAATTCCCATTTATCGGCTGCCAGATTCACGCTTGGTGAGATAAATGGTATCAACATAGTGTATGCAAAAATTACTTTTTTCTTCATAGGCTCTTCCTCTGGTTCAACAAAAAACATGATAAAGGAGCTTGCAACTGGCTCATATTTCCTTCGGTATTGTTGAGATACCTTGAGAAGTTTTTCGAATTACTGCTCACTTGCCGAAAACGGAATGGGTTGACCACTCACCTCTTCAGGGTCAAAGGGAAGCTTCTCAATGTCAACGGGAATTGTGTAGATCTGCCTGGTCTCTGGACGCTCATTTTCTATGCCGGTAAGTGCTGGTCCAGGGGTGGCATCAGGCCTGTTTGGATACTTCTCCATCCACAACTCATGGCGCTGGCGCTGGCGATTAAACATGGACTTTACATGAAACTGCTCTATCATCTCCCCGTTCTGTTCACGAGGATCAGTATAAAGATCATAGAACTCGTTCAAGGAGAGACCTGCTGTTGCGTTTTTCCAGTCACGCTTGAAACGACCTTTCACACCAGCTGCCAGGTTGGGACCCTGGTATATCATTACGTAATCGCGACGACTGAAACCATCACCGTTGAGGAACAGGGACGTCTGATCAACACCGTCAATAACACGGTCGGTGGGGATGAACTCTTCAGCACCACCAAGTCTGGCAAAGGTGGTGAATAAATCGGATACGTGCAGGATGTCTCCGACAATCTGATCAGGTTTTATCACCCCTGGCCATGTGGCAAGGCATGGTACCCGTACACCACCTTCGGTGAAGTCTCCCTTACCGCCAGTGTAAAGGGTTTCCACCATACCACGGGGGCCGTAGTGGGTGAATGGGCCGTTATCGGCCATAACGATAACTAGTGTATTTTCTGAAATGCCTTTTTCTTCGAGATGCTGGAACAGCTGACCAACAAAGGCATCAATCTTCACCAGGGCTTCAGCCAGAATGTTCTTATTGGCAGTGAGCTTGCTTTTAGCCCGAGGGTCAGGGAAGAATGCAGTTGATATTGGGTGGTAAGCCACAAAGAAAGGTTTTTTTGCAGCAACACTCTTGTCGATAAATGCAAGCGTTCGTTTTTGAGCTTCGGTTTCAATATCCCAGAAGTTTTCAATGTTAGGTGGAGGACCCCATTCCCGGGTGGATCCATTTTTGGTGCCCTCAAGCGTCCATACTGTCCCTCTTGGCTGCCAGGAGTTGTCAATATCGTATTTGTCTTCACCATAGAGATCAGGATAAAGACCAGTGATGATGTTGGCTACTTCTGCCTGTGGTATCCACATACTGGGAACCTGATTATAGGGGGTAAAGAAAGATTCATCATACCCCTGGTTGTGAGCATAGCTGGGCTCTGTATCACCAAGGTGCCATTTTCCAAAAAAAGCTGTTGCATACCCCTCGTTACTCAATACTTCAGCGATGGTCACTTCCTCAGCATCGATGCCAGAGTACTCAACGGGAAATGAGACGGTGTGCATACCGGATCGAACCGCATATCGCCCGGTCTGGAATGCGGCTCGTGTCGGAGTACAAGCGGGTTCAGTATACATACGCATAAAATTGATGCCATCCTCGGCCATTTTGTTGATGTTCGGGGTTTCAAATCCTCGAACCGCCTGAATTTCAGGTATACCAACTTCTCCTAACGCCGTATCGTCCCACATGATATGGATAATATTGGGAGGCGTACCATGCTTTTCTCTCAGTTCTGCAAGTTTCTGGTCCAAAATCTTATCTTCAGCCATCCATTTTTCACCATGCTGGGCTTCGAGGATGTAATGCTCGGCGTCATGGATAATACCTGTGGGTGGGGTAGCAGCCATGCTGTTTGCAGCAAGAAAAGATACTATTGCCAGGATACCAGCACCGGGTGCTATATTTTGCCGTTTGATCATTTTTATCTCCTTATAGGGTGATATATGGTTTCATCTAACAATGAATAAAAGTAACGCTTAATTTCCATGTTCAATGCTTGCTCTCTCCACAAGAATCTCTCTATTATCATCAATAAGTTTTTGAATTTTGACATCATAGTCAGCCGGGAACCGATAGGTCTTTGCAATACCATCAACCCAATGCTCTTCCAGACCACGTTCTCCTGGATCAAGATTGAAGAGTAGCAACATGAGTACATCAGCACTTACCCAGGGATGGCTGTACCAGGAGTCGTGAGCATTGCCGATATTGAGCGGCTCAGATTTACCGACATCAATTACATTGAGATAAGGGCTCTTGAGCCAGTCAATGACGACCTGTGTCTCTTCATTGGATATCTCAGATCTATTGGGTTTCCCTAGTCGTGACACACCATTTTGAAAAGCCGACATTCTGAGAACTGAATCATTTTCGTTTAGGTTTATTGTTGTTCTTCCAACAATATCCTTAAATTTTCTATATCGTTCGATAAAGGGCTTAAACGCCGTGTCGGGAGCAGCAAAATATATTTCACCTATCCGCAGCTTTTGTCTTATTTCAGATGCAGACAGGGAGAGGTATTGATCTCTGAGATAGACGAGCCCCGGAGCGACAACCTGGGCACCAGCACTGTATGCCAGGATGTTTATGTTTCGCGCCTTTGTATATTTTGAGAGTAGCTGAACTAACCTTGCGAATGCTGGTATCGTCTTCTTGGCATGCAGGACATCTGTTTTGTATTTTAAAAGATTCTCCGCTGATGGCCATGAAAACGTCATGACCAACGAGTTGTGACCGGTAAAATGATAGAATTGTGCTGCCTGTGCTGTTGCTCGGTAAAAATTGCTGTTCGCACCGTGAATATAGAGAAGAATATCTTTGTCAAAGCTTTTGGCCAGGATTGAATTAATCCGCTCAAAAACTCCATCCGCCTGATCGGGTAGCACCTCCAGATCGGCACTCAAATCAAAAGCAACTGCTTCCCGCCGATACACATTTTCCAATAAGAGTTTATTGTCCCGATCTGTTCTCACCGACTGTTCAATCATTTCCTCCCAAGACATGTCCCTATTACCCACTCTGTGGACAGTAAAACCAAGCCTCAGGGTCTCTGACGGAAAAATCGAATATGTCCCAGATTTGTTAACAGAATCGAGCGGCTGCCGGTTTGTTGCATAAAGGGTAAAGAGGTAATTATCAGTAGAAAATATTGCTTCTTCATTGTTGTTTACCTCGGTTAACTGGAAAATCTCTCCGTTCGGTTTAATTACTGCTGGGGAAGGCATGAGATAGACTTTTGGTTGACAACCACTTAACAACAAAAGGAAGAAAAACAATAAAAAATGATCTAAGTGAAATTTTAGAAAGACCACAACTCCCTCATCATGTAATTCTCATGACTCAATGGTATTTAACACCGTCTCACCACTATGGGAAACTAGCCATGTTTGAGAAAAAACATAGTTTCATTCAGAAAATAATCAGATTCCATAATAAATAAAAGACTTTGTGGGACAATGATAAAAATCATTCATCCCCTCAACTTTGGTGGGCTCTTAGTTTTAATTTTGCCAAGTCGAAGGTGCTTCCTGATAACCTGCGGAGACACATGTTCAGCTGGATATCAATTTCCCGATGGTTCTCGACAGTAACGATCTGTAATCAGACTGTTTAGTCCTGTGCCAGTATGAGCTGGTCACGGGCCTGGCTGTGAACTTTCCAGCCCATTTCTTCCAACTTGTTGCGAGCCGTTGGACTGAAATCTCCAGTGACCCATATTTCTACCCCGGTCCCTTTTGAGGTATTTCTTTTTTCCTCTAAAGAACCTGCTATGTCAGCCGTCATTTCACTCCAGATGAGATAATCACTTGGTAGAATAGCGACGATGGTTCCATCTTTTGTTGCTGAGCGTGCAAGACGGGCTATTGGTGTGAGATGTGTTAGAGGGGCTATATGCTTGTGGTATCCGGCAGTCAAAACTGCTGATTCGGTTATGATTTTGGCCATGACCGGATTCCCTGCCTGAAGGGCGACTTTTATGTACAACTCCCGATTGTCGACACCCTTCATAGAGTCAAGAGCGGCCACCATAACTGTCTGCAGAGTCGGTGAAAATTCTGGATTGTTGAGAAAAAGCTCAATCGAATCCTCATTCATACCCATTCCCAACAACTTTGTCTTGTTTTGTAGCCACAATTCAGAAGCAGGAGTAGTGTTAATCGCTTCGTTCAATAATCGAGCAGTACCGGAAGTTGTCAAGAGTACACCGCCAACACCAGGTACAGCACTTGTTGCCACTCCCACACCAAGTCCACCGAGATAGTCTGCCCAAGCAAGCCTGTCCAGTTCTGTTTGCAAGACCTCGTTGCGTGAGTACATGTTGACTC
>CAZOWJ010000165.1:0-4640 GCA_964583415.1 uncultured Desulfocapsaceae bacterium
CCTGAAACTGATGATGGAGTAGGTTTGAATAAACTTGCTAATGGAGAGTTATTAGTTAACGACCCATGAAGCAACGCTATATACAAACTCGCTGTCAGACTGTCAAGAAAAATATTAAGGACAAATATTACCATCAGATCGAGCGCAGGTCAAGATTATGATTCAGCTAAATTGACAGGGGCTTTGCTTGTAATTGAGCTGAAGACCCAAAAAGAATCTTGTAAAAGAATTGTTGAAAACAGGCTTGAATGATATAAAGGATCTTCACGTTTGATTCAGGATCAAATGTTATCTTTTTAAAATTGTACGTTTTGTGTGAGGTGTGGTGAATTATGGGATTTGTTAGCGGTTCTGCCAGTTTTATTCGTTTTGGGGTTGAGGGGGAATTGCCATCTAATACGCTGGAGTTTATAGCGGATAGAATTGCATCTTTTTCGTTCAGGGATATTGATGACAATATGGACGAATATTCGATCGGCTGGGTCTCTGTGATGAATATGTTTGATGCCGGTTTTCGCTATGCATCGTTTATGAATGGGGACTACGTGACGGTTACCATGCGGATAGATGAGCGCAAGGTCTCTCCCGCTATTCTTAAAAAGTTTGTCCAGAAGGAAGAGGAGCGGATTAAGGCTGAGAAGCAGATTCCCAAGATTAGCAGAACCCTGAAAGCTGAAATTAAGGAACGGGTTCAGACGGAACTGATTAGAAAAGCAATACCGATACCGTCAGTGTTTGATTTGTGCTGGAATCTTTCAGAGTCAACGGTGCTGTTTTTTACGACCAATAAAAAGATACACGCGGTGCTGGAGGATTTTTTCAAGGATTGCTTTGGTCTGCTGCTGGTGCAGCAGATACCCTATGTTACTGCAGAGCATCTCCTGGATGATGAGCAGGCGGATAAGCTTGGCATTATTAATCCCGAAATATTTGTCTGAGAAACAGAGAGGATTGGTTGGTATGGATTTAGTAGACCTGATGGTGGAAAAGCGATTTCTCGGACAGGAGTTTCTTACCTGGCTCTGGTGGAAAAGTGAAGAGCGCGGCGGCAGTGTTGAAATACCCGAGTTTGGCGATATTACCGTTGTATTTGAAAAACATATGCTGCTGGAATATGGTGAGGGTGAGTACAGCGAAAAACTGGTATGCACCGGCCTGCAGACGGAATTGAAAGAAGCACGAACCGGTCTTCTGATGGGAAAGAAGCTGGAGCAGGCACGGGTTCAGATTGTCAAAGACACCTATGAGTGGAATCTTACGCTTGGCGGTGCTCTTTTCGAGTTTAGAAATGTTCGTCTGCCCAAGACAGCGGCCACAGAACAGGGCTCTGGAAACAGTGATGAAGAGATGGAAGGAATGATCCTTGAGCGGGTGTTTCTTTTTGAGGAGCTGGTGAGAATTATTAATGATCTCTTCAGGTTGTTTTTAGAGGTGAGGATATCCACGAGCTGGTCAGCTGAGCTGCAGTCAATTCGAGGCTGGGTTCATGCCAGTGGTGTGGAGTCTTAATCAATTATAAAAACGTGAGAAACGATGGATTTTGAAACAGTAATAGGGTTGGAAATTCATGCCCAGCTGAAAACAGATTCGAAAATATTCTGCAGCTGTTCAACCTCATTTGGATCACCACCGAATACCCACACCTGCCCGGTGTGTCTCGGAATGCCGGGAAGTCTTCCCGTTCTAAACAAGAAAGTGGTTGAATTTTCAATAAAAATGGGCCTGGCGACCAACTCCAGGATCAATAAGATAAATCAATTTGCCCGGAAAAACTATTTCTACCCGGATCTGCCCAAAGGCTATCAGACCTCCCAATTTGACAAGCCGATTGTTGAGTTTGGTTCAGTTGAGATAGATGTGGACGAGGAAGGGAAGAGAATCGGTATTACCAGGATGCACATGGAGGAGGATGCCGGCAAACTGATACACGATGACCGCGAACCCGTTTCCTACGTTGACCTGAACAGGACTGGAACGCCGCTGCTTGAAATTGTTTCAGAGCCGGACCTGCGTGCTCCCCGGGAAGCTTATGCCTATCTGAAGAAAATCCATGCGATCCTGCGTTATCTCGACGTCTGTGACGGTAACATGCAGGAGGGCAGTTTCAGGTGTGATGCCAATATCTCATTGAGACCGTTTGGTCAGAAAGAGCTCGGAACAAGAACAGAGCTGAAGAATATGAATTCGTTTCGAAACGTCCAGTCAGCTCTTGAGTATGAGGTGAGGCGGCAGCGGGATGTTCTGCTTGAGGGCGACAAGGTAATTCAGCAAACCCTTTTATGGAATCCAGATACGGCAAAGACAGAGCCGATGCGGGGTAAGGAGGACGCCCATGACTATCGATATTTTCCGTGTCCGGACCTTATTCCTGTCGAAATCAGTGATGAATGGATTGAGCAGATTCGCCAGACACTGCCTGAGCTGCCTGACCAGAAAAAGCAACGGTTCAAGGATGAGTATGATCTCCCTGAATATGATGCGGTTATTTTGACTGAGTCAAGAGAACTTGCTGATTACTTTGAAGGTGCCCTGAAAAAAGGCGCACAGCCGAAGAAGGTCTCAAACTGGATTATGACCGAGCTGCTGCGGGAGCTGAAAGGAGCGAGTATCAGTGATTGCTTGGTATCGCCTGAACAGCTCGGCGGCTTGATGGTAATGGTGGAGCAGGGGACGATCAGCGGCAAAATTGCCAAAACGGTCTTTGCCGAGATGTTGAGCGATGGCACAGACCCCGAGGTAATCGTCAAAGAGAAGAATCTGCTGCAGGTATCCGATGAATCCGAACTGCTTGAGATAGTAAGGGCTATCATCGCTGAGAATCCAGGACAGGCGCAGGACTTTCGTGACGGAAAAACAAAACTGATGGGTTATTTTGTCGGACAGTTGATGCAGAAAACCAAAGGGAAAGCAAATCCGAAACTGGCCAACCAACTATTCACAAAAGAGTTGTCTGGTTAGGATTGGCAGGTTTGGCCAACGAAATGGATAAAGAACTCTGGCAACAGAAAGGGGCTGGGCATCGGGAGCGGTTACGGGAGAGATTTCTTGATCACGGGCTGGATGGTTTTAGTGACGGGGAAGTACTTGAGTTACTATTATCGTTTGGAACACCCCGTAAAGATTGCAAGGAACCTGCACGTGCCTTATTAGAACGATTCTCCACTTTTCCAGCTGTTCTGGATGCCGCGCCAGTTGAAATCCAGGAGATAAAAGGGGTTGGCCCGAAAAACAGTTTTGCCCTTTCTTTTGTCAAGTCAGTTGCAAACCGTTATCTAAAACAGCGGTTAAACAATAAATCATATCTTCGCTCACCCACAGATGTGATCGACTATCTGACCCACTCGATGAGAGGACTTAAAATCGAGGTATTCACCGTTCTCTACCTTGATTCATCCCACGCCATTATCGAGACAGAGGTGGTTGCCGAAGGAACGATAAATGTAAACAGTGTGTATCCGAGAGAAATTGTCAAAAGAGCGCTCCAACATAACGCAGCGGCCCTCGTTGTTGCACACAATCATCCATCCGGATCGACAGAACCTTCTATTCAGGATCGTACCTTGACCAAAAGTCTTTGCCTGGTTTGTTCCATGATGCAGATCAGACTGCTGGATCATATCATCATCGGGGATGAACATTTCAGCTTTGCTGATCGCGGTATCATGACAGAATGCCACAACTGGTGCCAGAAGGTCTTACATGAGGGAATTACGACAGGCGAAACGGGTGAATAGCCTCTATCTCCATATCCCCTTTTGTCTCTCCAAATGTTTCTACTGTTCGTTTTCGTCATTTCCGGACATGAGCGAGCATTATCATCGCTATGTGCAGGCACTGACGTCCCATATCAGGACCAGTTGCCCAGAAACAGACACAAAATCGCTTGAAACGCTCTTTATAGGCGGCGGTACCCCGACCGTACTAGAGGCAGAAAAACTTGCCGAGATTATAGCGGTCTGCAGGGATACCTACCGTTTTTCAGACGATATCGAAATTTCAATCGAGGCTAACCCTGGAACAATTGACATCTCTAAGCTCAAAGTTCTTGGCGATGCTGGTGTCAACCGCCTGTCAATCGGTGTGCAGTCCTTCAACGATAAAGACCTGCAGGGGCTGGGAAGGGCTCACCGATCGGATATAAGTATTCAGGCTGTAGAATATGCACGTGAGGCTGGTTTTAAGAACATAAGCCTGGACCTGATGTATGGTCTGCCGGGCCAGAGCACGGATTCGTGGAAGAAAAACCTGGAGCAGGCTGTTGCGCTGGGCCCGCATCATCTCTCTCTTTATCAGCTGACCATTGAAGAGGGCACCGATTTTTATAATCGATACCGTACAGATTCCCTTGAGCTTCCCGATGACCGAACAATTATTGCAATGGAACAGGCCACCAGAAAATACCTCAGTGCTCATGGAATAGGACAGTATGAGATATCCAACTATGCCCTGCCGGGATATGAGTGCCGGCATAATATCGGCTACTGGCTTAATGAGGAATTTATTGGCTGTGGGGCTGGTGCTGCCGGTTTTTTCAACGGCAGGCGCTACAAGGTTATCACTGACCCGCTGCTCTACTGCTCAGCAATAGAAAATGGTGGGGGTGTTGTTGAAGAAAGCGAAGTTTTAAGCACTGAAGCATC
>CAZOWJ010000166.1:0-4587 GCA_964583415.1 uncultured Desulfocapsaceae bacterium
AAAAAAATCAGTCCCCGCGACATTCTCATTTTTTCCTGTTCATTGTTTTAGCCTGAATAAATTATCATTAGAGTAAAATAAAACAATACAGTGAGTTACATATGAAGTAATGCTGCTTCCCTGGGTGTCATTGAATAACAGTCCAGCGGAATAAGCCAAAATTTTTCAGGGTGGCTGGTGAGTTGTTCTTTTGTTTTTGCGGAAATCCAATGACTGTCGTCAATCAAATTATAAAAAGCGGTGTCAATACTAATGAAACCGTCGAGAAAGTGAGCGATAATGTGAAGTACTTTGCTCGGATAGCCCTGTTTTAAGGAAGGCAGGTCTGAACGTTTTTCAAATCCTGTCGCTTTAAGCTCATCGATAAATTTGGCCAGAACTGCCTGGTTACGATCTAAACCTTTTTTAAGTCTCTCTGAGAATTGTTCATTGCCTCCATTGACAATAGCATCATTGTCAATGGAGATCTTGTCATACTGGACCAGCGTCGTTTTCTCAAAAAAACTGTCTATCTGTGCTTTGCAATCCTCGGAGTGCTGGCCGCTGACGAGGAATGAGTGGCGGGCAAGAAGTTTCATACAATTCATCAAAGTGTATTCTCAATTAGAAGAAAAAATCAACCGTCCTGCGCAATACTTTCTTTAACAGCCTTGCCGATACGGTGACCCATCTGGACACACTCCTTGAGATTGTCGTGGGTGGGAACATATTTAACCCGCTGTCCGTCGTCAATGACGTTGAGCTTCATCTCCTCCAACGCCGTGTTCATCAATTTAACGGATTCACCACTCCAGCCGAACGACCCAAATGCTGCAGCTATTTTATTTTGCGGTTTCAGGCCGCGCATATACATGAGAAAGCCAGCCATTCTCGGAAGCAGGCCGTTATTAAGGGTCGGGCAGCCAAGTACCAGCGCACGTGCACTTAAGACCCTGGTCATTACGTCACTGCGATGGTGGACTTTGAGGTCAATAAGGTCTGCGTAAACACCCTCCTTTTCAATCCCGCTGGCGATCGCCTTGGCCATTTTTTCAGTGGAATGCCACATCGTGTCATATATGATCAGCGCCTTTTTGCCGCCTTTGTAATTACTCCAGTCGCTATAGGCCTGGATAATTTTGTCAAAATGACTCCTCCAGATGATGCCATGATCAGGCGCAATCATCTTGATATCGAGGTTTAATTCGGCCACTTTTGCCAGTAGTTTTTTAATCAATGGGGAATAAAGGTAGAGGATATTAGCATAATATTTGGAAGCTTGATCCATTACCTGGGAAAGACTCACTTCATCATCAAAGCGTTCACTTGAGGCAAGATGTTGCCCAAAGGCATCGCTGGTAAAAAGAATGCCGTCTTCTTTGGCGTACGTGAACATGGAGTCCGGCCAGTGCAGCATTCGTGTTTCGAGGAATGAAAGGGTACGTTTTCCAAGTGATATCTCATCACCGCTCTTTACCACTTCAAATGGCCAGTCTTCCTGGTGAAAATGGGAGATAATTGCATTTTTCCCCATTGGTGAACAGATAATCTTTTCAGGTTTTGCCACTTCCATCATTTCTGCCAGGCAGCCGGCATGATCGAGCTCAACGTGGTTAACAACTATGTAGTCTATCTTTTCAGGATCTATGATCTCACGAATCCTGTGCATCAAGTCCTGGCGATGGGATGGTTTGACGGTATCGATCAGGGTGATTTTCTCATCGATTATTAAAAATGCATTGTATGTCGTTCCTTCCATTGTCGAATACCCGTGAAAATCACGAACGTGCCAGTCGACTGCTCCAACCCAGTGAATACCTTCTGCTAATGTGTTCATGCTCATGTTCTCTCCAGTATGGTTACGATCTTTCTTGGTAGTATCAGTTATTTATCGTGCCTCGAAGATAGGTATCGTCAGCGTTATAGTATGTTACAAAATGCAATAATAACTTTTCAGCAGAATATAATAATTAACCATTGCCATGATTACAAGAACAGTTCGTTAATTGCAGGCGTATCGAGAGCTCCTGATTGCTTTTCATTTAACAATCATTAGTATGGAAGTTACAAATATGATGAATTACAGGTGAGAGGAGAATGAGTAAGGTGATTAAAGATGGGAATATTTTTTCCTGATTCGATCTCAGATAAGATAGAGTCAAATCGATTAGTAAAAGTTGTTAAACGCCCAACGATAGATCTTGGCGCCTGCACGAAGTGCGGTGGATGTATTGAAGTTGCCCCGAAGATTTTTAAATTCAATGATGCAGCCGGGTATCTTGAAGTCTGCGAACTCGATTCCTATGATCAGGAACGTGTCGATGAAGCGATAAAATACTGCCCTGAGGACTGCATAGAATGGGAAGATTATTAAATGGAGTTATATTGGTATATGCTTAAAAACAATCCTCCGGTGCGTTTATGAACAAATCGCTCACTATGAAAATCGGTTTGGTTCTCACCCTTGCCATTATTGTCTCTCTGTTTATTTACTTTGATCTCAGTCGGTTTCTAACGCTTGATTATATAAAAGAATCTCAGGCACGTTTCCAAAATCTTTATCAGGCACATCGTTTCATGGTGGTCTCTGTCTATATGGTCATTTACATACTGGTAACGGCATTGTCATTACCGGGAGCCGCAGTAATGACCCTCGCCGGAGGAGGTTTTTTTGGCCTCGTTACCGGGACAATTGTCGTGTCTGTCGCATCAACCATCGGGGCGACCTGCGCCTGTCTGGCATCTCGATTTATCTTGAGAGACTGGGTGCAGTCCAAATTTGGGGGAAAATTGTCGGCGATTAATGAGGGTATCGACAAGGAAGGCTCATTTTACCTGTTTTCTCTGCGCTTAATTCCGATTTTTCCTTTTTTTGTTATTAACCTTCTTATGGGACTCACCAAAATGCCCATCCGTACCTATTTCTGGGTATCCCAGATAGGCATGTTGCCGGCAACGATCGTCTTTGTAAATGCAGGAAAAGAAATAGCCAAAATTGATTCTGTAGCGGGAATAGCATCACCGACACTATTGATATCCTTTGCACTTCTGGGGCTGTTCCCGGTAACGGTTAAAAAAGTGATGTCCCTGTATCGTCGGAAAAGAGTTTCACCCGGTTCGGGAGATTAAAATGGCTGTTCAACTACGGGGGATACTACCCAGAAGGAGGATTATGAAACGGAATTTCATGGGTTATATTTTCATGTTACTGCTGCTGTTTTCAGCAGGCGCTACATTTTCAGGTGGTGCGGAAATAGCAATACATCAGCAGTTCGACAATTTGCTGCAGGCCCATGTGGCAGACGGAATGGTAGATTATCAGGGGTTTAAAAAGGATGAGAAGATACTTGATCAGTATCTTGACACCTTAAATAAAACAGACCCTGAAATGTTACCTGAGGACCAGAAGCTGGCCTTTTATATCAACGCCTATAACGCCTATACAATAAAGCTGATTCTTGATAATTTTAAAGGGGATGGCCCGCCTGCATCCATAAAAAAGATCGGAACTTTTTTTACCAGCCCATGGAGCATTTCATTTGCGAACGTAGCCGGTAAGGTCTACTCGCTCGACAATATTGAGCATGACATTATTAGAAAACAGTGGAACGAACCCCGAATACATTTTGCGGTGAATTGTGCATCCAGGAGCTGCCCGCCAATTATCTCAGAACCTTATCTGGGATCATCACTCGATAATCAGCTTGAAGCCAGTACACGAGCATTTCTTTCTGACACAGAGATGAACTATCTCCAGGGGGAAACACTCTATATCAGCTCTATTTTCAAATGGTATGGTGAAGATTTTAATGATAATCCGGTGCAATTCATTCTTGATCATAGCGAAGGTGAACTGCATGAAGGTATTGCGCAGCTTGGAAAAGAAGTCAGAATCAAATATCTGGATTATGACTGGTCCCTTAATGGTAAAACCAAGTAGCACTCTATGGAAGCAGGAAAATCTCCGGCCATAGTAGTGTTTCTTGTGCTGTTTTTGTTTTGTGCAAACGCTCCGGCCTATGCAGAAGAATTGCATGATAGCGATTATATGGATGTCACCGCTTTTTCTTCCTTAACACCTGAATCATTTTTAAAAAATTGGAAAATAAAGTCAGGCTCTTCAAACCCGGAGCAGACCCAATACCGGCTGGTGGTTGACAACGATTGGGGAAAGGTTATCGAGGCGACGGCACAGGCGAGTTTCGCAGCAATTTCCCGTGAGTTTGAAATTGAGCCCCAACGATACCCTGTTGTTGTCTGGAGTTGGAAAGTTTCAGACACAATTGAGTCGGCAAACTTAAGGATAAAAGAAAAAGATGACGCTCCTGCGCGACTGCTGATTTCATTTGGAAGAGACTTGTCAAAAGGAGGCAGGCCGAAAGGTTCACTCTGTTATGTCTGGTCTGCAAAAGAGCCTGAAGGTTCGTTTATCGTAAATCCCTACAGTAGTGATATTATGGTGGTTGTGGTTGCAAGCGGCCGGGCTGATGTCGGCGTATGGAAGAAGTATCGACGAAATATCGTCGATGATTATCGGCGTGCCTTTGGCGATGAGCCTGGAAAAATCAGACGGTCACGAGTGACTTTGGCGATGATAGAGGCTGCTGC
>CAZOWJ010000167.1:0-4551 GCA_964583415.1 uncultured Desulfocapsaceae bacterium
TGTCAAACACCAGAAATGATTCGTAAAGAAATTTTGATGCACTTCATATCTTACAACTGTATTCGGCGGTTGATGTTCGAGGCAGCAGAAAAAATAGAGATGGCGGTTCGGCTTGTCAGTTTTAAAGGGAGTTTGCAGGCTATCCGCAACTGGGAACCACATTTAAATCATGAGAGAGTCAGCAAGGCAGAGAGGTTTAAACTGCTCAATGATTTGTATGTCGCAATGACCAATTGCCCTATTAAGCAGAGGCCGGGACGTAGTGAACCAAGATGCCTTAAACGACGACCCAAAAACTACCAATTATTAACCTCACCGAGACACGAAATGAAAGAGATGAAGCACCGGAGTAGATATCGTGCAGCAAACGCTTAAACTAGCGCCATTCCAATCTGTCCCCGATTTTGGAGGCCGAAAAGTAAAATCAGTCCCCTCACTTTATTGTTGAAATTAAGTTACTTGCGCTCAGCTGAGTTTTGATGGTAATCAGATTAAAATATATCAGAAGGTTGAATTGGTCCTTGTCTGTATTCGACTGACTTGTATCAGGGCAAGAACGATTAGAATCTCAGAATGGTAAAAAAATAGCAGGGAGTTTTCACATGATTCATCATGTAGAGGTACAAGTTCTTATCCTTCTTCTTATCGCTTCTGTCGTCGGAATCTTCGCGCGACGGATTCGGCTGCCGTACACGCTTGCGCTGGTACTGGCTGGTCTGGCCCTCAGTTTTATCCAGTTAGAAGCATTGAGCGACGTGAATCTAACCGCAGATCTATTAATGCTGCTGTTTTTGCCGCCACTCTTGTTTGAGGCCGCCTACCATTTACCGTTTGATGATTTAAAAAAAAATGGGGCTCATATCGCCTTTCTTGCTCTTGCAGGTGTTCTAATTACCACCTGCCTGACAGCTCTTGGTACTTTTGGGGTCTTTAATTTTCTTGGCTTGCTTCAGGAGTTTCACTGGTCCCATGCATTTTTGTTTGCCGCTGTTATCTCTGCAACCGACCCAATCAGCGTTCTTGCCCTGTTCAAGGAAGTGGGGGCACCAAAACGGCTGTATCAAGTTGTTGAAGGGGAATCACTTATTAATGACGGTGTCGCTGTGGTAATTTTTGCCATTGTTGTCGCTGTGATCGGACTTCCATCAAGTCATGGGCCTGCAGCTGCACTAAATGGTATACAGGAAATAATAGTTTTTTCCTGTGTCACATTTATCAAGACTGCACTAGGCGGTATTTTGGTGGGTGCCGGTATCGGTGGTCTAGCCAGTGTGATGACCCGGCAGGTTGACGACCATCTTATCGAAATAACACTCACCACCCTCGTTGCCTGGGGATCATTTTTAATAGCTGAGGAACTGCATGTGTCAGGGGTGCTGTCCACTGTTACGGCAGGTATCCTGATGGGTTCTTTTGGAAAGCATTTTGGAATGAGTGCATCCACACGGGTTGCAGTTCAGGACTTTTGGCAATATATGGGCTTTCTTTCCAACTCGTTTATCTTCCTGTTGGTTGGCTTGGAGCTGGATCCCGGCGCATTTGTCATGAATCTACCGGCGGTAATGCTGGCATTTTTGGTGGTGGTGTTTTCACGAAGTATCATTGTTTATGCAGGAATACCAATCGTTGATTTTTTCTCGACCCCCTTACCCGCTCTATGGCGACATGTACTGGTCTGGGGTGGTCTACGTGGTTCATTGTCTATGGTCCTTATCCTGGGGCTTCCAGCTGATTTTGTCGGACGATCTTTTCTGATCAATCTGGTTTTTGGTGTGGTCTCTGTATCACTTTTCCTGCAAGGTCTCACCATGGGTCCTTTGATGAAACGGTTGGGATTAACCCATGGGAAAACCGAGACGAATCGAGAGTATGAAATTGCCAGGGGGCGTTCGCTATCCTATCGCCAGGTCATAAATGAGACAAAAAAACTGCTTGATCGTGGGGTACCTTACGATAGCAGCTACAGGCAAGTCCTGAAGTATTATAACGATGCCAGGGAAAAGGCCCAGGCGGACATTATTAAACATGGAACAGCGCAGGCGTCACCCGATCGTTTACTTGAGGCGGTGAAGTCTTTGGCGCTTATTGAGCGTGAGTCCTTATCCCATGCCTTGTCGAACGAGACGATTTCAGCTGTCACCTGCGCCGATTTGATGAATAACATCAGCGTAAGGCTCGATGAGCTTGAGACCGCCGCTGAGGAGGGCGAAGAGGCAATGCTGGAGGTTTTCGAGAGGTTATATGGTAATCTTGCTGAGTCGCAGGAGTAGTCAGCTATAACTATTTCCGGTGTATTGCCTGCAAGTTCTCATTCTCACCATAGCCTTGGCAATCTTCAATTAATAACGTTAAACGGGACTGAGTCTCCGGAAAAGGTCGTCATCTACTGGCAGATTACTTTCACATTTTTTGAGAACTATAGGAAGGATTTTTCTTTTACTTAGATTTCTTGTCAAAATGTACTGGCGGCAGTTCACGTTGTGTTGCAAGATCAAGAGAGAAATATTCCTTTTTTTCAAAACCGAACTTGGCTGCAATTAGGCTTGACGGAAACGATTCTACCAGGGTGTTTAATCGTGCGACAATATCGTTATAACGAACTCGGGCAGCTTGAATATCTTCTTCGATCTCCCCAAGATTTTTTTGCAGTTCAAGGAAATTAACACTTGCTTTGAGATCAGGATATGCTTCTGCAACCGCAAGAAGATTGCTGAGGGAGTGGGTTATTTTACTTTCATTCTCCAATCGGTTGTCAGTGGCACTTTCTCCTTTCATGTAATTGATTTTGCTTTCAAATATATCACTCTCATGTTTTCCATAGCCTTTAATGGCCGAGACAAGATTCGGAATAAGATTGAAGCGGCGTTTAAGGGCTACATCGATGGTACTCCAGGCCTCTTCGATTCTATTCTGATATTTGACAAACTTATTGTAGGTGCCAATAAGTAAAAACGAGACAAAAATGGTGATGAACATAATGGGAAAAATGATTTCAGGTTGCACGTTTCTTTACCTCATTGAAGTTGACTAAAATGTTTCTGTTTGTCGGAGTTTAGCTCTTTACCAGAATATGGAATCAGATACAGTTACGAAATACTAAAACATTCTTAAAGAGAAACAAGCAGATATTAAAAAGCATCTTGAATAATGTGATGTCCAGTTTGGGCAATTTTTTATGAGTCCTAACCTTAAAAGGCATTTGACTAATGTACCGCACGACCTATTTTATACCGATGCGTTGTAGTTCGAAAGTTTCCATCCGAACTTCACCTCTGTATCCAGATGTTTGGACGGAATTGCTCGTATAAAAAATGAATTTATTTACTGGTTCTTTTCTCCACTCATTTGTTTTGTAACTATTTAGTTTACAATGAAATTTCCGGCCGCCACCTAGCCTAAATATTTGGAATCATTGTAGGAAAAAAGTCAAATGAGAATTTCAGATTGGCTTGACGAAAAAGAAGCCAATAACGTTGATGTATCTCAAATCGTATTGCCTAAGAACATGGCTTACGCTGAAGATCCAGAGGAAACTGTTTTTTACAAGGAGATTAGACCTTGTGGCCTGTTTTGTACAGAGAACCATCCCTTTGCAACGGTCGAACGCTTTGGGCACTGGTTTTACTGTAGAGGTCAAGACAAGAAAGCAGGCATTCATTCATCAGAAATGAAGTGGTGGTTTTTTACAAAGGATAGAGATGTTGCTATCAAAATGGCAAAAGGACACATTGAATAATAAAAAATAGGATGGAGGAAGATATGGCTGGTTTTATGGATATTCTCGGAACAATAGTACAACAGGGTATGTCACAATCAGGTGGTGCACGTATGTCAAACGCCCTTGGGGCCGGAAAATCCGGCGGCTCTCTCAACGATTTACTGGGTGGTCTCAGCAATATGCTTGGTGGTGGGACAACAGGCGCCCAGCCAGCACAAACTGGAGTGGGTGGCCTTGGAGGGGTTCTTGGTGAGGTCCTAGGCAGCCTCGGCAGCAACAAAGCCGCTATAGGAGGGCTAGGTGCCCTTGCTGGAGCCTTGCTGGGTGGTGGAAAAAATTCAGCCAGGGGTGCGGTCGGAGGCGGAGGACTTGCGATGCTGGCCTCTTTGGCTTATTCCGCACTGAAGAAAGCAGGACAAACTCCACAGCAGCCACCCAGGGCCCTCCTTGAAACGGAAACATCTGTGGAAAAACAGGCTCTTGAGCAGGACGCAGAGATTATCGTCAAAGCCATGATAAACGCGGCCAAGGCAGATGGACGTATTGATGAAACTGAAATCAAGAAAATCGTCGGAAAACTGCAAGAGGATGGTTTGACAGAGGAAGAAAAGAACCTTTTCATGCAGGAGGCCAAAAAGTCCATGGACCTTGATGCAGTTGTCCGATCTGCGGCAGGTCAGCCTGAAATGGCTGCCCAGATATACACCGCCTCACTTCTTGCTATAGAAGTGGACACACCGGGTGAGAAGCAATATATGCAGCAGTTGGCAAGCGGTTTGGGATTAAATTCACAGGTTACCCGGAATATAGAGGGTTTTCTTGGTATGATTTAG
>CAZOWJ010000168.1:0-4537 GCA_964583415.1 uncultured Desulfocapsaceae bacterium
AGGAACTCGCAACTCTCGAAGGATCCCTGGGGGGAACCGTTTGACCGTTTCTGTTTAACTTTAAAACATGTTGACGCGTATACAGCGAAAGGAATTTGTCATGAATAAAAGAATAAAGTTAGACTGTGGGGTCATTGGTCTAGGCCGTCTGGGATATCAGCACGCCATGAACCTGGCAAGAAATAGCAGGGTAAATCTGATGGCGGTTGCCGATTCCCAAAGAGAAGCAAGGGACTTGGCTGTACAGGACTTTGGATTAGAGAAGGTATATAAAGATTATCACCAAATCCTTGCAGATCCAGACATCAAAGGAGTGGTCATTGCAACACCCACTAAACAGCACTACCAGATTTTGTTTGACACAATTGATGCAGGGAAAAGTATTTTTATTGAAAAACCACTAACATATACTGTTGATGAGGCAGAGAAGATTGTTGAAAAAGTTAATTCAACAAAGACCTATCTGCAGGTCGGCTTCATGCGCAGGTTTGACCCCGGGCATGTTGCAGCAAAACAAATGATTGAGGCCGGTGAGATCGGCCAACCCATATACATTCACGACTGCCAGCGGGACCCAAACGGCCCCCCGAAACATTATGTTCCGGAGAGTGGAGGACTGTTTGTCGACATGGCTATACATGACCTGGATTGTGTCAGATGGCTCATGAACGAGGAAATTGTCAGCATTTACGCTCAGGGGGCTGTACTTAAACATCACTATTTGAAGGAAATGGATGATGTCGATCAAGGACATATGTTGATTACATTTGCTAATAAAGCTCTAGCCGATATTGAAGTCAGCCGTAATGCAAATGATATCTATGATGTCAGAACAGAAGTCATTGGGACCAAGAGCAGCGTTTATATCGGTCAGCAGCAGTTAACTCCCTTCGTCAAGGTAGATGGACAGGGTATGACGTATGATCTGGCAAACTGGTGCCTGGGCAGGTTTGAGAAAGCCTATGAACTGGAAATAGCAGCCTTTGTAGATTGTGTTCTTGACGGTAAGGAATCTCCCGTCAATGCTTTTGACGGGATGATTGGTCTCAAACTCGCCAAGGCGGCTACAGAGTCCTATAAGAAAAAAGCTTTAGTAAAAATATAATAAACAGATACGGAAAGGTAATAAAAATGAGCTTGAAATATGCCCTGAATGAAAACACTCTTATCCAGTGTGGGATAGAAGAGTTCATCAAGGTCAGTGCCGAGGCGGGTTTCAATGCCGTGGAACTGAGTATTCCTAAACTGAAGGAAGCGCTTTATCACATGCCCGCCCGAGAGTTATCCGGCATGCTGAAGAAGTACGGACTGAGCGTCCTGACGGTGAACGCTTTGGAAGATGCCTATCTGGTGCCAGAAGAAAACCTCTCTGTGTTGGAGGCAGAATGCGAACTGGTAGGGAGGATGTGTAAGCTGGTTGAATGTCCTGCGGTCATTGCTCCTGTTGCACGCTGGTTTGATTCATACGGTCCCCTCCTACCTCCCGGAGAGTTCAGGAAGACCAACAGTGAGAGGCTGAGCTTCATGAGCAAAATATTTAGGAAATACGGAGTGCAGGTTGTTTTTGAGCCCATCGGATATCCCGAGTTTACCGTGCGGGATTTGGACCTGTCACAGGAGATCATCGAGGCAAGCGGAGAGACGTCGGTCGGTCTCGCTCCTGACATTCACAATCTGTATAGGAGCGGGGTGAAACCTGCAGCATTGGCCAGCTTCAGGTTTCCTGTATCTATTTTCCACATTAACGACACTGAAGACCGGCCTAAGCAGGAGCTTGAGGTCTGCAGCACGAGGACATTTCCCGGGGAAGGGGTGGCCGATGCAAAGAGCTGGGTGCAAGCTGCTCTGGACGCTGGCTATCAAGGTTACTTCTCCCTGGAGCTTTTCCGTCAGGACCTCTGGGATATGGACTCCCAGGAAGCCGCTGACCTCTGCTACAGAAAACTAAAGGACTTCGATGAGAGCTCGTTTTAAGAGCCGTCGTGGTGGTAAATGGCAGGAGGAATAGGGATGATTAAGTATGGGATGGTAGGAGGCGGCCGGGGATCGTTTATCGGCGATGTGCATCGGAAGGCCATCGGATTGGATGGGTTGGCGTCTCTAGTTGCGGGTTCTTTTTCTCGGGATTACGAAAACACCTTAAAAACAGGTGAAAAACTGGGTATTGATCGAGAGCGATTGTATAATAGTTATACGGAAATGGCTGAAGCTGAGACGAACCGGGAAGATCCTATCGATTTTGTTTCTATCGTAACTCCAAACCACCTTCATTATCCCATCGCCAAAGCCTTTCTTGAGAAGGGAATTAACGTAGTCTGCGATAAGCCAGTGACCATCGATGTAGCACAGGGAGAGGAACTGAGGCAATTGGCCGAGAAAAGAGACCTGCTCTTCTGTGTAACTTATACCTACTCCGGCTATTCACTGATAACTCAAGCGCGGCAAATGATAGAGAATGGTGAAATCGGCGAAATCCGGTTTGTGAATGCCGAGTTTCCCGAGGGATGGATGGCAGCGCCGGTGGAGAATATGGGGGACAAGCAGGCGGCCTGGAGAGTGAATCCCGATCAAAGCGGTATCTCAAACTGTGCTGGAGACTTAGGAAGTCATATGGAACACCTGGTATCCTCAATGACGGGCCTGGAAATAAGCTCCCTATGTGCCAGTCTTGATATTTTCGGGGAAGGACGAATGCTGGATGACAACGCATCCATCATGGTGCGCTATTCCAATGGAGCCAAGGGACTCTATTGGGCATCCTATATTGCCTGCGGGCACGATAATGGTCTTCAAGTACGAATTTACGGAACAAAAGGGTCTTTATTCTGGGTTCAGGAAGACCCTAACCATTTAAAGTTTTCCTATGGTGATAAGCCGGTACAGATCTTCTCTCGAGGACGGGATGAAACGTACGATAAAGCTTCATCCCTTTCCAGGATTCCGGCGGGACACCCCGAAGGTTATTACGTTGCCTTTGCCAATATTTACCGGGGTTTTATAATGGCTCTGGCAAAAAAGCTGGCCGGTGAACCTTTAACTGAGACGGATAAGGATTATCCTGGAATCCAGGAAGGAATACAGGGTGTTCGGTTCGTTGAAAAATGTGTGGAAAGCTCCCAAAAAGGCGTTGTTTGGGTTGATTTTTTAAAAAAATAAATCTGCTCGAGACACTTGCATGGCTGGACGCTCTTCATCATATTGAGGACAAGAACTAAAAAATCTGCATAACAGGAACGGGCTTGCAGCGACACACGATCGGCGACGGTACCTGCTGGTTCGAGTTTTAGGATATAAAATAGATCACATTTCTAAAGCAGTTATTCTTTTAGCTTCTGACGATGCTGAATTTATAACCGGAAGTACACTCAATGTTTCCGGTGGCAGAGAATTGCATTGAGAGAAAGGTGAGTAAATGAAAGAACCATCGATGAATTGCAGAAACTGATGATCGACCTGTTCAGGAGCTTGACTCCCTCCCTACTGAGCCTCTCAGTACCATGAAAAACGGAGAAACGCATGTCACCGGATGGAAAAGAATTAGTCATCGGGAAAATATTTATCGTTACCGGTGGTACCCAAGGTCTGGGTAAAGAAATTGCGCTGCATCTCGCACGAAAAGGTGCCGAAGGCATTGTCATCTGCGGTCGCAACACCAAAAATGGAGAAGCAGCAGCGCGTGAAATTGAGGGGCTCGAGTGTTCCTGTCAATTTGTACCAGCCGACCTGACAGCTGAGGAGAATTGCCGCGAGGTTGTGCGAGTCTGCGATGAGACATTCGGAAAAGTCCATGGCCTGGTCAATGCCGCCGGACTTACTGACCGCGGGACGATTGAAGATACATCGGTAAAGCTTTGGGATCTACTGTTTGCTATAAATGCAAGGGCGCCGTTTATTATGACTCAAGAGGTAGTCAAAATCATGAAAAGACACAAAAGCGGTGGCAGTATCGTAAACATCATCAGTGATACCAGTCACGGCGGTCCTCCCTATATCATGGCTTACTCGGCATCAAAAGGCGCTCTTGCCACCTTGACAAAAAATAACGCCCATGCGCTCAGGAGTGATAAAATCCGGGTCAACGGTATCAACATGAGTTGGACCTATACGCCACACGAAGATATGGTTCAGAAAGCATTGGGAGGAGGCGATAATTGGCTTCAGGAAACGGAAGCCCAACTGCCTTTTGGCCGTATTTTACGTCCCTTTGATATCGCCTATCTGGCTGCATATCTTCTCAGTGACCAGTCTGAAATGATGACAGGAGCACTGATAGATCTTAATCAAAATGTTATTGGCGGATGGGATTAATATAGGCAGTCTATTTTCTAAAGGAGGGCTCATGTAGCGTTCATGGTTTAATTTCCCGAGAATATGCAGGAATAATCTTTTGTAACATCAGATGATATCATAGTCTTACGTCACAGATTAAGTACAAACAATTGTTAAGGAGACTTTAAATGGAAGACAAGAATAAGAAATGGCTAACAACCGACTACCCCCAAATAATTTTTGAAGACAACGCAGTCGGCAGGATGAA
>CAZOWJ010000169.1:0-4525 GCA_964583415.1 uncultured Desulfocapsaceae bacterium
TTTTTCTGCTTCCAAAATAGGGGGCAGATTGATTTTTCATAAATACGTGAAAAAAATCAGTCCTCTTGACACCATATAGAAAAATTTAATCTGTCTCCCGTCGCAAAATCGAGAAGCTGAATATTAGTGGCAATCAGATTTTATTATAGAGAGTTAAGGTACTGTTAACGTTACGATAGCAGGCGATCAGCCGTTTGATACCCATACATTTGCTGAATCGATCCTAGATAGACGTTTCGTATCGTATTTAAGGTCCAGGCTTTCGATTGATGTGTAGATGGTTGATTCTTTCAGACTCATGTCTCTATTTTCTGCTGATAGTCATCGATGGCTTTCTGCAAAGTTGTTTCAGCCAGTTGAGCACAGTGAAGATGACTATCGGGCAACCTGCCGACATCATCCATAATATGCATCATATTTATCGACCTGATATCATGTGGTGTTTTGTTCAGAACAATTCGTGCTGCAGATTCTATACATTGACTGCTGATGGAACAGCCGTTTGACCAGTGATGGGTTTCCGCGACCGTACCATCCTCCACCTTGAAACTGAGTTCCATGGTGTCACCGCAATTTCCAGTCACCCGAGCATACCCGTCTGGGTCTTTCATTTCCGAATTGAGCAGGTAACTGAAGAAAACCCATCCTCCCACAAAGAACAGCAGGATAAGGAACAACATGGTGAAATGTGACAGTGTCATACGCTTTCCGTTAGAAAAAACTGTATCAGCTTGAGCAAGCGGCGCTGTAAGCCTCATCAATGCGTGCAATTACATAAGAGACGAGTTCCTCGTTCCCCGATTCAATATCAAAACAGAGACCGTCTTCACCAAGTAAACCTCCAGGAACATAATCACCCCGCTCCTCAGGATCACTCACCATTTCACCGTAAAAACAAATCGACAGCCACCGCGGTTCATCATCTATAACATCAATCATTGTAAAAAGCGGACGATCATGCTGATTTGCATGAGTACCCCTGAGTGAATACGTCACGCCAGGCCGTGCGATAAACTGGATGTTTGCGCCTTCGAGTTCCTGAAGATGCGCTTTCAGTTGTATAAACGGCTCCCGGCAGAATGCTGACGAGTCGGGCCACATGCTAATAAATTGTTCAATTTCCTGCAGCTGTGTATCCATTTTGTATCCTATAAAAATAATCTGTCCGTTGTTTTAACCCATGTGAACATATGCTCAAATTATGACTCTAGTTACTTCTTCGATCACCTTGTGTCAACACTTTGAACATAAATTTAAGTTTTTAACGAAATACCTTATTGGCAAAACCCATACAACCACTATTTTGCATATGCACATGAAACATCTAACGTAGACACTCTTGTGCAGCCTGAGGGGAATAATAGAAATGTGGAAAATCATGCATCGGCTCAAACGAAACGAGTATCAGAGCGTTTTTTCGCCACCTCATGTTCACCTGCGGTGAGCCAGCCGGACCTGCTTTGAACGACCCTGTCAAAAACATCAATATATGGTTTGATATCGAGGAGCGGTGTACCATCGAGGACGTCCACACCTCGAACTATCAAGCTGTTTTCTTTTACACTCAGTAGCTCAACGACAGATAATCCGATATGATTTGGTCTCAGCGGTGAACGGGTAGAAAATACCCCTCTTAAACTGTCATCCATAAAGGGAATAACCTTCAATTCGGTTCGTACGGCACGATGAAAAGAGTAAATCAGATAGATGTGACTGAAACCGTCAAGATCAGCCAACCCCTCAACGTACTCTAAATCCACCAGAACCTCACCCTCTGTACCCGCTGCACCCTTTGGCTGAACCGGCATATTTGCAAGTGTCTTAAAGGGGCTCTTAATCACACCAATCGGTTCCACAGGTAACTCCATACTAGCTCCTACCGGGAAGCAAACCAAATGTCGGGTCAGTCATACGAACCATGGCATACCCTCCCTGGACCTGCCGTGTATTGATAATCCCCTTCGATGTTAAAAAGACCTGCGCCTCGTAGGAGCGGGATCCAGTATCACAAAACAGGAAAAGTGGTTCATCATCAGGAATTTCATCGACCCTCTCTCTCATTTCCGGTTGTGGAATATTCAGCCACTGCTCACCATACTCGTCAATAAACGGCTGAGCCTCACGTTCTCCTCTGATATCGATAACCTTTATCACTCCTTGATGGAATATATCAAGAAAATCGGCGGCATCAATCGTTCTATTGAAACCTGCCAGCACATTATCAAGGGCATTCCCTGCGTTATTGATCACATCCATCGCAGAGGCAAATGGAGGGGCATACGCTGTTTCCATGCTGCAGACTTCATCCACATCGATACCGTGTTTCAGGAGAACTGCAATGGTGTCGACCCGAGATTTCACCGCGTCTCCATGTCTGCCGATTGCCTCCACGCCTAGAATACGCCTACTCTTGCGATCAGCAAGAAGAGACAGATAAATCATTTCTGAACTGGGATAAAAGTGTGCATGATCGGCCTGAGAGACCACAGCATAGATCGGGTCAAAACCGGTTTCCTTTGCCTGTCGGAAGGTAAGGCCGGCTTTACTGACGCCCTGGTCAAAAACTTTCACACAAAATGTCCCGACAGTACCCTGGAAATGACTGTTTCCTCCGCTGATGTTTGTGGCAATGATGCGCCCCTGCCGATTGGCAAGGGAGCCAAGCGCCATCATCATATTTTCTCCACTTACAAGATTTCTTGTTTCAATACAGTCACCGCCAGCATAAATATTCGGATCATTGGTGCGAAGCCGGCGATCAACAAGGATTCCACCAGATTGACCAACAGCAATTCCTGCCGATATAGCCAGTTCACTGCTCGGCCTAACCCCAGCAGCAATCACAACGATATCGGCCTCGATCGTATCACTGGAGGTTTGTACCTTAAGCGCAGGTGAATTTTCTTCTTGTTCTATCTCCATAACACGCTCTGAAAGCAGAAGCGTTACATCATGCGCCCGCAGCTCAGTTGCAACTGCCCGGGCAATGCATTTTCCGAGCAGGGTCGGCAGCAACTGGTCCTCCATTTCTATCAAGGTCGTTTCAATCCCCCAGAGATCTGTCAGGGCTTCCGTTATCTCAAGACCGATCGCCCCGCCGCCAATAACAACAGCCCTGCCAACCTTGCCTGCTGTCATGAGGGATTTTAGTTTCTCGGCGTCATGAAGATCTGACATGGTAAAAACCCGCTCCAGTTCAGCACCGGGAAAGGGAGGGCGAAAGGCCTTGGCGCCGGTTGCCAGGACAAGCTTATCATAACCGAGCGACTCAGTCTCTCCGGTGGCCAAATGTTTAATTGTAAGAGACTGGGCTCTGCGATCAATTTCAGTTGCCTCAACCCTGGTCATCACTTTTATACCCTTGCAGTCCCTGAAAAACTCTACATCCCTGACGGCATGTGAAGTTGTACTGTACAAGTCCTCGAGGTCATTAATGTCACCGCCGACGTAATAAGGTATTCCGCAACCACCATACGATATGAGATCGTCACGGTCGATCAGCAATATATCTGCCTCGGGATCTAAACGCCTCAAGCGACAGGCGACTTTAGGCCCCAGCGCAACAGCACCAATTATAATTATCTTCTTTGCCATATCATTCTCCTGTTTCAGCGAAAAACCATTTTTCTGCCATCATCCACATCCCTCAGCTTGTTGTCGGTATAGCCGTTCTTCGGGGAAGCATGAAAATAGCCGGAATTCCAAGCAATCCCAACACGGCGCTAAGAATATAGGTGCTTTCAAGCCCGATATGATCAGCCGTAAATCCAACCACGACAACGACCGCAGAGCGGGCCAGGAAACTAATCATCATGAATAATCCGTTTGCTGAAGAAGAACCATCTTCAGATGTCTCCTGGATCATGGTAAGCATTACCGGAGTTGTGGAGAGCAAGGTGAAACCTGTGATCATGAGTGCCGGAAATTGAAGCCACTCAGGACTGGCAATAAAAACAAGCAGGGAGACCGGGGCAATGACAAGGGAAAAAAGCAGCATGTTCCGTCTGCCGAACCGGTCACTGAGTGTACCGATTGCCAGGATTCCTAAAACCCCTGCTGCCTCAAAAAGAGACAAGGCAACACCGGCCAGCCAGACATCTGCTGTTTCCTGGAGAATATACAGTGGCAAAAAGGCGGTAAGAGATGCATGCATGAAACCACGCAGGATTACGATTGCTGAAAGAGGGATTAGTAATCCCCTCAGTTCTTTCATGGTCCTGCGGAGTGAAGATTTCTCGGTTGATGATGAGGTGATCGGTATGTCTTTGAATTTAAAATACATTACCAGCGATACAAGAATACCAATGATCATAACCGGATAATAACCATCGAAGCCAAGCAGGGATACTGCTCCGATAATAGCAAGTGGTCCCAGTGTTCGCGCAAGTTCTCCGCCGGTCATAAATAAACTCATCCCCCTGCCTGTTTTCCCACCGGAAACACGATAGACCATCACCGGAGCAGGGACATGAAACAGGGATATACTGATCCCGGCGACAAAAAGGAGCACCAGAAGCACCACATA
>CAZOWJ010000170.1:0-4443 GCA_964583415.1 uncultured Desulfocapsaceae bacterium
TGGTTTCACCGAGGAAGATAACTGCCAGAATCGTGCTGAACACAGGCATCAGATGAATGAACGGTCCTGCGCGATTTGCCCCAATCATTCGAACCGCACGGTTCCAGAATATAAAGGCGAGTACTGAGGCAAAAAGAGCGAGGTACAAGATCGTTGAAATTGATGCGGTACCCACTCTGAACCCGCCAACAGTAGAGAGTTCAAAAAGGTAGAATGGTGTCAGGAGAATGAGTCCAGCCATCACAATTCCTGTCAGGTAAGCAAACGGGTGCAGCTCTTTGGGATAGTTACGGAGGTTTGATGAATAGAGCGCCCATGCTACGGCAGCTGCAAAAACGAATAAATCACCGGGGTTAAATCTTAGATTGAGTAGATAATCGATCTCACCATGGGCGATAATCAGAACAACACCGAAAAGTGAAACAATCACTCCGACATATTGTCTTACCGTCATAACCTCGCGATACATGACCCAGGAGCAGACTACTATTAATACAGGAATACAGGAGTTTATCAATACAGCATTGATGGCTGTTGTGGTCTGTATGGCCAGATAAATAAGTGAGTTAAAAGCGGTTACACCAAGCAGACCCTGGATTATGATAAAACGGAAATGATTCTGGGCGAGCTTCCTTTGGCGATAGAGATGTTTGGCAGCGAACAGACAGAGAATCCCCAGAGCGATAACCCAGCGCCAGAAAGAAAGGGAAAACGGCGGGATTTCAGCATGCATAGCTCTGCCCAGAACAAAGTTGCCGGACCAGAAGAGCGTTGTCAGGATAAGGAGGATATAAGACATAGATTATTCAAGGCTGAATAAATTCATGTATATCGACTTCATCAATCTGCTCAGGGTTCATATATTCCCTGGCATAGTCGAGATAGGCGCCGCTTGTCAGAAATAGCCTGAAAAGCTTTGAGTCAATATGATGGTCTTTTTCCATAAAACCCATAATTTTCAGCGCTTCCCCCAGCGTCTTTGATTTTTTGTATGGTCGGTCTGAGGCGGTAAGTGCTTCAAAAATATCGGCAATTACCATCATTTTTGCCGTCAGAGACATCTGGTCTCCCGTTAATTTTCGAGGGTAGCCGGTTCCATCGATCTTCTCATGGTGGCCGCCAGCGATGTCGGGTACTTCCTTTAAATGTTTAGGGTACGGCAGCTTTTTTAACATAATGATGGTCTGGACGATATGATCATTGATCTGGTATCGTTCTTCACCGGTGAGTGTGCCCCGTGCGACACTGAGATTGTGAAGCTCGCCGCGGTTGTAGAGGTATTTGGGCACATCCAATACAAAGCCATAATCATTTTGATCACTGACTTTCTCCTGTTCCGGCCGGATAAACAGGTGGTCGTCACGGTCGGCAATAAGCGATTCTTCAACTGGCAAGGAGGGCGGTGCAGTTCGCCCTTTGCGCTGGCTTTCTTCCCAGGATATTCCTAAACGGTCATCAATGGTTCTCATCCAGGTGCGGCTGGCAATTCGCTGCAGACGTGTTATCTTTTCAGGGGCCATATACTCCCCGCCCAGATTGCATTCGGCAACGAAAGCAAATTCATCATCAAGTTCCTGCCAGTTCGCTTCAAGCTGCTGCCGGGCTCTTTCTGCATTATATCCCTGTACCCGTTGTTCCCAGTAACGTATGTGTGCGTCTTTTTTCAACACCTCAAAACGCATCCTGATTTCATGGATGCGATCGTAGATCGTCTCCAGTTTTGTTGCCTTATCAACAACAAACTCAGGTGTTGTTACTTTACCGCAGTCGTGAAGCCAGCTGGCGATATGCAGGGCTTCCCACTGCTCGTCTGTGATGTGGAAATTGGTAAATTCATCATCCTGTGATTCGCAGGCCTTCTGGGCGATCAGCTTGGTGAGGACCGGAACCCGCTGACAATGACCACCGGTGTAGGGGGATTTTGAGTCAATAGCACCGGCCAGTAGTTTGATAAAGGACTCCAGAAGATTTTTCTGCATCCTGAGCATCTGGCGACTCTCAAGGGTGACGGCACCAAAACCGGAGAGTGCATCAATAAAGGCAAGACGCCCTTCCTGTTCTTCTGAGTCGATCTGTCGTTCATTGTTGAAAATCAGGCAGAGGACGCCGATGGCTTGTTTCCGGCGGTTTCTTTCCGGAATGACGATCACCTGTGCCGATTTGAGGCCGGACTGCCTCGCCAGTCTGTCATCGGTGATGATCACATTCAGTGGTTCAACCACCCGTTCGCCCTTATCAAGAATCTGCACGAGCGCGCCATTACCCCCAAGATCATATGTCGGGAGAATTTCAGGATCCAGAGAACCTTTCACCCGGGTCTGGACTGCACCGGGGACAAGGGAGTTACTGGCCTCGTCAACCACGTATGAAAATGCACCATCCGCTTCACTGATGGTCATGATCTCTTGGTTAATTCGTTTCAGCAGTTTGTCAAAATCCTGTTCACTGGCAAGAGAGGTGATGAGTGATATAAATTTACCGATGGTCAGTTCCATCATATCCATTGCCTGGCCGAGCTCTTCTACTTCCTTGATAATTGAATGGCTTCTCTTCTGGCTGTTAAAGTCGAAGCGACATATTCGTCTTGTTTCTTCGGCAAGCAGTTTAATAGGGCTGGAGATTTTCCTGGCAAGGAACCAGGTGAAGGGAATCGCCAGCAGGATCATTATGACTGTATACGTCAGTACCTTGTTCTGCAGCTTGCGTGCAGCCTTGAGTATCTCTTTTTCTGGTGCCAGGCTGACAAGATAAAAATTCTCCCGTCCTTCCATATTGAGGTTCCTGGTCGAACCGAGCCAGTTTTCGTTATCGTAGGAAAACTTGTAAAACGAATCGAGTATATTCGGGAGGGTGGCGGCATAATCCAATACAGGGGTTCCCATGTCAGCAGCACGAGAGCGTTCCTGATTACCCGGTGGTTTTGTCATCAGTTTGGCAGGATTTTTATATGCTGTCACCCAGTAGTCATTTCCAGATTTGTCAAGCAGGATGAGCTCTGATCGAGGTGTTTGCTGATGATTGGCCAATGTCTGTGAGAGATGATAGAGGGAAATATCCCCGGCAATAACCGCCTCTGCATCAGCAGGTCGATATCCGATGGTGAGACCCGTTTGCTGCATAAACTTAAAAAAATATGGTTCGGTTCCAACCGGCTGATCACTGGTTAAGGCAATTTTAAACCAGGGCCTGGTGCGCGGATCGTAGGTTGTAGACTGTAATCGGGCATGACCGAGCACAGCCAGTGATTTGTCGTACAAGAATCGTTGCAGGACCCGTTTATTGTTTCCATCTGTCGTTATATTGTCGACAATCACGTCTGCTTCAGGTGGGGCCTTAAACAGTTCACGTAAACGGCTATCAAGTGCCCGAACGATAAAAAAATCACCATTGTCATACCCTACCTGCAATGCCGAGAGATAGGGATCTGCTCTAATCGCTTCATAAAAGACGGGAACCGACTCCAGCCGCTGATCAAGGTTTTCTGCGGAGATGATCTCGGTCTTGCCGAGGATACGGACGGTTTGATGTACCGATTTCCTTGTTGAAAGAAAATCCAGCAGAAGCTGGTCCCGAACCTGTGAGAAATACCGATCTGATTCTTCAAGCAGCATTTCAGAAGTCTGCCAGTAGATGAGTTGTCTAAAAAATAGACCGAAGGTTACAATCAGTATGGTGAAGAGCACACTGATCGTGATCAGCAGCCTGAACTGCCGGGGAGATTTTTCATTCATAACAGGAGACCTTTTTGCAAGTAGTTAAAATAACTTATGGTTACTATAATATGCGATCTTGCTGTGAACAAGAACTCTATTTCCGGCAGTGCAAATATATGGGAGAAGGTGCGGGGATTTTGGTGATAGCTCCCGTTCGAAAGCCCTTTATATTTTTCAGCATCGGCCAGCTGCCGAGATCGCCTTTCTGGTCAACAGGAACGATTTTTAAACGGCCTAAAGAGCAGAGAATGTAAAAACCTACTATTTATTGTGCATTTGCAAATAAGTACTGAACTCCCTTTTCAGATGGTGTAAAGAGCTTGTAATCAGGAACTAAAAATGTAGTATACACCATGTATGGTAATTGAGATGAAAGAAGAACCGGTCCGACAAAACAATAAATCGTTCCAGGCTGGGAGTGTTCTACTCCTTTCTGCCTGCCATTTCATTCATGATATCTATTCAAGTTTTCTTGCACCACTGCTTCCGTTTATTATTGAGAAATTTTCACTTAATTTGACTCAGGCTGGCCTGCTTTCCACTATTATGCAGATTCCGGCACTTCTGAATCCGCTCATTGGCAAACTGGCTGATCGAGTAAGCGTCAGGTATTTTATCATTCTCGCACCGGCGATGACTGCAATTCCGATGTCCCTGCTGGCAATCGCACCTAACTATGTGGTGCTTCTGGTGCTCCTTTTTGTCGCCGGGATCAGTATATCCCTGTTTC
>CAZOWJ010000171.1:0-4405 GCA_964583415.1 uncultured Desulfocapsaceae bacterium
GAGCCCGTAGAGCATGTGCTCTACGGTAACAAATTCATGGTTGTAGGTTTTCGCCTCTTTGATTGCCTTTATCAACGATGTCTCTAGTGTTTTACTCAGCATGTGTATCACTCGTTTAAAAATTTTTGCTACTCTTTTTCCATAGTGCAGCGTAACGGAAATTGGTTTTTCTTTGCAAACTCATGAACAATAGCTATCTTGGTCTCGCATATCTCTCGGGGAAAAACACCTGCGATACCGACGCCGTCGTTATGTACATTGAGCATAATGGCAGTTGCCTCATGCTTGGATTTCTGAAAAATATTTACCAATATTGCTACAACAAACTCCATGGACGTGTAATCGTCATTATGGAGCAGGACCTTGTATAACGGAGGTTTCTTTGTCTCTACCACCTCTTCGGTTAAAACCGATCCCCGTAGATCACCTTTCTTTTCGGTCATTCCTGTTATAATTCATTGTACTTAAATGGTTAATCTTCAGGACCTTCGGCTCTTCTCTGCATAAATTATAATCTTTATCGGTCCGTTTTCAATCCTGCAATGTGCTAATTGAAGGTTTGGTTTTACTTTTGTCTCATGCTGATCGATGTAATCAGTGACAATAACAACTCTTCCAGAACAATGTTATGCGGTATGGGCGCGCCTTTTAACCGGTACTCCGCTCCCAGAACGAGGGCGAGTGACTTCTTTAAAGCGGAGATTGAAAAATCTGAAGCCTTGCTGAAGCTCATAAAAAGAGCATACGGGTGTCCTTTGAGCAGATCACTCCAGGCTCCTTTTTCTTTGAGAGCCGGAAGATACTGGTTCTGGAAACTATTGGCGTTCATGTTTCTAGTCCAGGCAGGGTGCCCGGTGAGCTGCAGAGACCGAAAAATGAGCAGCTTTCTGAAGTAGTTACGAATTGAAGCAAGTATTGCAAGGGAGTGAACGCCGTCTCTGGTGAGATGGCTGAGAATTGTCAGACTCTGTTGCCTGTTCTTGTTACCGAGTGCCTCGGTAAGCTGAAAAATGGCATCCTCTCTGGTTCTGGCGACCATCAGCTCAATGTCGTTGACACTAATCTTTTCACGCTCTTCTATAAAAAGTGCAAGCTTTTCCACCTCCATAACCACACCTACAGGGTGGAAACCGACTCGCTCAAAAAGGAGTTCAAGCGCCCGCGGTTCTATGGTTTTATTAAATTGTGTAAGCGTACTCCTGACCATCTCCTGGACAATTTCTTTCTGTTCACGGACTGCATTGCGCGAAGAGCCGGGTGTCACAGAACAATCGACAATTTCACCATAGGTCTTTATCTGGTTGAACAGTTTCTTACGTTTATCGATGTTTTCTGTGGTGAGTAATAAAATGTTGTTGGCTGGCAACCCCTGCTCGATTGCCGAAAGAAACCGATCGACTGTCCTTGCTGGAGAAGAAATCGATTGTACTCCACTGTTGGCAAGCAATGCGTCGGCCCAGCCGAGATCGTCCCCCGGATGCCCGAAACCAAATAATTTCTGCCATTGGTCTCTGGAGATATCTGAAAAAACAGTTGTGGTGTCAGGGCTGATTGCTGCTGTATTGATCAAGCTCAAAAGATGGCGAACTGCACTTTTGGGTTTGTTCTGCTGATGGGCCTTTTCCGCTTTTTCCCAGATTTGGGCGCTGATATCTTTGCTGAGAAAGAGGTTCGAATCACTGACCCGGTATATCTGGATTCCGGGCAGCAGGCTGAAACTGAGTATTCTTGCGAGAATCTTGCTATTATCTTCGGCGGACCCGTCAATGGTATGAACAGCCCCGCCGGTAGTCTGAAGGAAACCCTTTTCAATCTGTTCTGCGGATTGTTGGCAGAGGTAGCGCTCGCCAAAACAGAGATACAGCTGCTTGTGGTTCCCTGTCTTGATATTGTTAAGGAGGCCCTGGAGCTCTTTTCGCTTGTGAAGTGGCATCAGTTCAGTTTACGTATGTCCATCATTTTATGCAGGATTGCCGGAAGTGAACCGGGTTGAAGGTAATCACTGCCTCTTCCTTTGGCAAATATTGATGCTGACCGACGACCGATTTCTTCCCAGCCGATAGTGTCAGGGGTTGTAGCTATGATTTCAAACAGTTGTCGATTATATGGGTCATTGACAACAGCCTTGCCGGTTCCAACGGTTGCCAGGATGTCAATGGTATTGTTGAATAATTTATTTAACTGGGTGTAGATTCTTAGTCCACCGCAGGAACCGATACTCATGAACCGGTTGATTGCTGAAATGGAGTCGCTCGATATGGCTCCTGTTTCAATGATCTTCTTCATCGGTTCAATGAGCTGTTCACCTCTCCAGTAACTGTGTCCTCGTTGGGCGAACATTTCCATTTTCTGCTCGAGAAATTGTTTCAGAAGCTCTTGCTGTCTGATTTCATTCTGATATACCGCAACTGCATGGGATAGTTCAATGCCATTTACCAATTTATACCATTCGACGATTATCGGCGCTTTAACAGAAAGCGAGTAGAGCTCACTCACCATGCGGTCCGGGTTACGTTTTGCCTGTTTGATTAGTTTTTGTGCTTTCTGCTGGTCGGCGTTACTCTCTGCCAGCAGAGAAAGCTTTTCCGACAGTCTTGGTCTATAGCCGTTACTGATTAGGTTTCGACTGTTTGAGTGGTAAGAAATACTGCCATCATCGTCATATTGAAATATTGATAAACTGGCCAGTTGGCGATCCTTTTTCCACCTGGAAAAATCAGTGGTGACAAAGGGTGATAGATCAACCCTACCATAGCGCTTGATGATTTCTGCAATTTTGTCAAGATCGGTGGCAGATAGAAGATCTGGATGCTCAATTTTGTAATACTGAAGAATGACACGCAGCTGCAGGGCAAAGGTTGAATCAGGCTGCTGGATTGTTGAGATTATTCTATCTAACAAATAGGTGCGCACTTCAGGTTGTATTTTCTCAAGAAGGGCACTGAAGGTGGCGGCAAACAAAATCAGACTTTGCTCATCCTGGAATGCCGAACGGGTCACCAGATCAAGAATTTTACGCTGTTCAATTGGATCTTCGGGAAAAAATGTGGTGAGCTTTCCCTTCTGTGCACAACTGATGATAAAATCAGAAATATAGCCGTTTTCAGGGTCTGTCTGTATCAGGAAAGAGAGCAGGTTCGAATGATGGTTCCGGCCTATTCGACCAAGCAGGACCGGCACCAGGATATCTCGGAAGGAAGAATCGTAGAGCTCACTTCCCCGCGAGAGCAGGATGTAGATATTGGCTGAAGTCAGGTCCTTTGCCGTCAGCTTCCGGGCTTGTGCGGTAGCCTCCTTGAGGACACGTACCGCCTTGTATCGCTCTTTTTCTATCAAGGCGCGCCCAAACTTGGCAGTATATCTTTGCCGGGCGAGCGGGTGCAGTTTTTCAAAAATCTCCCGGAGTTGTTCGTCACTACTTTTGACCAGCGTGGTGGTACCGATTTCACCGCCATAGTCATTGGTGACGCTGTGCAGGTTGTTGAGCTTCCATATCAGGTAGTCTGAACCGTCTGAGAAGGCACCCAGAAGTGTTGATTTGTGCTTGTCTGAAAGTTCGAAATAACGTCTCTCCTCACTGTTTATGGGGAGCGTAAAATAGTTCTGCAACCAGAAAAGACTGGACTGAGCCGTCATCTGCTCCGATGAAAACAGGGCGGCAATATTATTTGCATCTGTTTCGGGCAATTGCTGCAGCGTCTCCAGGAGCTCAAGGACGAGTTGAGGCTCTTTAACGAAGGCCATGGAGCCTTTTTCAGCTGACATATGTTGTGTTGCACTCATCATCTCGATGATAGTCAATCCTGCAATAACCTCATGGCCCTGAATTGACTGGACATTAAAAAGGGCTTTTGCGGCCCAACAGCCGCTCTCATCAAGGGTCAGCAAAGTGTTGAGGATAGAAAAGAACGTACCAGCGTCGAGTGCTGCTATGCCGTTCATTGCAGATGCTGCCTGCATTGCGGTGAACTTCAGCCCGGCCGTTTTTTCAAGAATGTACCATCCCTCTTCAAGGGTTGCCGTGTCAATTCTGAAAAATGTTTCCAGAATTTCAACCTGATCAAAACTCAGGGGATAAAATACCAGACGCTGAAGGGCTTCTATGGCCTGGGCTGCAGTAATTTCAGGCAGTGAGCAGAACGCTCTGAAAGCTCTCATCCTGGTGTAGGACAGTGTCCGGACGATATCTTTATGGTATTGATATGATTCTTCTTGAAGACACGGTACCTGGCGGAAATAGGCAAGCGTTGTTTCGGCCGGACCGTTTGCTATGCCATAGGCGGCAAACGGAACAGAAACGAGCAGCGCCAGGTTGAATATTGTAATGATGAGCAGCCGGGATAGGTTCACAAGCAGGTCAGATGAGGTCTTGGGTTAACACTGAGGTGTGATCTCTTTTTTTGTT
>CAZOWJ010000172.1:0-4293 GCA_964583415.1 uncultured Desulfocapsaceae bacterium
AGCACATGGAATAATAATAGAATAGTTGCAAAGAGCATTTAATAAATCCTCTTGGGTGAAGGGTTACTTTTTTGACCAGTCCGCTCTGTTTTATGGACGATTGCAGCGCCCACCCTCAATACATGTCACATTTATCACTGATTTGTTATCACTCCCTGGTCATCAACTGTCTTTTTCTTTCTTTACTGATCGCAAACTGCTGGTTAATGCAGTTAATAGTGGACCTATTGCCTGTGGCAATATAATATCGAGAGGATTACGAATGATCTGTTGAATATCCTTCTTCATTTTATGAAGTTCCGACTCAATCCGCCCCGCTTCATCCGAAATATTAGTCAGAGCCATATCTCTCATCTCTTTTATCATTTGCACTTCGGTGGCAGGTTTTAGAGAACCAGCATACATTATGAGTATAACAGATAAAAGGAGGTCGACACATCCAATTGCCAGTGCAGCCAAGGGCTGCCCCCAGTTCTGTGCCAATACAAAAAAGGCAGCCAGGCTCACCATAACAAGGCCAAAGATTGCGATAAGTCCTGCCATACCGTTGATCAGGATTTTCCGAGTCAGCAGCCCCAGTTCGTTTTGTCTGATTAAGCGTTCTGATCGCCAGAATACTTTAAGGTATTGCACAATGCGTTCCATTTGAGTCTCCTATCTCCGGGAAAAGATTTGCCCTACAACAACACCAACAGAAAATGCGACAAGTAGGGCTAAGGCAGGTCGTTCTGTAGCAACGGCTTCCATTTCCTGCAGCACAGATTCAAAGTTCATGGAGATATTTCCACTATCAATGTTCTCTGCCTGGTGCTCTTTCTCAGGTGTTGTAATGTTATCATCCTTCATCACTTTCTCAGCAGTTTCAGAAGATATAGAGACTTCGGCATCTTTAGCCCGGAGCCTTTCAACTTCCCGCTTTAGAGTCTCAAGTTCTCCATCCCCCCCCTGTTGCGGATGCAGGGAGTGATTTGTTTCTCCAGTTTGGTCTTTAGTCATAATGTTAACACCCTTCATCTGTGATCTGATTAAAAGTCGAAGCATACAGTTTCCAGGTAGTCATAAACAAAGCCCCAACTATGGGTCCAATGAGAATACCTGTGGCACCAAAAACAGTGATACCTCCAAATGTTGCCAGCATGACAAGAATATCTGGCATTTCAGTATCTTTTCCAATAAGCAGAGGTCGCAATACGTTGTCAGAAGAACCAACAACAACAGCACACCAAAGACCAACCCTAATTCAGCGGTACCCTTGGATGTTACTGCCAGAATTGCAACAGCTTTTGAGCTGATCTTTGTTGTGGCAATGTTAAATTCAACTATCAGTTGCTGAGGCTACCTTATCAGGAAGCATCTCAACCAAACGTGTGCCAACCCCACTTTACCTTGCCTCATAACACCTTTATTCTCCCGCTATGCATCTATGCATGTCAGGATCATAGCACAGACAGTAAATACAAAGATTTTCAACTCACAGTAATAACTATGATGTAAATGGGATAGGTCTTCGTTTCGTCAATCAGTGGTACGATTCTATTATGCCTTTAGTTTCAAGGTATAGTTATGAGAGGATCCGAAGGAAAAGTGAAAAGTATTTCCTCGTAACAAGCTCAATATTTTGAAATGTTACAATCATCTACAGAACCTAATTCGTGTGAACTTTGCTGCAAAATAGTTGCGGCCTCTTTATCAATGCTTCTAAGATGTAAATCTGACTGCGGAAAAGGAATTTCAATACCGGCCAGATGAAATTCATTATCTATGTCCTGGTTCAATTCACTGAGCACAGTTCGCCGATCAGTAAAATCTGAAATCCAGACTCTGAGTTCAAAGTCCAATGAACTGTTTCCAAATGCTAGAAATAAGGCCCTGGCAGGCGGTTGGGTGAGCACTATCGGGTTTGCTTCGGCGCATGAGAGAAGAATCTTTAAAACAGTCTCCAGGTTTGTACCGTAGGCAACTCCTACCGGGACTTTTATCCGGACTTTCTTTTCCCCTAAGGTCCAGTTGGTTACAGGGAGGGTGATCAGTTGAGCGTTTGGGATGACTATCTCGGCGCTGTCAAAGGTCTTAACAGTGGTAGCCCTCAAACCAAGGGCTGTCACCTCACCCATTTCCTGATCGACCACAATTATATCACCAACCTTAACAGGCCGTTCAAAGAGCAGGATCAAGCCGCTGACAAAATTATTCACAATCTCCTTCAGACCAAAACCAATGCCAACACCGAGTGCCCCACCTATAATTGCAATATCACCGAATTCAAATCCGACCAGTTTCATAAGGATCAATAATCCGATTGAAAGTATGCCGTACTGTACAAGTCTTGTGATAGATTCCTGCACACCTCGCTCAACCCGGTAACGGGGCATAACGTCCTGGACAAGAAATGCGTTTACCCCTCGAGAGGTGAGCAAAATGCCATAAAGTGTAAAAATAACCAGTAAAATTTCTTCAGGCGTGACTGTATGAGAAAAAAGAGAAAACTCCATGGAAACTGCAGCGGATAACGCCGAACCAAGAGTTGGGAATACCGACAGATAACTGAGAGTTAATAAAAACCAGAAGACTGCGTGTGCCAGGAAAATTACAGGCGCAAGCTCGGACACGATATTTGACGCATTTACTCGAATGATCCGGACAGGAATATTGAGCAGGATCAGCTCAAGCAGACTGCATAAAATTCTATAGATCAACCATATTATGAGAGTGATAGCCATTAGCCTGAGTACTCTGTTGAAGATCGTAACAGCATCCTGCTCATAACCAGCCACTCCGGTCAGGAAGATGATAAATGGGAAAACAAATAAAAAAAGCTTAAGTATTATCATCCCTCGCTTTGAATACTTGGCCTTTTTTTTAATGAAAAGAGAAAAGAAATATATGAGACAAAAGAGGGATGATCCCAAAACAAAAAGGTGAACAAGCGGTTGAGGTAATTTCATCGCTTCGAGAAACATAACTACAGCCAGACTGAAACTCAGAAAAAAGCTGATAGTGATGTACTGGTGAGCTGAAACAAATACATGTCTCCCTAGAAAAACTGCTGAAAGTATTAATAGAACCTCCAGTAGGATGATCAAGTTCAGGGGAAAGGAAATATTAACAGAGAGTGATTCAACGAACACAAAGGTGGCACTGACAATAAAAACTCCCGTAGCTAGCAAATTCTCTGTGAACTGATGCCACGAGTGTGATTTATTCACCAGTGGTCTGCTCGTCCGGGTCAAAAAAGCGACAAGTGCAATGCTGGCCAGAAATGTCAAAACGCCAACCAAATTTTTTTTGAGATATTTTTTCAGGTAGGTAGCAGACAAACGTACATTTTCGCCGGCCTGCTCCAGGAGCGTATGATTGAACCGGCTATAAAATTTTGCTGAAAGCAAAGAAGGTGATGTCTTCTGAAAACCGATTGCATTCGAATCCCTGATAAGATCATTTATCTTATTGGTAAGCATGTAGATCCTGGCTTGAATTTGCCCAATTTCTTTACCCACCAGGTAATTCAGCCCAATTCTCTCGCCAATGAGTTTGTTAGCCTCTTGTATTATCTTGGTAAGGGATTCACTCGGAGGGAGAGAACCGGTCAGGCCGGGCTGTGTTCCGATTTGTATGATATATTGCTCTAATTTGTCTTCCTTTGCCTGCCATTCCTCAGACAAACTTTGCAGGGCAAGGACATTTGCAGTGATTGGTTTATCCAACCTGGAACTTCGGATCTGAAATTTGATCAATTTTTGATCCAGGCCTGTGAGTTCGTAGGAGCTGATGTTGGAGTCGGTGGTCGCCATCGTCGTTTCCCATTCCAGCTCTTCAATCCTGTTTTTAAGATTTGCTATTTCTTCTAATATCTTGGCTGTGTCAACCTGGTCATCAACCTTGCCCCTTAGATCGATTAACTCTTTCGGCAGAGCGTTGGTAAGATTGTATATTTCAATGAGTGACAGGGCCTGGCTCGTCGTCTCTATAGCCTTCGGCTCCTCCACGGTATCGGCTGCAAAACAGGTGTAACCTGCAAAGACCAGAAAAGTAGCCAAGACAAAACTCATAAGAGAAATTTTCATTCCTGCTCTCCTTGTTTTACTGTAATACGATGTGAAGGTGTTGCTGCTACCGGCGCCAGACCTGCTTCGCTTGCGTTGAAATCCTTTTTATGCCTGTCAGGCACGATGATTGTTGGAGTTTTTGGGAATGATTGATTTAACCAAGGATTCATCAGGATGTCGGACCATATTTTCTGACTCAAGCTGTAGGGATCCTCCGGGTCGGAGCGGTATACTTTTACACTGGCGC
>CAZOWJ010000173.1:0-4241 GCA_964583415.1 uncultured Desulfocapsaceae bacterium
ATCAATCGTTGCGATTATCTAGATCCTGAACTGGCTTGGACCGGCACTAAAAATTCCGGATATGGCTGCTCGCTGTCGGTCGTAGGGTATGAATCTCTGACTCGACCAAAATCATTTCATATTAAAACCAAAATGTAAGTGTAGAGTCCCCAACACTCTAATGCTCATAGTTTCACTAAATTTTATGATTCTTGACACTTTAATTCAATTTAAGGGGATATTTCATTGACGTATCATGCAAACTGGAACTACCCAACAAACATAAAGGTTGGGGCCGGCAGGGTTAAGGAATTGGCTGAGCTTTGTGAAGCCAAAGGTATGCATTCACCATTGCTGATTACCGACCCGGGGATCGCCCTTTTACCGATGCTGCACAAGGTATTGGCTGATGTTAATAATGCGGGCCTGAGATGCGGTTTGTTCTCCGCTATCAAATCTAATCCTACCGGAGAAAATGTTCAGGACGGAGTAGATTACTATACATTGCATAATCATGACGGTGTAATCGCTTTTGGTGGAGGTTCCGCCCTGGATGCCGCAAAAGCTGTTGCCCTGATGGTTGGGCAGAACCGGCCCATATGGGATTTTGAAGATGTGGGTGATAACTGGGCTCGTGTCAACGTTGATGGCATGGCACCTGTCATTGCCGTTCCAACCACAGCGGGGACCGGTTCCGAAGTAGGAAGAGCTTCGGTAATCACTGATCAGACTCATCATCTTAAGAAGATCATCTTTCATCCAAACATGTTACCAACCCAGGTTATATTGGATCCGGAACTCACTGTTGGCCTGCCTCCAATGATTACGGCTGCGACAGGAATGGACGCACTCTCTCATAACCTGGAAGCCCTGTGCTCTCCGGTTTATCATCCGATGGCAGCAGGCATTGCCATGGAGGGTGCCCGTCTTGTACACAAATATCTTCCTCGGGTCGTCGCTGACGGGAATGATATGGAGGCCCGTATTCAAATGCTGGTATGTTCCAGTATGGGAGCAACTGCATTTCAGAAAGGGCTGGGTGGCATGCATGCTCTGGCCCATCCGCTGGGGGCACTCTATGATGCACATCATGGAACTTTAAATGCGGTTCTGATGCCCTATGTATTAAAGGCCAACCGGAGTAAAATTGAAGAATGTATCATTCGTTTAGCCCGATATATTGGCTTACATGATACAAGTTTTGATGGTTTTATGAACTGGGTCTTACAATTGAGAGAGGAACTCGATATTCCTCACACTCTTCTTGAAATCGATATCAGCGATAATAATTCTGAAAATATCGGTAAGCTGGCGGTTAATGACCCATCTGCCGGAGGTAATCCAATCAGGTTCAGCGCAAGTGAATATCAACGCATACTCGAAGATGCTGTCAGCGGAAAACTCTAGATAATATGAAAGTTGCGATCCTACAGTGTGATGATGTCCTGGAGAAATTTCAACCGCAATTTGGCCATTACAATAAAATGATTCAACACATGTTTGATACCATTGATGAACCATTTGAGTTTGAAACCTTCGAGTGCCGCCAAGGACACTATCCTGGTGAGTTAGATTCCTATGATTTTTACATCACAACCGGTAGCAAAGCTTCGGTGTATGAAGAAAAGGCATGGATTCAACGATTTATACAATTTATCCAACTCCTGGACAGTAAAAGAAAAAAACTGATCGGAATTTGTTTCGGCCATCAGGCTATCGCCATGGCCTGTCGTGGAAAGGTGGAGAAATCTGACAAAGGTTGGGGAGTCGGTGTCGCCACAAACCGAGTTGTTGCTGCTCCAACCTGGATGAGTGAGAAAAAATCTGACTTGAATATCATTGTCAGTTTTCAAGACCAAATTTCTCTACTGCCTGAAAGTGCTTTGGTCATTGCCGAGAGTGATTTTTGCCCTTTTTTCGTTGTCCAATGGAACGCTCATTTTCTGAGTATACAAGGACACCCGGAATGGAATACCGCTTATTCAAAAACTCTTATAAATGACAGACGAGCAATCATTCCGCCTGAACAAATTGAATCCGGGCTGAGCTCTCTAGACATTGCCCCTGATAGTGATCTATTTATACGATGGATTCTCGACTTTGTAAGGCATTAACATTCTATATTCAGATATTTTCTCCGCGTTTGCTGAGCAGCAGGTTAATGACGGCAAGCATTGATGTTGAGACAATTAACAGAAATGAAACTGCATTGATAATCGGGGTTGAGCCATCCCGCACCTGGAGATACAGGTTAATTGGCAAGGTTGTCCCAGAACCAACCAGGAACAGGGTGGTGTTAAAATTCTCAAAACTCATTAAAAAGGCAACAGCCCCACTGCCAAAAAGCGCAGGTCTGAGAAACGGCAGAGTGATGTAGCGAATGACCTGCAACCTGGTAGCACCGAGATTAAGGGCAGCTTCCTCGAGAGAATGGTCAAATTTTTTCAGTCGAGCAGATACCACCAACAGGACAAAAGTGGCGATAAATGAGAACTGTCCAAATACCACCAGCCAGAAGCTTGGTCGCAGAAACGGGATATCCACCCCAAAAGAATCCTCGAAAAACATGCCGAGGCTATTTGCCGTCAGCAGCAATGAAATACCAAGGATAACTCCGGGAATTACCAGCGGAGTCAGTGCCAGAAAATAGAGTCCCTGCTTACCCCAAAATTCCTCCTGCTCAAAAAGGAAGGCACCCATGGTACCAACAACAACAGAGAGAATAGACACCCAGAATGCGGTCTGTCCGCTGACCAAGATTGACCTCATATTTGAACTATCGTGGAAGAGACCGATACGTTCCGGGCCGGCAGCTAAAAACCAGTCCAGACTGAACCCCTTCCAGGGCAGAGCGGGGAAATTAGAATCATTAAAGGCGAGAATACATACGATCACCAACGGTGCGAAAAGAAAAATGTAAAAAAATATGATGTATAGTCGGAAGGCGCTTGAGTAACTCCTCTGCTGGGGCAGTGTGCGGATCATGTCAGGACTCTCCCGAGTTTTTGTTTACTCAGTTTCAATCCCGTCCAGATAATCAACGAACTAAGAAGCAATAGGAGAAAACCAAAAGCGGCGCCCTGGTTCCAGTTAAAACTGGCAATGAATTGATTGTAAATCTGCTCAGTAAACCAGAGTGAGTTCTTACCGCCCATAAGTTTTGGGGTGAGATAATTCCCCAAGGCCAGCATAAATACCACTATCGATCCGGAAGTAATACCTGGAGCGGCATAGGGAATAATGATGCGGGTGAAGATAGCAAACGGCGAAGCACCCAGATCATGGGCCGCCTCGATCAGACTATCCTCCATCCCCTCCAGCGATGAGATCAATGGCACAACCATGAAGAGCATAGAGGTGTAAACAAGACCCATAATCATACTGACATCATTGTAGAGCATCTCTATTGGCACTTTGATCAACCCAGTGCTGATTAGCAGGTGATTAATAACCCCGCTCTCTCGCAGCAGAATCATCCAACCATAGACTCGGACCAACTCACTTACCCAGAATGGCATCAACAACAGGATGGTCAGAAATCCAGTTAAACGAGGCGACACCACTTTGGTGATATAAAAAGCCACAGGAAAGGTAACAAGAAAAGTAAGTATGGTGACAATAACGGCATACAATGCTGTACGGACAAAGGTATACCAATAAATTCCTTCGGTAAAGAAGTTACGATAATTGTCAAATGTCCAGACGATTTTGCCCATATCATTTTTACCATGCAATGACATCAGAAGTAATTCAATATGGGGGACAACGATGAGCAGCAGCAGCCAGAGCAACACTGGCGTAAGAAATATAAGAAGTCCGAGGCGAAAGTGGTCCTTCATAATCATACCCTGGGGTAGCAACGACAGCTGTCGACATGGACTCCAGCAGAAATAGTATAACCCTTGTCGATATGGGCAAACTGCTGATTCTGAGGCAGAGCAACAGTGAACTCCTGATCGCTCTGGTTCACGGTTGCAAGGATCTTAGTATTTGATCCATCAAAGAGGATGTTGCGCACGGTCAGTGAAAACCGGTTAGTTTCATCACCATTATCCTGAAGATCGAGAATGATCGATTCCGGCCTGATAAAGAGATCAAGATGGTCATCCTGGTCATCCTGTATTGAGGTTCCAAATAATTCCAGTCCAAAGTCGGTTTTCACCTTCAGCGGTTTTCTTGACGTTACACTGACTGGAATAACATTGGTCTCACCAACAAAACTGGCAACGAAACGACTAGCTGGATTACTGTAGAGGTTTCTG
>CAZOWJ010000174.1:0-1366 GCA_964583415.1 uncultured Desulfocapsaceae bacterium
CAAACATCAAACCCGGAGAAGACTTTAAGGGGTATAAATAAATACAGATAACAAAGACATCAACCATCGCCCACTATGTGGGCTGGACCTCCAAACCGCTGCTCCTGGAATTCTGGGGACACCTTTGTTATCTCTGAGATTTCGATTATGAACTAAGTAAGGTGTCCCCGGAATTTGCACGCGACGGAAATCATTTAGGAAAAAAAAGTCGAACTATGCGGCTAATGATTTTATATGGCAGCTCGAAAAGAGTTGTTAATAATCCTTGATGTGCAGCCCTTTGTCGGGCACCACCGAGTTTAAAGTCGGAATGAAACTTTTTGCCACATGAAGGACAAGCCATAAGCATCCCACCGATGTTTTTTGGGAAACGTAATTGCTGGCCACATTTGGGGCACTTTTTTTCTGTGTGTTCTGTCATGTTGTTAGTTGTTTAATACGTACCTTTCAACAGTCTTAATAGCCCATTTTCTCTGGAATAACACCACGCACACCACCTCTTGGATTTGGAGTGTCACCATCTCTTCTGGGAATCAGGTGAATATGACAGTGAAAAATAGTCTGTCCTGCTGATTCACCAGAGTTAATACCAATGTTGAAGCCTGTTATCGTTGAATCTTTCTTTAATAATCGTTTGTGGAGTATTTGTACCAACCTATCTGCGTCGCGGTTTTCGACTTCTGTTAGTAAGAAATAATCAGTTTTATGCCTTTTGGGTATTATCAGTAGGTGACCGTCAGAAACTGGATGGCAATCTTTAATTGCAAAAACACTCCCGTATTCATCAACAATTCTGTCTTTTACGTTTGCATAACAAAATGGACAATCTTCCATTAACTCGGACACCTCACCTCTGAAATCAGTATCATCTTTGTTACCTTTTGAATGATTACACTTTTAGCAAAGAACCTGGAGATTTACATAAACGTTTTTGCCGTCTTTCGACCTTGGCTAGATATGGTCAAAATAGAGTGGCCTTTCTTTCTTCGTGGCTCCACACAGTGCACACCTTACACCATATTCTTTGAGAACCTTATAACATAAACTTTCAGGAATAAGGTCTGTATCTGTTAACTTATAATCCCATATGCTAAATCCTTTCTTGAGGGAATTTTGGGGAATTCTGGAAACACCATACTTATCTCTGAGATTGCGATTATGAATTAAGTAGGTGTCTCCGGAATTAGGGTCCGATTATGAATTAAGTAAGGTGTCCCCGGAATTTGTCAAAGAACTTTTGGCCTGGGGATTTTCTTTAGCATAAATAGGTATCTATTTGTTTTCTTGCAATAAATTAAAGTGCTGGTAATAGTTAGGCTATCATTTTCAGGAATATTAAAAAAATACATGTCCATCAAGTAGACAT
>CAZOWJ010000174.1:1466-4224 GCA_964583415.1 uncultured Desulfocapsaceae bacterium
TGAACAAATCATCGGGGGACTTTATTGAAAGAGACAAAAAGCTGCTGGAGATATTATCCGGCACCATTGCTGTCTCCCTTGAAAATGCAAGGTTGTACGGTGAACTTAAAGATCATCTCCATGCTCTTGAGCGTGAGAAACGACTCCTGCTCTCGCAGGCCAAATCTGAAGCTGGCTATAAAGAAATAATTGGTTCGAGCGCGCCGATGCGTCGCATGTTCGAGCTCATGGAAAAGGTTATTGACACACCGACAACTGTACTCATCCAAGGAGAAACCGGCACAGGAAAAGAGCTCATTGCACGGGTGATCCATTATAACGGCCCACTCAAAGATAAAGCCTTTATTGCTGAAAATTGTGCGGCATTGTCCGAGAATCTTCTCGAAAGTGAGTTGTTCGGTCATGTCCGGGGTGCCTTTACTGGTGCTGTCGTCGACAAAAAAGGGCTGTTCGAGATTGCCGACGGAGGAACAATATTTCTTGATGAGATAGGTGATATGTCTTTACCGATGCAGGTGAAACTACTCCGTGTTCTCCAGGAAGGGCAACTCAGACCGGTAGGAGGGCACCGGACGATACAGGTAAATGTACGCGTAATAGCAGCTACAAATCGAAATCTTGAAGAGGAAATTACCAAGGGGACCTTCAGAGAAGATCTCTATTATCGAATCAATGTGTTCCAAATCACTCCACCGCCATTACGGGAACGGAAGGATGACATATTGTTCCTGGCAAATCATTTCCTTGAAAAATTTGCTCACAAGCATAACAAACCGGTTCCCCATATTATCCCGCAGTCTATGGATCTGCTGACTCGCTATAATTGGCCTGGCAATGTCCGGGAGCTGGAAAATGAGATGGAACGTGCGCTGGCCATGGCTGCCGGCAATAAAAATATCTCTCCAGAATTCCTCTCAGATAAAATTAGCCCCCCCGACCTTAATTACTCCATTGGTGAAAGAGAACCGTTGACCGCATCCTTGAAGGATGCGGTCCGTCAGGTAGAGACGCGAATGATAAAGGAAGCTCTTGAGAGAGCTCAAGGGAATCGTTCACAGGCAGCAAAGGCGCTTGGATTATCTCGACAGGGACTGCTTAACAAAATTGCCGCATACCATGTTCAGAAATAGCCAAAACCGGCCTCCCGGCAGGAACTTATTTCTGCAAATCATCATTCTTGGAATGCTGGGAGCAATTGCGGGAACGGCTTTCTTCTTTTCACCCGTAGGGCAGCAATTAGAAGAGGGGATCGGTCTGCCGTTCTTGTTCAAATTACGGGGTCCGCTGAAACCACCCGATGAGGTGGTAATCGTCAGCCTCGACCAGGACTCTGCCGCACAACTTGGTTTCTCGGAAAACTTCAGTAAGTGGCCGCGCTCTGTTCACGCGGAACTGGTTAAAAAGCTGCATAATTACGGTGCCGCGGTCATAACATTTGATGTTCAATTCGCCGAGAGCGGAGATACATCCGAAGATGAGGCATTCGCTGAGGCAATCAGAGAGGCCGGGAACGTAATTCTATATGAGAAACTTAGGCGGCAGGTGCTTTACAAGGGTGAAGGGCCCGGAAACCTGGATAGTGTCGAGGTGGATATACTTATTCCGCCAGTTCCCCAGCTGGCTGAGGCGGCCCTGGCGATTGCACCGTTTCCTCTGCCCAAAAAACCCGTACGGATCAGCCAGGCATGGCTATTTAAAGGCTCTGCCGGTGATGCCCCAACCTTGCCGGTTGTCTCTCTGCAGGCCATGGCGTTGAAAACTTATGACCAGTTGCCTCTCCTGCTGCAGCGGGCAAGTACGGGAATGGAGGTCAGATTACCTGCAACCTCCAGTCAGATCGCGCAATTCGGTGGTCTGGTGAAAACGATGCAGACAACCAGGGAATTGTTTCAGGGACAGCCCTTTTCGATAACGGATCTATTATCAAAACTACCTAAAAATAAGGAATCATCGTTGTCAATCGCAGAATTACAGATGCTTCAAGCTCTTGTCAGCTTGTATGCAGGTGACAGCAGCATCTATATAAATTTTTATGGTCCGCCGGAAACCTTCCCCACCATATCCTATCATGAATTAGTGTCGCCGGCAGATGGTCCGTCTGCTTCGATCGCTCAGCAGATCAGGGGCAAAGCCGTCTTTGTCGGTGCGGCGCGCCAGCCCTCGTCAGATCAGAAGGATGGGTTTTATACGGTCTATTCACAGCCGGACGGGCTTGATCTGAACGGTGTTGAGATTGCCGCCACCGTGTTTGCCAACCTGCTGGAAGACAGCTCGATAAAAACCCTGTCATCAGCCCAGAGCCTGGTTCTCCTGTCTGGCTGTGCTGTCGCTCTCGCACTCATGGCGACGCTTCTTGCACCCGTTACGGCCATCGTTGCAATTGCGCTCACCTCGATTGGGTACCTCTTTGCCGCCAAAGCACTTTTTGCAGGCAATGGCGTCTGGATTCCGTTCATGACGCCGGCGGCTGTATTACCCGCGGGCATACTTCTTTTCTCCCTGATGTATCGCTACCTCAGGGCCCGGAGGGAACGATCACATATTCGTAAGGCCCTTGGCCTGTATCTTCCCGAAAAGGTGGTCGGGGAACTCTCCCGAGACCTTTCCTATGTTCAGAAAGGCGATCGCATGGTTTACAGCGCCTGCCTGATGAGTGACGCCGAGAATTACACCACCCTTTCGGAAATTATTTCTCCCCAGGAGCTGGGGGAACACATGAACGAGTATTTTCAGTACCTGTTTAAGCCAGTACAGGAAT
>CAZOWJ010000175.1:0-4074 GCA_964583415.1 uncultured Desulfocapsaceae bacterium
TAGTTATCATCTTTACCCAATTAATCTAGAATCACTCGCTTTTTTTATGAGAATGGATGCGATATGTATCATGAATGCTAAATTGGCGGCAGTTCCATCTCAGGGTCAGATCTACATGGCTTTGTGTGTTAAATCAGATCTGTATTACAACCAGTACAAACCTTGGTCTCCGGTAAGTTCCTCTGTCCGCACTTCATACATATCTTGGTTGCCGGTTCATGAGGAAACGATCCTGACACCGTCTTGCTGCTGGCTTGTTGTTCTTTGAAGGCCAGAAGTTTCTCAAGGGTTCCGTTAATGTTTATGACTTCATTTCGTATCCGCCAAACCCAGAATGGAATGAAGATTGCGAGTATTGCAGACAACAGCAGAAACAGCGTAGCCCCAAACATCAAAATACTTGGGAAGGTATTATAATAGTTTGTCATGAGTGCTTCCTCCTGCTCGTATCAATTTATAGATTTTTGAATTATAATTGAGCTTGAAAGGTACTATACAAAATTTATCTTAACCTCAAATAGTTCAATGTATCTTGGACTATAACAAGATATGGACTCAAAATTAAAGAACACAGCAACAAAATCGCTCATTGGGATACTGCTGTCAATCGTGCTATTTTTTTCTTCAGGAATACAGATTCCGGTTCTCGATTCGACAGCAGACACATACTTCAAAGATTCTATTACCAAGGCAGGAATAAGCTATGGCGTGTGCAGGGTCATTAACGCCACCGTCTCAGTTATCAAGGAATCGAGTCTTGAGTTAGAACCTGCCGGAATTGGCTTATCACTGGCGATCGGACAAATAGTAGATCCTATAAATGACATGGTCGAGCGGTTGTCAAATGTTCTGGTCATGTCGATTACTTCCCTTGGTGTACAAGAATTAGCCTATGAGATCAGCTTGACTCTTGTTCCTCTTATCCTGGCAGTTATTCTCTTTATGCTGTCTCTGCTTATGTGGTTTAAAAATGAAAGACTTCTCAAGCTCCAGAGGATATTGCTGAGTGTACTGATAATAGCTTCAATAGCCAGATTCTGCCTGCCACTATCATCAATGGCTAACGAGTTTCTTCAGAAGACATTTTTTGAAGATAAAATAATTGAGGCAAACGAAAAACTAACGAACAGCACGGCTAATCTTGATACATTAAAAGATGTTCAATTACCCAGATATGATGGGCTAATAGGCACAATCGAAAATAGCGCATCGTACCTGAAGGAAAAATCGATACACTTCAAAACAGCCATTAAAACCACAATTGAAAACAAGGGTATTATCGTTGAAAATCTGCTGAATCTCACCTTTCTCTATTTCGGAATTTTCATGATCCAGGTTTTGATTTTACCCTTACTGATATTCTGGCTCCTGATGAAAATAGTGAACGCCCTTTTCCTTACTACCACAATAACGACAATGAAATTTTCACCGAATCAGGGAGAAGCGACCAGTGCCTGAGATCAGATTTTTTGTTCTTACTCAAGAGGTAATTGAAGGTAAGTGTATACGAGATAGCTGAGCGGGAATGGGTTTTTTTATTTCCCCCTTGACCTGCTCGAATAGCTGTTTTACTTTAGCCAGCTGTATGGGAACATATCGGTTGGAAAGACATTAATTGCGCCATGCTTCCAGCCTGATCAAATAGATACGGACTACGGTCCTGAACGTTTAGATTAAGGAGAATATCATGCTTAAGAAAAGTTACTCAAAGACCGGTAAGGTCAGCCGCGTTACCTTCAAGTACAGCAACCCGGAAAGGGCGGAAGCTGCCACACTCGCAGGTGAATTTAATAACTGGTCGCTGCAGGAAACCCCCATGAAAAGACTGAAAAACGGCAGTTTTTCAGTCACCATCTCCCTGCAGGCTGGGTACTCCTATCGCTTTCGCTATGTCCTGGACGGTAAGGTCTGGGTCAACGATGAAAAGGCAGACAGTTATGCTCCAAATGAATACGGCGTAGATAATTCGGTTGTAATTATCTAGTTCCAGTAAAGAAAAATACGATAAAACCCTTTAAATAAGGTACTTATGGGAGATTAGTCAAAACCCTCGAGCCAGTCACCGGCCACGCGCCTGCTCCAAAGGTTTCCGTAGCCAATAACAAGCAGCGATCCGACAAGATAGGCAAGGAGATAGCTAAGATTGAATACCTCTCACAATTGTCTTTGCGAGATTGCCCTGAATAAGTGGACTGGTAGAGCTATGTTAATGACAAATTTGCCAATTATCCTCATGCCAGCTCTGGTGAACAATCCCCTATGGGTTGTCAGGTAAACGAGAAAAATGGAGATATAAATCGGTCCGGTAATTGAGAGAATGTCAAGCATCAGCAGGTTAGATTTCTGCAGACTTACAGGTGAGCACAAAATGCAAAAGTGCAAACCATAATAGGTGTTTACCCCGAGTACATGGTTCACTATTTGGCAACAATTTTTATTTTCTTTGGTTAACAGAGTCCACTTTAATCCCAGGTTTTTTCCCAAGCAACGTCTTTGACCATATCCTTCCGGTATTTTACCACCATGATCTAGTCTCTATTCCAGGTATTTACCTTTTTGTACCCCTCGGGAAACACTCTCCGGTCGGCAAAAAACGCAGTGGGTAGTTGTTTATCATAAATATGTTGACAGAGATATCCTGCTCTATCATTCTATTACGCAATACATTCTACTGTTCAATAGGATGCTGGGGTGTCAAAGGGAATGTGAAATCAAAAAAATCCTGGTTCTTTACGGTATTAATCAAAATATGTGTAAAGGCGCTATCATGTTTGACAGGGAACATAACACTTAAAAATTTGACGTGCAGATTTCCATCGAGGCGTTGCTTCAGAGGGAGGAACATCTGCCGGGATTTTTCGAATATTGAGGGTCACGTAAGGTACGTAAAGGAGCGATACACCCATATCTATTATTACTTGAGGACAAAATGGAACCAGTCAGGCTAGCAATGATAGGCGGCGGATTAATCTCGGCCAAGCACATAGAGGCCTCGAAAAATATCAGTAACGGCAACCTGGTTGCATTGTGTGATGTCAATCCGGAACGCAAAGTGCTTGCCGAGGAGTTGAATATACCCTTTTTTGCTGATTACCGGGAAATGATAAAGCAGGTTCACCTCGATGGCGTCATAGACGGCACTCCCAACCAGTTTCACGCCGAGGTTGGTATGGCCTGTGCAGAACAGCGTATTAATGTTCTCACCGAAAAACCCATTACCTCGACACTGGAGGACGGTAAACGTTTGGTGGAAGCGGTTCGGCAGAGTGGAATAAAACTGCTCGTCGGTCACCACCGTCGCTATTTTCCTCTGATCAGGCGGGCACGAGAAATTGTTCAAAGCGGTGAACTTGGGCAGTTGATTGGCGTTTCGATGTTGTGGGCCCTCATGAAACCGGATAACTATTTTGAAGTGGCATGGCGCTCTCAGAAGGGAGGCGGGCCGATATTGATTAATATTATCCACGAAATTGACAATCTGCGTTTTATCTGTGGCGATGTGGCTGAAATTCATGCCCGTGCAGGCCGGCTGGCAAGGACCGGCGAGGTAGAAGATACGGTAGCGATCAATTTTGAACTTGCCAGTGGCACTCTTGGTACCTCACTGGTCTCCGACACAACCCCATCGCCCTGGTCCTATGAACTTGTCTCGGGAGAAAACTCTGACTACTTCAAAACCGACCAGGATTGCTATCGTTTTCTCGGCCGGAAAGCATCGCTTTCGTTCCCCAATATGGAGGTATGGAACCATCCGCATGGTCGGGAGAAGGGGTGGTGGGAGCCATTGCTGAGGCGATCTGAGAGTGTACCGTACTTTTCACCTTTTACTGCCCAGCTGAAACACTTCTGCAACGTTATCCGTGGACAGGAAGAGCCCGTGATTGATGCGCCGGATGGGTTACTGACATTGGCAACAACGCTGGCTGTCCACAGATCCAGCGAAACTGGCCGCTCTGTCAATCCCCTGGAGTTGCTCGAGAATTGTTGACAGGTGCTCTGGAAAAAACCCTGAACCGTCCGCTTCCCGGCCGTATGAGTCGTGTATTGAGCTTTCAGCAGTCTTGTAATGCCTAG
>CAZOWJ010000176.1:0-2689 GCA_964583415.1 uncultured Desulfocapsaceae bacterium
AAGATGGATGTCGAAGGCGCTGAATTCGATGTTCTTGAGCGTCTTTTAGAGACAAAGCAGATGGATCGAATTGATGTGCTTTTAGTAGAGTGGCATGTTTCACGCTTTCCCCGGCCATGGAAACTGCGTTACCGTCGTTTCCTGATCAAAATGAAACTGCTGTTTCACTCCACCATTCTGGAAAACTGGCGCTAGCCGAACGGGGGCGCCCAATATGCGCGTACCTGGATAGGTATGCGCATGCGGTGAGCCAAGGCAATGTGATGGTCAACTGAATGATGATTTCAGCATTGAGGAACTCGTTTACCGGAAGAGCCTCTTGCATTATTGAGGAGAACTGGGAGGTTTCAATTTCTGCAGTATTTTTTCTGAAACCTGAATTGATGACGATTTTGTTAAATGACAAGAGTCCCAGGCAAAGGGCTCGTAATCATTTTGATCTCTGACCGATGTCAGGCATTCATCTTTTTTACAGAACAGATCTAAAATAGAAATAAAATCTATATGATTAGTCTGAGCGACCGCTTTTAAAATCATATCCTGCTTGCGGATTTCCGAGTAACTTTCCGATCTGAGAAAAGACATATCCTCCAGCTTTATACCGTTCTTTATCAATTGTACCGGTAGGCTTGGCTCCCACTGCGGTACGCCTCCAATTAAGACAATCTTCGATTGAGGAGACGCTTGTAAAGCAGATAGAATCGTGCTTGATATCAATTGTTCTAAATTGTCCAAGGGTTTGTAAGCAATCCAGTTAGCGTGCAGAAAAAGTATCTCTGGTTGCAGCGCTTCTATTTTTTCTAGAGCAAACGTATTGATATCAGTGCAGTGCGGGCGTGATGATTTTGTGTAATCTTTAAAAGGAGGACAGGCAGACGAGGTTATTTGTGTGAGTTCTCCCAGTCTGTCTCTAAGACCGTATGAAAGTGCGGCTGCCTGGGAGTCGCCCCAAATCATGGTGTTCCCGGATGTGAAACACTGCTTTTCGAATTCCCTAAAACTCTGTTCTTTTCGTAAGAAACATGATCCTTCCCGGTACGGTTTTGAACGGTCATAGTGTAGATAGCTATAAATATGGGTTTGTTCATCGTTCAAAATTATCAGATCTTCACTGTAGAAATACCCTATGATTCCGAAGATTATCGTTGTCGCAGAGAGGATGGCAGCACTTGAAAATATTTTCTTTCTGGTAAAATTTTTTCTGTTCCTGAAGGGTGTTTCAACGAATCGCCAGCTAAAATATGCAAGGATTATGGAGATAAAAATGAGGATAAAATAGTTTCCTGGAGATATGACTCCTTCCCGAAGGCGGGCAAAGGCGAATAAGGGTTGATGCCAAAGGTAAGTGCTATAGCTAATAAGCCCCAGGCCGCACATTGGTTTCCAGCAAAGAATCTTTCCCGTTACATTTGCTGGTTTGCTGTAAGCTATGATTAATGCTGTTCCCAGGACTGGTATTAATGTCACAATACTCGGGAAAGGCACAGCTTTATTCATGGAAAAAACCGAATATATAATCATTGCCAATCCAAGCAAGGATGCCCAGCTAGAAAAAGACTGGCTTGTTTCTTTGCGCAGCGGCAGGCTAATGGCAAGAATAGCACCGACGCTCAGTTCCCATGCCCGCGAGGGCAGGAGATAGTAGTTAGCCGAGGAATCGTATCTGGATGTATATTCAGCCAATCCCAGGCTGAGAAATGTAACGGTAAGAAGCAATACTACCATTTTCCCGGTGTTTAATTTTTTAAAGAGCAGGAGAAAGAGGGGAAAGAATAGGTAAAATTGTTCTTCTAGCGCAATGGACCAGGTGTGGAGCAGGGGCTTTAATTCAGCAGCTGGCTCAAAATAGCCGCTTTCTTGCCAGAAAAGAATGTTTGACGAAAAGATTTGTACCGCCGCAAGACTTTTAGAAAACGTTTTGAATTCTTCAGGCATCATTAACAACAATGCAGGCGGAATACAGATAAGGCTAATCAATAACAGTGCTGGCAAAATTCTGCGAACCCGCCGTTCATAAAACTGGACAATGGAGAATGTATTGCTTTTAATATCAGAGTAGATAAGGGATGTTATCAGGTAGCCACTTATAACAAAGAAGACGTCAACACCTACAAAACCGCCGCTAAAAGCAGAAAACCCGGCATGAAAAAAGAGAACAGGAACAACAGCGACTGCTCTTAAACCATCAATTTCGGGACGGTATCTCATTATCCAAGCCTAGCGTAGAAGAGTTCTTGCTTCCTGAATCCAACGTTCACATAAAGCTCTTTTGTGTAATCAATAGCGAGCGTTATGGCAACAGAGAAGATAAATTTTTCATTCCAATAACCGGACAAGCAGATACCCTGATATCGAGCCACCCGTGGACCATACCCGTGCCGAAGGGGTACCAGGGAACTATTATATCAATTTCCAGGATGTGACGGGTGAGCCATCTGCTGACCCACTGCTGGTTAACGGCAAGACCTACATAAAGATCGGCTGGAACGAGTATGATAGGGGGCTCGGCTATGGCTGGTTCGGCGATATGGCGCAGGTGATGTATCGTTATCTAAGCAGTGGTCCCAATGAACTGCAGAAATCAATTCTCTACGATGACTGGGGCCGGCAGAAGACCTTTGAGTTCGACCTGCCACCGGGAACATATTCAGTCACCGTCTCCGTAGGCTGGCAGGGCCGGACCTATAGT
>CAZOWJ010000176.1:2789-3950 GCA_964583415.1 uncultured Desulfocapsaceae bacterium
GACTTGCAGGACGGTTTAACTGCCCTCTACGTTCTGGCGGGAAAAGACATCTCAGTTGATCTGAGCACTGATATCAATGGTGATGAGAGCATAGGTCTAGCCGAGGCCGTCTTTGCCCTCCGGCAGGCTGCTGGAAACTAGTTAGGCTTTGCAATCACCCCTTTGGTTTTCCAGGCTATGCCAATGCAGGCAGGTCTTTTTCCATCCTTTTTTTCTGATTATAGCTGAGATCATTGGTCGGCGGTATTTTTATCATTCATACGTGCGGAGAGGTTTGTAAGGAATGAGGCCTCGGCATCTTCGCCCAGGGGGGCTATCTTGTGGGCTGGCTACTTAGAGTGATTCAGGACAATGGCGGCGGTCTGCAACACGGTCTCGACCCCGCCGCCATTCTCCGATCGGCCATGGCTGTCGTTCAGAAATGGCTTCTGAGGGACGTTAGCGGTGTCACTCACTCATCGCAGACATGTCGGTTGGCGAACGTCTCCTCATCGTAGGTCTCGACCATGCCTGTCATCGGCACGGCTCCCTCGGCCATTTTTCCGCATGTGCGCATCTGCTGGACGGTCGGATCGGAGGTGATCTTCTTGCCAAAAGATATGGCTTGTTTCTGGGCCTTATCCCGTTTCCCCTGGGCACACAAAGCGTCGATGTTTTGCTTGGCTTGTTCCGAGCGGGTCTGGAGTTCGTTCAGTTTAGTCTGATCGATATTTGACATGCATTCCTGGACCTGTTGCATCACCTGCATCATCTTCTGCATATCGCCCTTGTTTATGTTACCATAGTTTTGGGCAAACAGGGTGGTGGGGAGCAACAGGAAGAAAATTGTAATAGAGGTTTTCATGAGTCTCTCCTTTGATGTGGTCAATACTCACCTGATTCAGCTAAGCGAGGCGTTGTAGAACAACCCTGTTGGCTTCACAATAATTCTTTTATCAGCTTTAGCAGAGGGAATGTTACGGTAGATAATAGTCCTGGGCTGCTGATAATGATAATGTCAATGGTTGCTGTCGCTCCGATGGTTACCCCCCGTACTCGGACTAGTCATACCTAACCAGTCCAGCCCCTGAAATCAGGCTATTTTTCCATGGCCGCCACCCCTGTGCGGGCGATCTCTATGATATGTTCCCGTCCGACCTCATCGAGAAAGGTATCAATCTG
>CAZOWJ010000177.1:0-3906 GCA_964583415.1 uncultured Desulfocapsaceae bacterium
ATTGCACTATCGTTTTGACCGGTGGGCGACGCTGCTTGAGCGGATATGGCGAGACCATCAGGAGGAATGATCGTTTTTAAGAAATTCAGTTATCCGGACACGGTAACTGACAATATCTCCGCGCAGGGATGAGAGACTGGCCATTTTTTGATCAACAAGAGAAATATGACGATCAAGGATCTCGATGAGCTTGGGTGTGATCGTATGAAATTCCTGTTCATTTATATCAAAAATATCTGAGAGTTCATGGATTTCCTTGAGTGAGATGCCAAGCCCTTTCAGTTTGAGAATAAATTTAAGCCGCAAAACATCATCTTTATTATAGGTCCGGGTCCCCCCACCAAGACGTTCAGTCTTGCCCATCAGACCAATTTCTTCATAGTATCGGATGGTCCGCGTTGTTATGGAAAGTTGTTTTGCCAATGCTCCAATCTGGACAGAATCACTGCGTTTTTGTGCCATGGCTTTCCTTTCGTATCAATAAGATCATCGTGTGATCAGTGCTTGTTGACAGAGGTATAGTAAAACTGACGGATAGAGAGAACCGCCATTATCCTGGTTTACCTTTACGTAACATTACGAGCTAACATATCATGAGGGTCGAGGGACTGTCAAACAAAAAATATTTAAATACAGTGCAGCTGCATAGAGTTTATCCGGCGAGGGTTCGACTTGAGAGTTTTTGTCTTGACCTTTACGTAAACACATTTTATAAAGAGCAGATAAATAGTGGTGATTTCGGTTACGGGAACATTAACAGCTGTTGATCTGTTGATTTCTGATCACAACGTATTTGGAGAACAGGATGGAATTCACTCGCGAGATTTATTGGAATGTCGGCCATGGCGCCCTGACTCTTATACCAATGTACCTCCTAACTATTGCTGCCATAACCCTCCTGGTCAAGGCATTTCTCAAAAGGGTTGCAGTATATAAACAGGGGCAGCCGCTGAATAGAACCGATAACCTGGGAGTAAGAATCAGCGATCTGCTGCAAAATGTAGTCCTGCAGAAAAAGGTTACTGCAGTTACCTGGCCCGGGCTTTTTCACGGTCTCTTTTTCTGGGGTTTCCTGCTTTTATTCATCGGCACAACGCTCATTGTGATTCAGGCAGATTTTACCGATCTGTTTTTTGATTACGTTTTTCTCAAAGGGACGTTTTATAAACTCTTTTCCATTACCCTTGACGTCGCCGGTATTATAGCCATCTTCGGCCTCGGCGTTCTTTTTATCAGGCGATATGTTCTGAAACCGGAGGGCTTAGAAACAAAAAGAGATGATGCCATAATGCACGGACTGCTCTTTGTCATCTTACTCACCGGGTTTGTTATTGAGGGTGCCCGTATGGCAGTCACAGAACTTGGCGCTCCATTAGCCGTATGGTCTCCTGTGGGACTGCTCTTTGCTAAGGGGATGGCAGGTATCGGGGAGAATGGGCTGCGAGTGGTGCACAAGATCACCTGGTGGTTTCACCTGTTGCTCGTTATGGGTTTTATTGTCCTGATTCCCCTCACCAAATTTCGACATATTTTTACAACGAGCGTCAATTATCTGTTTGTGGACCGTGGCCCGAAGGGCAAACTGACCAGTCTTGATCTCGAGGATGAGGATGCTGAAAAATTTGGTGTTACCGAGCTTTCCGATATGACCTGGAAGGATATCTTTGATGCTGATGCCTGCACGCTCTGTAAGCGCTGTCAGGATCGCTGTCCCGCCTGGAATACTGAAAAGCCGTTGTCGCCGATGAAAGTGGTAAACCAGATCGGTGATATTGCCTTTGGTAATCCGGAAGCGGATCTGATCGGAACCATCGGCAAGGACGTGCTCTGGTCCTGCACAACCTGCGGGGCGTGCCAGGAAATATGTCCCGCCTCCATAGAACATGTCAGTAAAATAGTCGACATGAGGCGCAGTATGGTTCTGATGGAAGGAGAGTTTCCCGGTGAAGAGGTCATGACCGCCATGGAACAGACTGAAGTAAACGGCAACCCCCTCGGTATCGGTTATGCCTCACGTGGTGACTGGGCCCAGGAACTGGATGTCCCTCTTCTGTCTGAGACCTCAGATATTGATATTCTCTACTTTGTTGGCTGTTATGCATCTTTTGATAAACGCAATATAGCTGTTGCCAGCAGCTTCGTGAAGCTCTGCCGGGCAGCCGGAATCACCGTTGGAATACTTGGCAAGGAAGAAAAGTGCTGCGGCGAACCCATGAGGAAAATGGGTAATGAATATCTCTACCAGACCCTGGCCATGGAAAATATCGAATTGATAAATTCTTCAGGAGTCAGGAAAATTGTTACGACTTGTCCGCACTGCTATAACACACTCGAAAAGGATTATCGTGACCTTGGTTTAGAAGCGGAGATTGAGACATACACCGTTTTTCTCGCCGGGCTTATCTCATCGGGAAAATTAAAACTGAAAAACACACCCATGTCCTGCACCTATCACGACTCCTGCTACCTTGGCCGCCATAATGATATTTATGATGCACCCCGAGATCTGATCAAGGCAGCGGGAGGGCAGCTGGTGGAGATGGAAAAAAATAGAGCAGAAGCATTTTGCTGCAGTGCCGGAGGGGGACGAATCCTTGCCGACGAGACCATTGGTGAACGGATCAATGTGAGGCGCGTACAGATGGCCTCAGAAACCGGTGCCGAAACGCTGCTCTCAAACTGCCCGTTTTGTCTGACCATGTTTGAAGATGGCGTTAAAGGAGCCGATATCGAAGATTCTCTGAGACCAAGGGATATAGCCGAAGTTCTGGTGGAGCGGCTGGAACAGGGTTGACCGGAAACAGGGGTATAGAGGGTGATATAATAGTAATGGAGATGATCATGGTTGAAAAGATATTTGGTTCGCTGCCTCATTTATTTGTCCCACAATCTGTTGAAGAGTCGATCAGCTATTATTTTTCTTTAGAAGATATCAAGAAAACGGTCCGACTCTCTCCTGAGAGGTGCCTGGTTGAAGACGGCCGAACCGTCGAGAGCGCCGATTGTGTGTGCAAGACCAGTCAGGACTTTTTTGAAAAAATCTGGAACGAGGGGTATCGGCCCGGAATGGCAGATTTTCTATCCGGAAAGATCAAATCAAATGATCCGGGTGGATTACAAACTTTTTTAAAATCGTTTGGCAAAACAGTGTGAAGTGTATCTCTGAAAGGCAGACAGAGCCGTCAGAGAGACTGATATAGAAAGGGGGAGAAGAATGGTCCATCTGACGGAGATAAAGGTGCGTGGCTACCATGCAGATTTCTATGGGCATGTTAACAACGCACGATTTCTGGAATTTCTTGAAGAGGATCGCTGGGCCCATCTGGAGTCAAAAATTGATTTGAGAAAGCTGGTTCAAAATGGTCTGGTTTTTCTTGTAGTGAATATCAATGTCAATTATCGAAAAGCGGTCCCTGTTGGCGCAACCCTTTTACTTTCTACCATGCTCGAGAAGATCGGCAGTCGGAGTGCCGTTTTTAAGCAGGAGATTGTCTTCAAAGGATCAGGCGAAACTGCCGCTGATGCGCTGGTAACCTTTGTGCTCATGGATAAAAGCGGCAAGGCTGTTGCCATGACCGGAGAGTTGCTGGAAGAACTTGTTAAATTTGAAAAGTCACCCGCCTATGCCGGAGGCCGCTGATCTGATCGTCTGACAGCCTTAGCGAGCTGGAGATGCGGGTGGTCTTTTATATGAGAACTGTGATATGCTGAGGCCACAGAAAAAATTGACATAGAGATTTTCAGAACAGGCAGGACATAGACGTCGTGTTTGAGCATTCAACCGTTCCAATCGTTGCAAAGATAATTAATTGTCTGCCGCTTAAGCGGCAGTTTTTCAAAATCTAAAACGTGGAGAGACGAATGAAAAAGGCAATTTGTGTAATGACGGTGGCATCTCTGTTTGCC
>CAZOWJ010000178.1:0-3780 GCA_964583415.1 uncultured Desulfocapsaceae bacterium
AGTACCTGCCAAAAACCTACAACGAAGGAGATCGGACTTTTTACGACGCCATCAAACATGATTGATGATTAATTCCTTGAGGTTTCTAGAACGTTGCCCCGAAAGACTATAATATGAACCTGCTCAGGTCCTGATCTTCTACAATTTCTAGTAAACTCTCGCGGACATAATCAGCAGTCACCGTGTGAACACCATTATCCCTTTCGGAGGCGTCAAAAGAGAGATTGTCCAAAACCCTTTCCATCACCGTATACAGTCGCCGGGCACCGATTTCTTGTGTGCGATCATTCACCTCAACCGCAATTCCTGCCATCTCTTCGACAGCATCCGGTTCAAATATAAGCTCTATCCCCTCTGTCTCCATCAGGGCGCTGTACTGTTTTGTTAAAGCGTTCTCAGGCTCTGTGAGGATTCTGACAAATTCATCTTTGCCAAGTGAGTGCAGTTCCACTCGAATTGGAAACCGCCCCTGCAGTTCCGGTATCAGATCAGACGGCTTACTGACATGGAAGGCTCCGGAGGCAATAAACAGAACGTGGTCAGTTTTCACCATCCCATACTTGGTGGTAACGGTCGCACCTTCTACGATAGGCAACAGATCCCGCTGGACACCTTCGCGGGACACGTCAGGCCCATGAGTTGCCCCCTGTCGGGAGGCAATCTTGTCAATTTCGTCTAAAAATATGATACCGGATTCTTCAGTCCGTTTTATGGCCTCCTTCACGACCTTATCCATGTCGACCATACGTTCCATTTCGTCCTGGGTCAGCGCAGCCAGGGCATCGGGAACTTTCAGCTTTTTTTTACCTTTTTTTCGTGGAAACATTTTGCTGAAGGCATCCTGAATATTTGATTGCATATCCTCGAGACCGGAGGTGGTCATAATCTCCACCATTGGCATTGATTTTGATCCATCCAGAGAAAGCTCAAGCTCCCTCGAGTCAAACTTACCGTCCCTGAGCATCTTGCGAATTTTCTCGCGAGTTGACGGTTCGTGCTGATGATCAACGGCGGGAAGCTGCTCTTCTCTGCCAACCAGAGTAAATGAATGTTGATTATCTGGTCCTGAATCGGCTAAGGGGCTTTTTCCTTTCGGTGCTGGCGGAAGCAAAAGATCGAGAATTTTATCTTCTGCACTTGCTGCAGCAATGCCCTCTATTCGCTGTTTCTCTTCAGTCTTCACCATACTGATGGCAATTTCTATCAGGTCGCGCACCATTGATTCGACATCACGGCCAACATAGCCCACCTCGGTAAACTTTGAGGCCTCAACTTTTAAAAACGGTGACTGTGCGAGTGCCGCCAGACGCCTGGCGATCTCTGTTTTTCCGACTCCGGTCGGCCCGATCATGATAATATTTTTCGGCGCTATCTCCTCTCGCAGTGGTGATGAGACCTGGCGCCTTCTCCAGCGGTTTCTCAGTGCAATCGCAACAGATCGTTTGGCATCTGCCTGGCCAACGATATATTTGTCAAGTTCTGCAACAGTTTCTCTCGGGGTTAGTGACTCGATATTAATCATATTTTTTCTATAACAATTGATTGATTGGTGTAAACACAAATGGACCCTGCAATTTCCATCGCAGTACGACAGATCTCCTCAGCTTCAAGATCACTCTTTTGCACCAGCGCAAAAGCTGCCGCATGAGCGTAGGGTCCTCCAGAACCGATGGCAATAACCCCGCTGTCGGGCTCTATTACGTCACCCGTGCCGGAGAGCAGCAGAGAACAGTCCTGATCAACAGCTATCAACATTGCCTCAAGCCGTCTCAGCATTTTATCAGTACGCCAGTCCCTGGCCAGTTCGACTGCTGAACGCATGAGATTACCATTATATTGTTCGAGCTTCTGTTCAAGTTTATCAAAGAGTGTAAATGCGTCTGCAGTCGCTCCTGCAAAGCCGGTGATTACCTGATCGTGATAAAGCCGTCTTACTTTACGTGCATTGTGCTTAATAATGGTGTTTCCAAGCGACACCTGGCCATCGCCCGCGACAACAACCTGCCCCTTATGGCGCACAGACAGAATCGTCGTTGATCTCATTTTCATATGCAGGTCTCCATCTAATAGTATTCGGTAACGTTGTTGGTAATTTTCAGTTATTCTTTGCCAGGGGATGAGTCTTGTCATAAACCTCGGAGAGGTGGTCAAGGGTTAAATGGGTGTAGCGCTGTGTCGTCGACAGACTCGCATGACCGAGCAGCTCCTGAACAGAGCGTAAATCAGCTCCCATTTCCAGTAAATGAGTAGCAAATGAATGCCTGAGCGCGTGGGGTGTTACCGCTTGTCTGAGCCCTGCACGGGCAGCGTATTTTGCCACAAACCGTTCGACGCTTCTGGTGGTCAACCTCCCGCCCCTGCTATTGATAAAAATAGCTTTTTGTTTATCCCGCGATCCCTTAGCCTTTGGTTTATTAATAATAGTTTCACGCTCCGGAAGCCATGCCACTATGGCCTCTACAGCAGGACGGCCTACGGGAACAATTCGCTCCTTATTTCCTTTGCCGGTCACCCTAAGCATTTCGCTCTCGAAATCAAGGTCTTCAATGTCTCGTGAAACAAGCTCAGCAACACGTACTCCGGTCGAATAGAGCACCTCAAGAATTGCACGATCGCGGCCCCTGAACGAATCAGTGGAATTGGGGCTTTCAAGAAGTGAAAAGACTTCATCAACCGTTAAAAAGACAGGTATTGATCTGCCGCTCTTTGGGCCGCTAATTCCAGTCAATGGATTGTCTGTTATTTTCCCCTCACGAATAAGAAATCTAAAAAAGGTCCGGAGGGCAGAAAGTTTCCTGCTGACTGTTGCTCCGTTATTTTTTATATGGAGACTGGAGACAAATGTTCGAATGTCATTATTATCTACTTCAGAAGGTTTTTTTGTATTGGCAAAGGTACTGGAGAATTCTGTCAAATCTCGGCAATACCCGGAAATCGTATGATCAGAATATCCCTTTTCGTTCTCCAGCCAGCTTTTGAATACAGCAATTGATTCTTGCATCTTCCCTTAAACAGTGAAGTTTAGATTTTTTCTAAAGACAGACAATAGCGGCACCATTCAAACATTACTTGCGCGTGGTGCGGATTCTATACTATATTCTTACTTCCTAATAAACTAATGCTCATTTTTTTCATATCAAATTACGATAACTAATCTCTTCAAACCTCACGGATCAGTTTATGCCTAAAAAAACCTTTGAAGCAGCACTGTCGCGTCTTGAACAAATAACTGAAGAGCTTGAAAGCGGTGATCTGAGCCTTGATGCCAGCCTTAAAAAATTTGATGAAGGGATCAAGCTCGCCGATTACTGCAACACAAGACTTGCCGAGGCACGGACCAAAGTCGATATTCTTCTGGAGAAAGACGGACAGATTGAGATCGAGCCTTTTGGTGAACAAAATAATGAAGATTAAACAATACCTCACAGCCCGGCAAGCTGCTGTGGACAAATCTCTGGATTCATTCTTGCCAGAGGCCAAAGGAGTTTATTCCGATCACTTTTCTGCAATGCGTTACAGTTTGTTCGTCGGAGGAAAACGGCTCAGACCTATTCTATGTCTTGCAGCAGCTGAAGCCATAACCAATGACCAGAACATTGTTGCTGATCTGCTCCCGACAGCATGTGCGCTTGAATGTATCCACACCTATTCGCTCATTCACGATGATTTGCCGGCCATGGACAATGACGACCTGAGAAGAGGCAAACCGACAAATCATAAGATCTACGGTGAAGCTGCTGCTATTCTGGCCGGAGACAGCCTGTTAACCTATGCCTTTGA
>CAZOWJ010000179.1:0-3731 GCA_964583415.1 uncultured Desulfocapsaceae bacterium
GGCCGTCGGCTTTCACTTCCAATACTCTGGGAGCTATCAATAGACCACGATTAAGATTTTTCGGGGCTCAATACAGAGCCTGCATCCTTGTTCCATCTGGCTTCGGACTCCCGTTACCGGGCTTACCCTCAGACTTCACTACTGACCTGCCGGCTCGGCTTTGATCAGGTGGGACTTGCAGCCATTGCAGCTGCGCACCCACTGGTTCGCAATAACCAATTTCTATCCCGTATGGGATTCCCGAGGTTGTGGATTTATCTCGGCACGACAGGAATAATCTTTATCTCTGGTGCCACTCTAAAATTGGAAATTGCCAATGGCAATCTTCAATTATCAATGGAAGAATTTGTTTTCGGTAAACTTTAATTAGAGAATCATCTCATTCCAGTGCTCAATACTCTAACCAGGATAAGAGGTTAGATGATCTCGACAATTTTAGACATTTGAGTACCTGCTTTACGTTATTGCCTGCCGTTGGGCTGGCGGAAATGTCGGTAAATCTTGATGAGTTCATACGGGACTTTCGGGAGATAGCTCAATGGAATTTTTAATGTACCAATGTCAGACCTGCTTTCAAGCGGCAGCTCAAATATTCTTTTTCTTGCCTCCTGTTTACCAAACGTCTCAACAACTCTGGCAATCAGTTCAACATCAAAAAGCCATGACGAGATAAACGGTTCACTGAAGACCTTTTCTGCCAGTGTACGTTCAATGAGCTTGGCTCCGCACTGAGTATCATAGATTGGTAATCCTAAAATCATACTGATGATGGTGGCGATGACGCGCCCCGGGTAGTGACGATACCAGTGCCTGTGTATCTCGGCTTTCATCCTTTGAACACGGGCTCCACAGATAATTTTTCTCTCAGGATTACGCCGAAAGCATTCCATGAACTGCGGGACTGCAGAAAGTGGTGTAGCCAGATCTGCATCCCAATAGCCGATGTATTGACAAGGTATGTTGAGTGCGAGTAAAACGTTCTTGACGTACAGCTTCTGCTTTGCCTTGATTTTCATGAAGGTTTAGAGAAAAGATTCGTCCGGGAGCCTCGTTCTCAAGCGTGTTGATTACCCCTTTTGTGTTGTCGGTGGAACCGTCATTAACAAAGAGCCGTTCGACTTCCTGGAACGCTTCAAAAAATGATGAAAAATGGGGTAATATCAAGTCGCTCGGCTTCGATAAAACAGGGGATGATGATTATCATCAACAACAGTCCTCTATAATGATTGGCTATGGCAGATAAAAGGGTGTTTTATCGAGCTGCTGGATCTGACAATATATAAATCCGTGGATAATGGCAAGCAGTTGACGCTTAGGTCAGCTGATTTCAATCGATGATTGTGAAATTCTGCGAATGCACTCATTCTTGTACACAATGTTTTAGAGGTGTCGACCGGGTTTTCATGCAGCAGGGCTGTCCTGATTAGAGATAAGTTATAGTTTTGATGTGAATTAAAGAAGCAGTGGAACCGTTATTTTCACTTTGCATTGCAGCCGCAATCGGAATACGTTAACGGTTCGAGATTTTTTCACTGGTACCCGAGTAAAATCAATAAGTGCATAAAAACATTAACTATATTGCTAAACAAGGGTGTATTCTTTGATTATGGCGATCATAATATTTTCTGCTGGTGTCCTGGCTCTGTTGTATATTGCACCGCATGACTTGGAATGGATAACCTATTTTGCAGATCACCAGGTTGACTGGTTCAAGAAGTTGATGTCTGAGTCGGTTTTTGAGCTGGAAAAACCTGGCGGCGGTGACATCGTTGTTATCTTTTTCACTGTGTACCTTCTTCTTTATTGTGCGGCCAGCCTGATTGATACAACCAGTCGTCCAGAGGGAATGATAAATGGCATTCGTCAATGGCTGCTGAAACGGGTCAAGTTCTCAGAGTATTTGAGGCGTCATCGACTCCAGCTAGAATTTCTTGTTGTCTCTTCTTTCTGCTCTTCCACCTTGATGGTAAAAACCCTTAAATGGGTAATGGCTCGCCCTCGTCCAAAAAAAATTCTTCGGGGTACCAGAGACTTTTATGAATGGTATGATATCGGGCCGTACTTCCTTGATGAAGGTACCTATCGTGCCAGTTTCCCAAGCGGACACACGGCGTCAGCAATCACATTGATTGGGCTTGCGTATGTGTTGATCTATTCCAGTTCAAGTGATCGATGGAGGACGTGCGGTAAGATCATTATGGCAGCCACGCTCTGCTTTACCATTGCAATGGCAGCAGCACGAGTAATGTCGGCTGCCCATTGGCCTACTGATGTGACATTTTCAATTTTCGGTGGTTGGCTGATAATTCACCTCCTGTTTTTCTACGGGTATCAATTTTCACCTATTGAGGACAGATATTCGCTCAGGATATCGAGGTCAGGCAGTGCGCCGCCATTTAGAGGTCTTAGACTCTGCTGGTACTTTTCCTGGATTTGTATATCCGGTGTTGCAATGATACTGGGGTTCAGGCATTATCTCTACGACCGTTGGCCCTGGCTTATCATCGTTGTTATCCCCGCACTACCCCTGTTTTTATATTGTTTTAGAAAAGTTTATCAGGAGAAGGATACTGCCGGTTAATTCTTGAAACCGTGACTGCAGGCGGGAATTCGTCCGCCCCATCCGGTAACCTCAGCAACTTATAGTTGAATTTAACATTGGCACAACGAAGCCAATTAATGTTGCATTATATTCCAACGAAAGGTGCTTCCTGTATCCACTAACCCCTTCTGTTATCTGACATGTCTTTTGGTGTATCATGAAAGTTTCACAGGCAATCAGTTTTCACTTGCAGTACCACCGAGCAAACTCCAAAAAAAAATACTATTAAGACCTGTGAGTTTGTTCTTTCCAAATTCTCAGCCAGATTCAGTAAGCGTGATTTGGCCAGTATCTCACAAGAAGAGGTTCTGGATTTTCTGCTGACTTTAACCTGAATCCGACACACATTGACCGGCAGAGGTGAAAAATTGCAGCTGCCAGTATTTTTTACCTGTGCAACCTCTTTGGTTGCTGCCTCAAGGGAGAAAAAGATCCCGAAAAGGCTACGATCTTTGAAAATCTGACGATAATTGCAATGACAAGGCGTACCTCTCCCGTCAGTCGGTAAATTGAGGGAGGAAGGAGACTTTTTCAGCTTTACGTAACAGAACACGGGTTTCTATTGCATCATGGGCAGAGTCAAGGCGAACCAGAAGTTTTTTCCCGGCAAGGGCTCTGGCCTTGTTGAGGACACGCTTCATGAAGGGAATTAAGCCTTGCTGGCTATGCTGACTGCCGGGACGCAGCTCGACTTCCAGACACCAGCCTTCAAGACCGAGATAGGCACCAATTGGAGCATAACCGTCATGCCCTTTATATGTCCGGATGACATGTTCTTTTTTACTGCCTGAATTGTCCATGGGAAATACATCGGCATCAAGGGGGATATGGCAGGTGTCAAGAGCGGTAAGGCGTGCTTTACCAGTTTTCAGCATGGCGACGGAACATTTTTGAGCAACTGCAAGATAGTCTTCTGCATGCTCATCCAGTCGTTGTCTGAGTCGCTCGGCAGACGGGACATTGGTAATCCCCAATGAGTTCTTAAAGTAATCATCACAACGCATGGCACTGACCGCCTCATAGTCGCTTTTACCAAGACAGAGCAGAGCCCCAGATAACTGCGGAGCAAATCACATCTTGTCATGATTTCTGTCTCAAAATAACTAATTACGGTAAACGGGAAGGTAAG
>CAZOWJ010000180.1:0-3608 GCA_964583415.1 uncultured Desulfocapsaceae bacterium
TCTGTCAAAAACCTACAACGAAGGAGATCGGACTTTTTACGACGCCATCAATTTTCTTTGTGCCAAAATCGTGGTTCTTCAGTCAATAAGGGGTGCAGTGAGTCCATTCATCATATCTACAGCCCTCTCCTGGCCTTACCAGTGACGTGTCCTAAAAGAATATTTCTAGTGTCATAATCATAGGAGTAGGCAGCCATGAAGAATCAAACCACCGTGGATAGATAAATAGTATGGATTATGTGAAAGCCGCTGAAATAGTTGAATTTAAGGATAAAAATCATAAAACGGTAAAACTGCTTGGCAGGTTGGTCGGCATTATAAAAAGGAAAGATGGCAGTTTTTTTGCTGTGGAAGCCAGTTGTAAACATCAGGGTGCCGATCTGCTTGGTGAATACACGGGGGGTACGATTGCCTGCTGTCCTCGTCACAAGTGGAAGTACGATCTGGAGAGTGGTGAATGTCTTACCAATGACTCTCCTCCTTTGAAAAAGTATGGTTTAAAACTCGACGGAGAGAAAATTCTTGTAACACTGCTGCCTTTGCCGATAGATGATTAACAGTAGGCTTAACTGAATTGTCGAATAATTAATAGCGTTTGTACCTGGAAGCCAAGAAATTTATTGCATACTTGTTTAAAACCGGGTAAAAAGATTTGTTGTGGAATTGGAGAGCAGAAAAACAGCCAACGAAATAATTACCGAAATTTCGTCATCATAAATGGTGACGAATGGTTTTCAGATATCAGGAGAATGAACATGGCTAAGGTATGTCAAATATGTGGTAAGGGACCCGCTACCGGCAATAACGTTTCCCACGCCCACAACAAAACTCGTAGACGCTGGTTGCCGAATCTAAAAAGAGTTCGTATGGTTTTGGAAAACGGAGGCGTTCGCCGGGCACGTGTATGTACCCGTTGTATTCGTTCTGGTGCGGTGGTCAAGCCGGCCTGATCCTGAACAAAAGATAACTGTGTCTGGGCGAGAATAGGGTTTACCTGTCTCGCCTTTTTTTATTTGTGAGGAGATAATGAGTGATCAGCAAATAGAGTTTCTTTCCTATGATGATGCCGCCAAGCTTGTTGCAGCTATTCAGGAAGAAGAAGATATACATCGGAAGGATAAAAGGATTCTCACCGTCTATGACGGGACGGATAAAGAGATCTGCTGGTTTGACTATGAAGAGACCATGGCTGCAGTGGGAGAGGCTCCGGCAGGAGAGAGGAAGGAAGCAGTTCAGAACTACATTCTAAACCGTATCCCGAAGTGGGCCCTGGAGCTCTAGCTACTAAGTTGCATTCAGCAGACTTGTCTTCAGGTATCCTGGCAGGTTTGGATTAATAAGATTCACATCACATCGAGCCACTGGCTCAGCAGTTGTGGTTCTATTACATCAGAATCGGTTCGGTGCAATACGCATGAGGCATTGTGTTCGATTCCGCGATGGATCACTGAAACAGGCCTGTCCGATGATACCACGACAATCAGGGTCTGATGATGCTGAGCGGTAAATCTGAGAGCTGAATTATAACGTGCACCCCGAGACCGATCTTCTCCTGAAATGGAAGGACCGTCCAGCAGACAGGCAAAGCGATGAAGCTGTCTGTCAATGCCAACCTGTAATGCACCATCAACCCGTGCCAGATCGCAGGCAAGATCAAGCAGGTTTGATCGCTCAAGATCAAGCGATTGCTCCAGGTTCTGGCCGGCTATTGAAGTAAGCGGTGTGTTCATGTCAAGAACAATTGCACAGCCGAAGCGTTCAGTTTCTGCATAGTGTACGATTGAAGCGACAATATGGAACAGGCTGTTTCTTATCCTGCTGTCAATCTGATAATCCAGTAAAACCTCCTCAACTTCAAAAAGTTTTGCCTGGTGGGCCTTTGATGAGTAGGCTCCATCTGCAAAACTGCACAGGTATTGATCATTTAACCTTAAAAATCCGAAGAGTCCCCTGAAGTCTGCGCAAATATTGAAGCATTCGATTCTTCCCCGTGCTACTCCAAGAATTTGTACGCCGTCAGAAACCAGTTTGTAATGGAAGTTTTGTACCGATAAAAGAAGTTTCCGTACATGCTTGAAGTTGTCAAGAAGTGGCTGTTCTGATTGGCGGAACTGGGCGAGGAAATCGATTGATTTGATGTTGATCGGATCTATGAACACCAGTTCACCATGGGGCGACTGTCGTTCTTCGCGGGTTCTTGAGATGCCGAGAACCGCGTTGAGGATTGGGTAAATTTCGAGTTTTGATGTTCCGTTTGCGAATCTGTCTTGTTCATTTTGAATCTGATCGTGAACAGCATGGCTTCCATATTCCCTTAAAAATCGCCCTGAAATACCGGTGTATAAATCCTGGGTATTGGCAGCATCGTGGGAGAAGCGGAGAACAGCATGTTCCAGCCAGCGCTCGGTGGGAAGGGTTGACAGTAGTTCGGGGTGATGTTCGGTGAACCACATCTGATAGAGCACCGGGGCTGAGTGACCGCCAAACGAAATGATTCCATCAAGCATCAGATTATTTACTGAATTAATATGGCTGAAGGGTCTATTTACCAGCTGATGCTTGACCATGAACTGTCCAGCATCATCATTAAAATAAGTGGAGCGAATTTTACTTTCATGGCCTCTGAGGAGACTCTGTGGGTCACAGATATGGAGCTCATCCTTATCACTTAGTTGGTAAATAACAGCAACGCTGCTGGGACCGGAGAACTTATGGAGACCATCCCTGATACCTGTGAGGATTTCACTGACAATTTTGTTAATGAAATTATTGTCGTCTTTTGTCATGACTGAATTGATGTCTGAAAGAGTCGAACCGAGAACAAGACGAATCTGCAACATTATTACAACCGCTGATCATATCAAATTGTTTTGCTTCTGACGAATTTCTTTTCCGCGTGTTTGTATAAAATTATCTTCTAACTAACAAAACAGCGCACATGCACATATGTAGCTGGGATAAAGCAACATTTGTTAGTGTGTAAATTTGACTTGGCGTGCCAAGTGAGACGCTGATTACCACTAATCTTCAGCTTCTCGATTTTGCAACGGGAGACAGATTAAATTTTTCTATATGGTATCCAGGGGACTGATTTTTTTTCACGTTTTTTGTGAAACATCAATTTGTCCCCTGGGCACCCCTCACTTTATTGCTGAAATTAAGTTGCTTGAACTAAACTGAGCTTTGAAGGTAATCAGATAAAACCATGTTGTTTCAGTAATCTATCTCTTAGTAGTAATCTGTTGGGGGTAGTTGGGGAGCGTCGCTGTTTCATGCCGGACACCATCTCGATGTCCGGCATATTTGCTGATTGTCTCAAAGAGACAGGGGAGTCAAATATCGGCTGATCTAGAATCGGTGCCTTACCCACCTTGAATTTCTGGAATCCTTGTAATGTTTGTTTTTTCGGCCTTTGGACTTGTGCCATTTGCCTTTACTACGATGGTCGTCGTAGTAACCGATGTCTTCCGAAACCAGCTGCCAGGCTCCATCTGTTTTACATACGGTGCCGTACATTTTTTTTGCTTTGCCGTTAACTGTACCGAGGATCTCGGCCTCTCTACAATTGCGGCGTTGTGCAGGTCTTTCCCAGGATTGCGGATGATTGT
>CAZOWJ010000181.1:0-3608 GCA_964583415.1 uncultured Desulfocapsaceae bacterium
TTGAAAACAGCTTTAATGTGATAGGGGCGGACCTGGGCAAGCGAAAGATGTACTAGACCTCAATATTTCATGTAAAATCGCTTTAAAACATATTTAAATATTTTATTACAGATATTTAAAGGTATCTTTTGTGATAGGCATACCTCTTGTATAGCCCATCACAAGTTTCCTCGACTGACAGACCCCTTGAACTTGTGAAATATTCAGGCTATTTGCTGAAGGTGGCAGCAATTCTCAGCCAAGACTGCATGGCCTTGATTTTATCGATTAAACCCGCTCATGCTGCCCGTAAGAGGTGTTAGCTCAAGTGATAATCCCGGGGATTACTTGGGACAGCTGTAACGCCCCTTCTTTTTCACCGCTGGGTCATGCACTGGCACGTCTGCACTATCCATGGCTGCATGATCAGATGTTTTCTTTTTTTACGACAATTGAATTAAAAAGATACTGGCCGGGCATCACCGGATTAATTACAAGTGTGCCTTTTTCCTTTGGGTTAAACACTCGAAAAAAAAGAAAGTTCTGTCCCTGGACCAGATCTCTTCTGGTACACTGCGGCGTCGCCGCAACCGTATCAGTCTCCTGCTGATAACAGAGAATTACACTCGTATCCTGGCTGCTGCTCATGTCTATTTTAAAAATATCTGGAGCGGGAGAACCATCCGATTTATTGATGCCGAGAGCGACTGCAGAATCCCCGTTTTCAAGTTCCACTTTCACACCTGTTCCATACTCGCTTATGTTACCGGCACCCTTAATTTTAATGGTCTGTCGTATATGCGTGCTATCCAAATTGGTAACCGTTTCCGGGAGATCCTCAAATCTGTCCCCAAGTACCAGCTGCGCGAGCTCGCCGTCAGATTTAAGGGACTTCAGCACATTTCTGGCCACTCGCTGATCAATAACAACATCCGGCTTTTCACGTTCTATAATCGTTTTTGCGTCCTCGAAACTGAGGCTGTTGATATAGGTTACGGTCTCAAACTGTTGAGAGAGATAGGGTTTCAAGAATCTTCCAAAAGAGTCATGTAACACTACCGCCGTGTACTTCTGTTCACTGCATCCCCCTTGAACAGGAAGTCTGTGCCGCGCGAGATCTCGATATTGGGGTATCTCAAGGATGGTTTCCATCCGCTTTTCCTCGCGGGTTCTGCACTCATTGTCCACGACGACATCAGGAGCATCTTCTGTAATGAGCCCGCGCAGATTCATGAGTATGGTGAGATCTCCGGAAAAATCACGAATCATCTTTCTCTCACTGCTTTTTTCGAGAGGATGAATATCCGGATACCATTGCTTAACTTTATCAATTATCTGCTGATAGGTGAGAAAGGAACCATCATGATTCCAGTGACTGTCAGTGCGCAGGAAAAGCTGCATTTCATCTTTCCTGCTGAGCATGACCTGCTCAACATCGATATAATCCTGAAATGTATTTTTCTCCCTGAGGTAACTGAGTATCCGCTGATAGATACTTAGCCCCCTGTGCTTGCGAATTTGCGCCGGCAGATATTCGTCATATATCATTTCCTTGTTTGGAATCGGCAGGAAAATATATTCTGAGCCAATGGAGTTCAACCAGTATTTGCGATCCTGCAGCAGGTAATAGATACTCTCCAGTTTCCTGGGGCCTAGCTGCCTGTTGCCCAGGTAGTCCTTTATGGCAGCATCTGCTGTAAAAAAATACCAGTCGCTGGTGCCGAGAATTACAAGCCCCGTTGGCGAGACGCCAAACAACTTAACCAGCAGGTAATTATGTGCTCTGACAATCCGGTCTCGAAAGCCGAAATGGTCTCCGATATAATTATCAAAAACTGCTGGAAATTTTTCCAGTGAAGTCAGTGAAAATTCAAGATCAGTCAGTTTCGCTAATTTTCTTTTCTCTGTCTGAGAAACAGATTGATCAGCCGAAAGAAAGGAAATGGACATCGGCAAGGAAATGAACAGTATGAACAGTAGGGGAAGCAGCAGATGATTAACCGAAAACTGTTTCATAACCAATCCCTTAAAACCTGAAATAAATAAACGGATTGTATGAATTTACCGCTAGGAAAGAAACGCAGAGATAGAGCAGCGAAACCAGCATGCATGTCTTGGCAGTTTCTCCTATGATGAAGGTGTATCTACGGCCCTTTACCAGTGAGAAAATAAGGTCTTCAACGTAATGGAACACTGGAAAGCAAAAGAGCAGTCCCAGGAGAAATGAGAGAATAAACAGGCTGTTGAGACTGTTGTTGATCTGTAGATTAAACGACCAGGTACTATCGTTTAAAAAATACATTGCTCCCATATAATCAAAAGCATCAGACATGTCCTCAATCCTGAAGAACACCCAGGCATTAATAACGATAAACAGTGTGTAGCAATGGCGAAGAATAGGTCTGAGCGTTTTGAGAAAATGTTTCAATGTCTTGCGTTCTAGAGCCAGAAAGGTGCCATGAATCAGACCCCAGATGACAAAATTCCAGCTTGCCCCATGCCAGAGTCCACACAAGAGAAAGACGATGAACAGGTTCCGATAGGTTAACTTATCTCCGCATCTATTGCCGCCCAGTGGTATATAGAGATAATCCCTGAACCAGGTCGACAGAGATATATGCCATCGCTTCCAGAAATCCTGCATTGAGCTGGCAATGTACGGGTAATTGAAATTTTCGCTAAACTGAAACCCAAACATCCGCCCCAGCCCAATTGCCATATCGGAGTAACCGGAGAAATCGAAATAAATCTGCAATGTGTAGCAGACTATTCCAAGCCAGGCGATTCCCGGAGAAAGTTGCGTATAGTCCTGGGCAAAAATAAGGTCAGCCATCAGTCCCATCTGGTTGGCGATCAGCACTTTCTTGCTCAGTCCAAAAACGAAACGCTCAACACCGCTGGCAAACAGGGTAAGACTGTGCCGCCTCTCAACAATCTGTTTGGCAACCTGATTGTAGCGAACAATGGGGCCTGCAATTAGCTGGGGAAAGGAGGCTATATAGAGCCCGAGGTGAAACGGGTTGTTCTGGGCCTGGGTATCATTTCGATAAACATCGATGATATAGGACAGGGCCTGAAAGGTAAAAAATGAAATACCGATAGGAAGATGTATCGGCTCAGACAGCAGGTCTGAGCTTTCCAGGCTTGGAATTATTCCGGCAACAATATCAGAAAACCAGTTTGTATATTTAAATATACCCAGCATTAGAAGGTTAAGGCTGATTCCCAGGATAACTGCCCGCCTCCGGGACTTGTGCTCCTTCACTCTTCCCAGATAGAAACCGATTGCATAGTTTAGTGCTATTGACCCGAGCATCAGCAGAAGGTATGCACCCTCTCCCCATGCATAAAAAAACAGACTGGCGGACAGCAAGAGGATATTTCTCAGTGCTTTTCCAACAATGAAGTAGAGAAGTATCGTCAGCGGTAAGAATGCGAAAAGAAATGTAATTGAGCTGAAAACCAAGGCTTTACCGGAAATTAAAATCGTTTCTGAGAAAATTCAACCTGCAGCCAGGCCATTCCATAAATTTCAAAAGAATGTTCACCATCTACGGCAGTATAAAATACTCCAATTCGAGGCAGGATGATAATATAAAAACAACGGGAGGTAAAGCAAAAGAGCAGTA
>CAZOWJ010000182.1:0-3598 GCA_964583415.1 uncultured Desulfocapsaceae bacterium
CGTCCATCACGGCCAGGTTCACTTTTTTAACGATAACTGAGTACCCGGAAATTGAGAAGCCGACCTTCTTGGTCTTGATTTTCATGTTTCTGAACAGTTCGGCGATGGCTTCACCAACAATATCAGGTTCATTCAGGGTACCGTCGTCAACGGCACCTTCCGGGAGGAGGGCGCTGCCGATATTGATGACCGAATAAGCTTTATCTGTGCGCTTGAGCTGGCATACTTTGACAGCATGCGAACCGATGTCCACACCGACAACCAATTGCTCTGAAGATAAAAACGGCAGTTTCATCGTAACGACCAGTATTTGAGTATCATTTTTTGTACAATGAGCTGGAAGAGTCAGTAAATAATGAACTTTCCATGTTAAATTACATTTAGGACATAAAATAAAATAATTGTCAAGGAAAACGCGAAAAAAAGTCAAAAATTTTTCCTACTTTTAACAGGTATTTATTTCGTTCCAATAACAATTTCGAAACTGGATTACTACAATATATTGGTATCGTAAGTGGGCCGGTCTCAGTATGTGGTATGGGTATCTAAATCACCGAGGAATAAGGGAAAATAACGGCTCTTTCTGGTCCCGGCCTGATCTCCCTTGTAATATACGATGTTTTCAAGTAGCTTGGCCGTGACTGAAACATTTAGGAAAATAACGACAGACAGGTAATGTGTGAGGACGTGCAGGTGAACACGGAAGAAAAGAAAAAATCGGTTTTCAGGGAGTATGCCGAGGCGATCATTATTGCAGTATTGCTGGCCCTGTTTATCAGAACATTTGTCATTCAGGCTTTCAAAATTCCATCCGGGTCCATGTTGCCAACCCTGCAGATTGGAGATCATCTTCTGGTAAACAAGTTTCTTTATGGTATCAAGGTGCCGTTTACCGGCAAATTGCTGATCCCGATAAAAGATCCGAAGCATGGTGATGTTGTTGTTTTCCGGTTTCCGGAGGATCGCAAGATCGACTATATCAAACGGGTGATCGGTGTGCCCGGCGATAAAATTGAGATCAGGAACAAATCACTGGTGATCAATGGTAAGAAAATAGAAGATGCACATGGCCATTTTACCTCAACGGCAAGTTTGCCTGCAGGGACGAGCCCCAAAGATAACTTTGGGCCGATAACGGTTCCGGAAGGAAAAATCTTTGTGATGGGTGACAACCGGGACAACAGCTATGACAGCCGGTTCTGGGGCTATGTTGATCAAACGGATGTGCTCGGCAAAGCGATTATCATTTACTGGTCCTGGGATATCCAGAAACCGCTGTTGTCAGTTGATCGTCTTGCCTCCATACGGTGGGGACGTTTAGCCAGTATTATTCACTAATGACATGCCTGCCAGTTCAGAGCAGGCTGCGGTAACGTTCCCTTTCAGGGATTTAAAAATCGGGCAAATCATAGGGCAGCGACCTGGTAATTTCGATAGACTCGGGGGTGACGTTTGCCTGATAAACGAGAATCCTGACCCCCTTGTTGTGTGCCTCAACGAGGGTTCGGGCATAGAGCGGATCAATGGCTGCAGCCGGTTCGAAACGGTCGGCATCCACTCTTTGGACAAGATAAAAAATGACCCCCGTGTGTCCCTGCTCAACCAGCCTGATCAGTTCTTTCAGGTGCTTTGTGCCGCGACTGGTGACAGCATCCGGGAAGCGCGCACAGCCATCTTCCACCAGTGAACAATTCTTTATTTCAACGTAGATCTCCTGATCACCCTTTGTCAGCATCAAGTCGAGCCGGTTTCCATCCGAGGTCTTGACCTCCTGCCTGAGGCTGTCAAAACTCTGGAACTCATCAATAGTTCCGTTGTTGAAGGCCTCGGCGACGATGCGGTTAGTCAGCATGGTGTTAACACCGACCCAGATCCCGTTAACCTGAACCATTTCAAGGGTATGCGGGTATTTTCGTTTCGGATTATCTGAGGTGGAATAACAGACGGGGCTTCCGGGTTCGGAACATGTGCGCATTGAACCGGAATTGGGACAGTGAATCGTTATTTCACGGCCGCCCGGGCATTTTACGTCGGCCAGGAATCTTTTATATCGGCGAGTCAATGTCGCCTGCTTCAACTTCGTTGTAAATTGCATGATTATGGGGTGGAATTTTAGGGGAAGTGGTGCTATTAATAACCTATAGAGGGATTGCTTGTTCTGTTGGGCGGATATTTCGTAAATATTTGAATTGCAGGACTAATCTGTGTAATAACGTGACGACTTTTCTTGATTGATCAAGATGAATAGCCGCCAGATATTTTAACCTACTCAAAAAGGAGCGACTTTACCATGAAATTAGGCATTAATGGTCTCGGACGTATTGGCAAGCTTTCTTTGTGGAGTCATGTATCGCGGAAATATTTTTCAGAAATCGTTGTGAACATTGGACGTAATGTCGGAAATAACCTCGAAGACCTGGTCGCTTCCATTGAACGGGACTCAAGCTATGGACGGCTTGGTTCCTATCTCCACGGGCATCGGGGCGGTCGTGTCATTGAAGAACTCAACGAGGAGCGTGGTTCGATGCTGATCGATGGGGTACCGGTGAGAATTTTGAGGGAATCACGGAATCCGAAGGATATTGCCTGGCGGGATAATGGTGTCAGTCTGGTGGTGGACACCACGGGTGTGTTTAGTGATCCGACAGCCGACCCCGGCAGTGCCGCGGGAGCGCTGAGAGGTCATCTGGAGGCCGGGGCCGTCAAGGTAATGCTCTCAGCCCCTTTTAAGATCAAGTCAAAAGGGTTGGAAATGCCGGACGATGCGGTGACAACAGTAATGGGCATAAATGATGATGACTATAGTCCGTCACGCCATCATATTATTTCTGCAGCCTCATGTACAACCACCTGCCTGTCGTACATGATCAAGCCGCTGCTGGAGAGTATAGGAGCTGAAAATCTGCTCAGTGCCTCCATGGTGACCATCCATGCTGCAACCGGCAGCCAGCAGGTTCTCGATCGTCTGCCTGGCGCAGGTGCGAATGACCTGAGGAAAAATCGTTCTATTTTAAATAATATCATCCTGACGACAACAGGAGCTGCAAAAGCACTTGGGCTTGTTATTCCGGAGATGAAAAATATCGGTTTTATCGCCGAATCGGTGCGTATTCCCACATCGACAGGGTCATTGATCGTGCTGGTCATCAATATCCAGGATGAGCCGGGTAAACCGACCAGGCGGGAATTCATCAATTCACTGTATCGCGATTATGGGCAGACCAACGACTATCTGGTATTCACCGAAAAGCAGAATGTCTCCTCAGATATCATCGGGGTGCCCAAAGCTGCGGCAGTTATTGAGGGCAGTGAGACTCATACCCGGACCGCTTCAATTCGTGTAAATCTTGCCAGGACAGAGGCTTCAGCTATTGCTGATGGTGATAATTTGCTGGAAGTCCCGGTAACCCAGGCAGTTATCTACGGGTGGTATGACAATGAACTCGGCAGTTATACCAATATGCTCGGCGATCTGACGGAAAAAGTTGCGGACAGCATGGTCTGAAGATATTTCAACCAGATGTATGGTTGCTGCTGATCTGGCTGCTGTTGCCGCCATTGAAGGGCAGGAGCTCTCCGCCTGGTCTGAAGCTTCCAT
>CAZOWJ010000183.1:0-3583 GCA_964583415.1 uncultured Desulfocapsaceae bacterium
GAACTGGGGGACAGATTGGTTTAATCCGGGAGACAGAGGTCGTTTATCCGGGCGACAGATTAATTTTCACAAAAGTCGTGAAAAAAAAATCAGTCCCCTCAAATCGTCCCCTCAAATCAGTCCTCTGGAATTATGTCTCTGACGAGGAAAGCTGGAAGCCTAGAAATCGTGGTGATCATTAAACAAAAAGATACAATTTTATTGAGGAATAGTCATGACAGAAAAAAACAGCGAAGCTGAAAGTGTGGAGAAACCTGAATTTCGGATGCAGAAGATGTTCATCAAGGATTTCTCCTTTGAGAATCCCAATGCTCCCCAGGTTTTTATTACCCCGCAGAAGAGTGAACCAAATGTTGAGCTCAACCTGAAGCTCAATAATAAAAAATTGGATGAGCATCATTGGGAAGTTATGCTTGAAATCTCTGCCAAGGTAACCAGCAAAGAAGATGAACCGAAAGTGATGTTCATTCTTGAAATTGAGCATGGAGCCGTGTTTATGCTCAAGAACATACCTGAGGAACATCTGCCCATGGTTCTTGGTGTGGATTGTCCGACCCTGCTGTTCCCGTTCACCAGGCAACTGGTCAGTCAGATCTCCGTTGATGGCGGTTTTATGCCGTTTCAGATGGAGCCGATTAATTTCATGGCACTGTTTCAGAATGCCAAGAAGGAGCAGGGGAAATCAAATTGAGACTGATGTAGTCAAAGAGAATTCTGTTCAGAACAAAAAAGGCCGCTCTCCCATGCAGGGGGGAACGGCCTTTTCCATTTGGCAGTGTAAACTGTTAATCTAGTCCGTAGGTGACAAAGTTATCAATGAGGCTGGTTACACTCTTGTTGATGGCGCTGTCAAACAGGGTATCATACTGGGAATCTGCGTATACCGATTCCGGTGATACAGCCACCTTGATGCGGTTGGTCCAGACGACGTTTCCTGTTGAGGCCTCCTGAACCCAGATTCGCATCTGGACAACGGCTTGGTCGATTCTTCCGCTATTTTTAGCCATTTTCCCAAGGCCGGCAACAGCAGCTCCCCAGAAGATTGCGTTGGAAGTGGCACTGCTTGCACCGAACAGGGTATCATTGTCAAACGGCCATACAGTCTGGTAGCCGGAGACGGCACCAATTGCGGCGCCAGCAGCCATCTGGTTCCACTCATCGTACTGATCTGAGCCGGCAAATCCGTAGGCAATCTGGCTGGTTCCACCAATGACGAAAGGTAGGATACCTTTTTTCCAGGGTTCCCAAGACGGATCCTGGCGTGTTTTATATTCAAGGATACGTCCGCGTACCACATAGTCTGCATCAAAACGCCTGCCGATTTTCCGTATGGTTTTTTCGGTTAAACCATGGGTGCCGGGACTTTTGAGTACTTTATTGGTGCGGGCAATCTGCTGTTCCTGGATGTAACCCCGAATGATTCCTTTCATTTCGTTTGACCATTCATCGTTCAACTGGTCTCTCAGAGAGGCAGAGGCGTTTTCTTCATAGGCAACAATACTGATCAGTTCCTGATCAATCATATACCTGAAGACATCTTCCTGGATCGGCTGCTGGAAGCCGTTTACTGCAAGTCGATCAGTGAGCGTTTCGGTGATCTGCAGATTTCGCCGATGCGCAGAAACAATTGTGTCTGCGTAAGAGTAGTCAGCAAACGGTAGAATCACTATGCTTTTCCCGGAACCCGGAGCATTCGGTCCAGCTCCTTCAGGAACGTTCAGTGTTTCTACGACGGTCTGGCCGCAACCGGCCATGATCAACGCTAAAATTCCGATGACCAGATATTTCAGCCTGTTCATAATAATCTCCCTGCCAAATGTAGTGATGAATGAGTACAACAAATTAACAATAGTGTGTCTGTATTATATAATCCGCGGCTTCAGCAGAATGATCAGCTCACGTTTTTCTTTTACCTTTTTTTCATATCCGAAGAGGTAGCGAACCAGCGGTATTGACCCAACTATTGGAGCAAATTCACCCTCGGTGTCTTCTACCTCACTAATGAGTCCGCCAATGACAAGCATTTCTCCGTCTCGTACCCGTACGGTGGTACTCATTTCCCTGACATTGACAATTGGCAAGCCTACTTGACTACCGTCACCGAAAAATATATATTCAATAGGTTCTATTAATTCTGAAATTACCGGGACAAGATTCATGATTATTTCATCATCATCGAGAATTGTCGCAGTAAGTGCCATACTGACACCAGAAAGAATCCGAGCCGTTTCTGTATCAAAAGTAACAGTCTGGTTGTCTGAAGACCCAGTAAGATTACTTGTGACATTTTCTATATAAGTCACATTCCGGCCAACCGATATAAGTGATGGCTGGCCATTCATGACGCTAATTTTTGGATTTGAGAGTATTTTGGCATCACCCTGCTCATTCAAGGCATTGATAAATAGCTCAAAGCCCAAGGGGAGCATTGTTATCTTGGAAATAAAGCGTGTCGGGTCGTATACGCCACCATGATTTGTTCCGTCATTGAAGGAGTTATTATTTGAGGAAACATAGGGCCAGATCTGACCTTGAGTGTAATTACCATCTGGGTCGTCCGCGCCTGCACCAAAAGTTACAAGTCCCTTGAGGCTTTTGTTTTTCAACACAGAAGTCCAGTTAATCCCGAGGTATGAGTTGTCACTCAGTTTTACCTCGATGATCTTGGCCTCAATTGCGATCTGTTTGTACAGTTCACTTGTCAGGCTGTCAAAATAGCGCTGCAGTTCGTCAAGAAGGGGCCGTGGTGCTGTGACAGTAATATTACCGACTGGTTTATCGATCAGGTAGGCCGCCCCACCAGATGATACACGACGTGTCGCCTGCTGGGTTGTATCTGCTCCTTCTTCAGCTCCTTCCGCCGCTTCGTCCGTGGTAGTTTCGGCAGTAACCGCTTCGGTATTCCAGAGACTAATGATGGTATCCATATTTTCCTGGATGTTTTTCCAGATATCAAATTCATTACCTGTACTTCTTAATTGGATGGTTCCATCAATATTAGCAGATGTATCACCACTGCCAAGCACGTTACCACCAGTACCTGTTGTGTATTCAGACTTGACAAACGGCATGGCGATTTGAAACTGCCGTACTTCCTTGTATTTAACTACAATGGTATTGCCCTGCATCTCATGAAAATAATCAACCTGGCGGAGTAGATTATCAATGGCCGAGTAAAAGTCATCATTTGCACTGATATCAACGTCAACAAGGACATTCTGATCCACATCACTGGCCCAGGAGACGTTCATCTTTTTCAGTGAGGCGATACGCTTGAGAATATCCCAGAGTGGCTGGGGGCCCCGGGTTGACTTGATGGTCGCACCCACTTTGAGAATGGAATCCTCATCACCTGAGAAAAGTTCATCCTCAACGTCAGAATCGACCATATAAGCTGGATTCTGATACATGACAGGCAGTGTCGCCGGCGCTTTATTAAAGTCCGGCATCAGCTCTGCTGCCAGCTGCTCAGCTGGTGGGGTGATCGGCTCTTCGGTAACAGCCTGTTGCTGATTTGCACAGGATGTTAGAAAAATCAGGAACAGCAGGAATGCGAAATAGCGTGATAAACTGTTGGTTGACT
>CAZOWJ010000184.1:0-3582 GCA_964583415.1 uncultured Desulfocapsaceae bacterium
CAGGGACACACGGATTTTCAGTCCGTTGCTCTACCGACTGAGCTATCCCGGCACCGAATAGAGCTGCTTATTTACAAAAAATCACCGATGGTGTCAATGATTTTCCGTTTCGGACGCTGCTTTTTCCTTACTTGCTTTCGGCTTTAATAGACAGTCCGCCGAGGTCAAGGTCAAAGTCCAGGTCTTCATCCATGTCCACGGCTGACGCCGGGGAGGCTTTTTCAGGTTCTGCAGCAGGAGCTGTCCCCTCAGCAGAATCTCCCTGACCAGCGGTTTCCTCTTCAGATCCGCTCAAGTCAAAATCGAGATTACTAAAATCAAGATCATCCTCAGGTTCGGCCAGAGAAACGTCATCAGCTGACTCTGTCGCTGCTGCCATGAGCTCAGCTTGGTCAACCTCGGCCAACTGCTCTGCTACCGGTTCACCATCAGTTGAACTTTCTGGCGGTAGAAGATCGGAAATATCATTAAGTTCTTGGGGAAGATCCATTGCGGTCTGGTCTGTTTCTTCGGGCTCTTCAGTCTCGTCGTCCAAATCTTCAAAGCTGAAGGTGTCGTCCTCTGGAACATCCTCAAACTGTCCGAGATCTGCCGATAAATCAGCATCGCCTTCCTCATCGTCGCCAAAGGTTGCCGCCTCATCAAAGTCTCCAGCAAGTGGAAGATCATCGTCTGGTTCATCGGCATCAAGCTGGAAATCGATCCCGCCCTGATCGTCATCGTCATCAATGAGTATTTCAAGATCCGGATCAGCAAACTCGATTTCACCCCCAACTTCTGCCGCTCCTTCGATCTGAATATCATTTTCATCAGGAACTGAGATTTTCAAAAAAGAAGGGGTGGTTACTTTTAGAGTGCTTCCCTGAAACGCCCTCGTGGCATCAGAAATATCTTTATTGCATTTCAAACAGGATTCCAGATTATCAAAAGAAATATAGCCACATTTGGGACAGCGCATCAGTTAATTCCTCATATAGATCAAAATCGAAAAGCATGTTTATAACATAAAACATGCTGCCACCAAGCTACCTACCCAGTATCGCACATTTTTTTGAAAAAAATCAAGAACAATTGCAGCTTTTTCTCTCATTAAGACAAGATCGACCAATCCATACCAATATCCCAGGAGGGGGCGGAATGTGTCAGGGCGCCAATGGATATTATATTAACCCCTGTTTTGGCGACCGCCTCAATCGTCTCAAGTGTAACGCCTCCAGAAGCCTCAACAAGAGCGTTTCCAGCTATAATTTTAACTGCTTGGGCCATCATTGACGGTGGCATATTGTCGAGCATGATAATATCTACGCCGCAGTCGAGACATTCCTGGACCTGTAATAAGGTGTCGGTTTCCACCTCAATGCGAAGGGTGTGAGGTACATGTTTTCTGATTTTCGCCACTGCCTTTCTTATCGAACCGCAGGCGGCAATATGATTATCTTTTATCAAAATACCATCAGTGAGGTTATAACGATGATTACTGCCGCCGCCAGCAGCCACTGCATATTTTTCCAGAATTCGAAGCCCGGGCGTGGTTTTTCGAGTATCGCAGATTCGCACCGGATAATCTTTAACCTTTTCAACAAAGGCTGCGGTAACGGTCGCTATTCCAGAAATCCGCTGCAACAGGTTAAGCGCCACGCGTTCGGCTTTCAAAAGATCAATTACCGGTCCATCAACCGAGAGCAGCACATCCCCGCCATGAACCTGAGTCCCATCTGCGGCAGCTGATCCAGTTTCTATTGCCGGGTTCTGAGTCTTGAACACCTGAGCCGCCACCTTGTCTGCACCTGCAACGATGAAGGATTGCCGGGCCACAAGACGGGCCGAGCCGACCTCTTCGGGTTCGAAGATAGACTCACTGGTAAGATCTCCCCGTCCAATATCCTCATGGAGAAAGGAGCGAATGATTTTTGTCAGAAGATTTTTATCCATGATGCGATCAATTAAAAACGCTTTTCTGCCATTCAGGTAAGTGCACTATTTTTCAACCTGCTCTCTGCCTCGTCAATTCTTAACAATCGATTATCAAGCTCTTCTTTTTTGGCTTTCTCCTTTGAGACAATCGCATCAGGAGCATTGGCCAGGAATTTCTCATTGCCCAATTTCCCGTTCACCTGTTTTAGACTTGCCTCAACCTTGGTACGTTCGCGGCCAAGTTTTTCCAGTTCGCTGTCTACGTCAATCAACCCCTTCAGCGGCACATAAATTTCCACATCATTAAAAAGATAGGTGGCTGCATCAGAGGGTTTGTCGGTTTCCGGCTGAACATGCAGCCCATTCAACCGGGTCATTTCTGAAATTGCTGAAGAAAAATTATTTACAAGTTCTGCCTGCTCGTCACTGATATTGGTAACAAATGCTTCAATCCGATGCGATGGGTGAACATCCGCCTCTGATCGGATGTTGCGAATTCCTGAAATGATCCCCATCAAAACAATCATCTGGTTCTCTGCTGAGTCGTTGAGCCACCTGCTCTGTCTTGGAGGAAATTCCTCTTTCATCAAAACCTTTCGCTCACCGGGTAAGACGCTCCATATTTCCTCTGTAACAAATGGGGTGACAGGATGAATTAGCTTGATAACTGTTTCCAGCACGACCAGAAGAACCCCTCTTGCCTGATTTTTGGCCCGTTCATCATCGCTGAAAAGATCGGCTTTGATCCACTCCAGATACCAGTCGCAGAATTCATGCCATATAAACTGATAAAGTGCCGAGGCGACTTCATTAAAATGATACTCATCAAGCCCCCGGCGTACGACATCAATCGTGTGAGCGGTGCGGCTTAGGATCCATTGATGTACAAGCGGCAGTTCTTCGGGTTGGTCTACGAAATCCCGAATAGAATCGTCGCATTCACTGACATGCATTAAGGAAAAACGTGCGGCATTCCACAGTTTGTTGATAAAGAAGCGATAGCCTTCGATACGGTTTTCATCAAGCTTGATCTCTCGTCCTTGGGCCGCAAAGGCAACCAGAGTAAAGCGCATGGCATCAGTACCATACTGCCCCATCACTTCAAGCGGATCAATAACATTGCCGGTCGACTTGGACATTTTCTTGCCATGCTTGTCCCTGACCAGCGCATGCAGGTAAACGTCCCTGAACGGGACCTCATCCATAAAATGGATTCCCATCATCATCATGCGGGCAACCCAGAAAAAGAGAATATCAAAACTGGTAATCAGAATCGAGGTGGGATAGAAGGTCTTCAGCTCCATGGTCTGCTCTGGCCAGCCCATGGTTGAAAAAGGCCAGAGTGCCGATGAGAACCAGGTATCCAATACATCGGTTTCCTGCTCAAGATGGGACGATCCGCAGGAAGGACAAATCTGGGGAGCTGTCGTCTCAACGATCATCTCTTCACAGCTGAGACAGGTCCAGGCAGGAATGCGATGCCCCCACCAGATCTGGCGGGAAATACACCAGTCTCGAATATTGTCCATCCAGCCGTAAAAGGTGTTGCGCTTTTTTAATTTGATTGATTATCTGGTCCATTATCCGGCGTTATTTTCCTGAGTAATTCGTCTATATGAGAACCGTAATCAAATGATTCATCATAAAAAAACTTTAAATCCGGCATAT
>CAZOWJ010000185.1:0-3560 GCA_964583415.1 uncultured Desulfocapsaceae bacterium
CTGTCCCCTATTTCCAAATTAATCTGTCCCCTATTTCCAAATTAATCTGTCCCCTCTTACTTCAAAGCTAAGTTTTGACGCTAATCAGAATGTCTTATGTTTTTAAAATGACAATTTATTCAGGATAACAAAATGAACTGGAACACCCTGGTTGGCAAAGAACAAACGATTACCCCTGCTGAGGCCAGGCGCTTGATGGGCTCTGAATCGTTAGATGAATATCAGTTGCTGGATGTCAGGCAACCAAAAGAATATGAGCAGTCCCACATCCCTGGTGCGATCCTGATCCCGCTTTCCGATCTGATCTACAACCTTTCGTTACTCGACAAGAATCATCCGGTTATTGTTTACTGCCGCAGTGGTGTAAGATCCAAAGCCGGGTGCCAGATTCTCGTTCAGGCAGGATTCTCAGATTGTTTCAATATGTCAGGCGGCATAATGAAATGGAACGGCGCAGAGGCAACAGGAGATGAACAGTTTGGTCTTGAATATTTTGTAAATGGAGATTTCTCATCTGCATTTTCCATGGCCTACCAGATGGAATTTAACTTGAAACAGTTTTATCTCCTTCTTTCAGAAGAGTGTAGTAATGTCGCTGAAAGAGAAATGCTTAACCACATGGCCCTGCTCGAAGACGGCCATATGGCCAAATTACAGAGCAGGTACAAGAATCAGTACGATTCATCATCACTGGAAAAAAACACAGATAGTATGGAGGGCGGAATAGATCCAGAGAAGATGCGCTCACTCTTGGCGGGTCAGCTTGGATCCCAAGAGAAGGTACTGAACCTTGCAATGAAACTGGAAGCCCAGGCATTCGACCTCTACAGCCGACTAGCCAGGGAGCATAACGGTGATGAACGTACCCTGTTCTTTAACGAAATGGCCCATGAGGAGCAAGCACATCTCCAGCGACTGTCAAAACAACTTGACAAGATCCTGGAAAATTAACAGTTTAAAACATCATCCTCTTGCTGACAAATTAAGATTTACGAATCTGGCCAGACAGATTAGTATCAAATCCAATCGTAAAGACTATCTGCAACCTATTGAATAAAAGGAGAAACCATGTCAATTTTTGTCTATCAGGCTGCTGAACTATACCGCTGGGTAACTGAAAAAGACGACTTTTTATTGCTTGATGTGAGAAATGCAATTGATTTCGGCAGGTTTAATGTCGAGGGGCCGTTCTCTATTGATACACTTAATGTTTCCTATTTTGATTTCATGGAAATTGAAGACGAATGCATCGCTCAATTACCAGCTAAAGAAACCAAAATAAGAATCGTCTGCGCAAAGGAAGGCTCAGCTAAATTTGTTGCTGAAATCCTCGAAAAACATGGCTTCACCGATGTTGGGTACCTGGCCGGAGGCATCAAATCCTGGGGTAATCTGCTGATCCCGAAGCTGCTTAACCCCGGCCGTTCCTATGAACTTTACCAATTCATCAGACCGGGCAAAGGGTCTTGCAGCTATGGACTTATCTCTAGCAACGAAATGATTGTCTTTGACCCGTCACGGAGCCACGATTTTTACATAGAATTCGCTGATGAAAAGCAGTGCAAGATAATCAGCACGGCTGAGACTCACCTCCAGGCGGATTATATCGCCGGAAGCAGGGTTATCTCTGAGCAGACCGGCGCTTCGTTTTATGCTAATGAGGCTGATTTTACCGGTTCCAATCTTGATTATGTCTCCCTGCAGGATGGACAGGAAATTGGCTTTGAAAACGGCGGCCCTTCTGTCAAGGTACAGTTTGCCCCGGGACACACCCCCGGAAGTACCATGTATATCATTGATAATACCTATATCATCACCGGTGATATTATCTTCGTCAAATCAATTGGACGCCCGGATCTTGGCGGCAAAGTCGATGAATGGTCAGGTACATTGTTTGCCACCATCAAAAAGGTAGCTGAAATGGATGGCAACCTTATCGTTCTTCCGGGTCATTTCATCGGCTGGGATGAGGCAAATGACAAAATGACATTTACAGAGTCACTGCAAGAAACAAGAGAATTAAACAAATCAATTTATGCAATTGACAATCCTGCCGATTTTCTGGCCTTTATCAAGGCCAACATGCGTGAGCAACCCCCGGAATATGCCCAGATCAGGTTGGTCAATGCTAACCTGAAAGAGGTTGACGACGAAAAAGCTGAAGTGCTTGATCTCGGCAAGAACGAATGTGCTGCTTCTGCCTATGCTGCCCAGCAGCAGGCCGCTTAACAAGAGGTATCCCCTATTGCTGTCTCCCACGGTATCAGTCTTCTGATGTCTTGTACTGTGGGAGATATTTTCCTGTTCCAGCCCCTCCTTTAAAAAAATTACCATACCGCTCCACAGACTCATTAGACAAAACCAGAAAAATCATTTAAGTTGGTCGTTTCGTGCAAAATTTGATGTTTTGCCTGTAGAACCATTATTAAATCATTCAAAAAGCTGATGATGGACTCAAAAAAATCAATAAAATGTGAATGTGGAACCAACACCATTGAACTGACGTTTCACGGCTCAATGCCCCCGGAACTGGTTGACAAGGTGTTCTGCCCAAAATGTCTACAAAATGGCCTGGAAAACCCAAAATCCTGGCCGATACCAGGGGGCTGGCGTCTTCATTTCGACCTTGAAATCGCCAGGATGTTTGCAATGGCCAAACTGCAGATCGATCCCCAGCTGGTAAATCCAGGATTTATTATAGACGGGGGCTACGTTGAATAGCAGACATTCAACCAATTGTTTCCGTCTCTTATCGTATCAGCCACCCACCTTCTCCCACATACCGTCAATCTCTTCCGAAGTTTCATTTGTATCTGCTAGTCACGAAAAATAATGGGTTTACAGGAACCAAGCGGATATGAAAATGAACCGGTAGAACACTTCGCCCCTCTTCCTGCAGATCTCTATTGCACTTTTTATGATCTGGAAATGGGTGCTCGGCTGCAGGACTGCTACTATTACGCTCGGCTTCTGGAAGAGCATCAATGTAGAACAGTGCTTGAACTTGGCTGCGGCACCGGTCGAATTGTTGAATTTCTGGGCAGCAGAAACTATCGTGCAGTCGGAATTGATAATTCACATGAGATGTTATTGTTTAATCGCCATCAGCGCCTATCACCCATGGTTGAAATGGATATGTGTCATCTGGGCTTCAGTCAGACGTTCGACGCTGTTATTATCCCCCACAATACACTGAACCTCATCAACGACGAGAAAACCATACACCGCTGCCTGAGCGAAATAAAGAAAACCCTGACAAAAAACGGATTACTGGTGATCCAGCTGTTCTCGTTAACAGCAGCGCTAAAAGAACAGGCGCACAAACGACTATTTCAGTTTGCTCTTTTTGACACCGGCAAGAATGGTAAACTGGTAAAAGAGACGATAAAGACCTACTACCCGGAAACCAATCAACTCCTTTTGGAAGAGCGCTATAAAATCCGATCGTTTGACGACCCGTCACACAACAGGAATTATAATCAAATTCTTCCCCTTACCGCCTATCCAGCCTCAAAATGGCTCCAGATTATAAGCAGTTCAGGGTTCTGTATCAATTCAAC
>CAZOWJ010000186.1:0-1846 GCA_964583415.1 uncultured Desulfocapsaceae bacterium
AGAATTATTGGACTGATTGCCTTAGTGAGTGAATAATATCTGCCATTTCTATAACCGGCGTTCCGGCAAGGCTGCCCATGGTTTCAATATCTTGAGGATTTTGACCTGAAAGTACCTGCAGGGCAACAAGCGCGGCACCCTCACACGTTACAGAAAATGGAAAAGGAGCCGACTGCGGGCTTTCACGACCATTTACGTATACAGCAGCTAATGTAAAGTCGAAGGTCCCGGGTGTGTCAACAGGACAGGTCATTTGAGATCCTGCCGGACTTTCAACACAACCATTCACCGGAATACCATCTTTATACAATCGATATCCTGACACGCCAGTTGGGGGATCAAAGGAGTATTGGATTGAAACCTCATAAACCAGGTCTAATGCTTCTGAATGACCGGGGGCTAGGATTGTGAGAAAAGAAAGAACGCAGGCACTAATGGTATATTTCAATATATTTTTTTTCATAGTGGACATAGATATGCAATTGTAATGCCATTAATAAGAAAAATTTGAATTCCAAAGGATTAAGGTAAGTTGCAAAACCCTGACCGGGTAATTTTATTTTAACAGGAATAATTTCTGATTGCTTCTCTTCAAATTGAAGGATCCAAAATGGCTTTTATCAGGTTGTAACTCCATAGATTGTTTGTGATTTAATGATTTTATAAAATTATTTGTGCTTCTATTATGTGACAATCGTGTTGTCGTAACTTTTGTTAACAGTAGGATGTTGTAAGGTGTCGCTGTCGCATAAAGGTGACTATTGGTGAGGTGTAGTTGAGGAGCTGGAAAAGAAAGTTTTAAATGTCGTGATTTTATAATGTTACGTGCTCATATTGGCGTCTAGCCAAAAGGGTTTAGTGCGTTTTCCCAGATGCTATTGTTATTGAGAAGGTCGAATAAGGTGGAATAGCCTGCAGAAACAGATCAGATTTTAAAAAATATCTGTTCTATTTTGCTTCTTAAGTGCCTAAAAAATAGAGAAAAATAATCCATAGCCCGTTGTCGAGCCGGATGTGGCCGGACCCGGCGTCTGAACGCAGCACCAGGCTCAAAGTACCTTATGATACTGTAACCAAACCCAAATCTGGTTCGGCACGGATAGTGACAGCAATAACTGCTTAAACGTTGTCGCAACCCGAATACAAATGCTTAATATGGTTCAATAGCACATGACTGCATGAATTTTGCACCGATTAACCAGGTTATTTTCACAATGAAAAGAGAAATTATTTCAATAAGGGGTATTGATCGTTCTTCTCTACTGCGAAGGGATCAAGGCTGGATCATTGATACATTCCATGATGAGAATTCCCGGATTATTCCCGTTCATACTTCCAATGTCTTGTGTGACAAGAGTAAACAGCCGCAGCCTGTTTACCTCACACACCGGAACCTCCTTAAACCGTTGGATTCAGTCAACTCAATGATTTTTTTGGGGGTGTATGATGGGACACCTTATTTTGCAGCAGACATACACTCAAACGAATCAGCAGCAGATTTAAGCAGACAGGAAAATGCTGTCTTTCAGGACCTGAAATCCGTAATGTCTTTACTTGACGACCGTGATAGTGAGTTACTGACACTGGCACGTTTTATGACCTTCTGGCATTCAAGAAATCAGTACTGTGGGAAATGTGGACATAAAACAACAAGATCAGAAGCCGGTCATGTTCGCATCTGCACGAATGAAGCGTGCAACGAGCATTATTTTCCAAGCATGGATCCAGCCATTATTGTTCTTGTTTCAGCTGGAGAACGATGCTTACTTGGTCGGAAGAAAGAGTGGCGTAAAGGAATGTATTCTACACTGGCCGGGTTTGTCGAGCCTGGAGAAACGATTGAAGA
>CAZOWJ010000186.1:1946-3501 GCA_964583415.1 uncultured Desulfocapsaceae bacterium
GTTACATGAGTGAAGGTTTTCGTTTCCGTGATCTGGTGGTTATTTTGCCAATAATAATACCAAGGAGAAGAACGCCTCCGCCGGCGAGGAACCAGTTGAGCCGATCATCACTTTTCAACTCTTCGTTTTCCCGGGTGAGACTTGAGAGTTTCTGCTTAATCGATTTGTTTTCATTTATTGTGTTCGCCAGTTTCTTCTTGATTTCAACCACATTGGCGGTGTCTTTCGTCAACTTTTCGAAAGAAGCGGTGATTTCATCTCGCTGTGCCGCGGTAGTTTCCAGCTGCTGCTCAACCAGGGCAAGAGCCTGACTGAGCTTTTCCTGTTTTTGAGCACTTTGCTGCTCCTGCATTAACAGTTCCTGGGCGCTCTGCTGTTCTTTCAATTTTATTTCTTCATTTTCACTGGTGAGTGCCTCAACAACTTTGGTCAGCGGCGGGTCATCACTTAAAAACCTGGTGAGTATCCATCCCTGTTTGTCGTTTTCCAGGCGGATCAGACTGTATGAATCACCACGCTCGATGACCTCTACTTTAGTACCGTCACTGACCAGGGCGACAATTTTATAATCGTTCGCCTGTCCCCGCCGTACCGGAATCTCAGCGCTGGGGATAACGTATTTGCTTTCGGCCTTCAGCGGTGAAGGGTGAAACGTTGCCAGACAAAGCTGGAGGGATAGTGCTGTCAGGACAGCCAGAGCAAGCGAAGTTGCGCTACGATTATATCGATTAATTGAGTTCTGCTGACGTTTTAGCATAAGAGATAGATCCAGGGTTGATGAGCGCTGTAATGCGATTCCCATTGAATGAAGAATCCCATTAATCCTTTTTTGGGAGAATACTTACCAGAGATCAATCTAACCTTAAAAAGAGATTCGGACAAGATCGTTGAACAATTGTTTTGAATTTCGAGCAGCTTCCTGAAAAAATTACCCCAATCGCCTGGTTGTTCCAGCACGGCTGATACTATCTGGTATTTTCTTCAATTTTAAATAAAAGCAGAGCACTCTCGCAGGCGATTCTTGTCACCAATAGAACGAGCAGGTAACTGAAAATAGCAAGAATGATAGTAAACGGGTCAAAGGGCGAAACCAGTGATGATATGATTCCACCAATACAAACGATCAACCCTGAAATCAGGACAAAGACATATAGTACTTTAACGAGCTGGGGTGTGATGAAGTGGTTAAACTTGAAATCGATGATACCTGCAGCGGTGTCGTGTTCTGAGGCGGAATCGGACCTCCTGATGTACTGAGGTTCTCCACATCGCGTGCAGGTTGAGGCCAGCCTTGATATGGTGTTGTTGCAGGCCTCGCATTTTGTTAATTTTAAAGACCGTGTCTTGTGGTCCTGTTTTGCTTTTTCTTCAAATGCTTTTTGTGCTTTTAATACGCCTTCCTGGTACTTTTTGAATATGATGCCGCACTTTGGACATTCATGTTCACTTGGTTCTACCTGATGCCTGCATTTTGGACATTTAATTAAAGCCATGGGTTACTCCCTGTCATTATGGATTGTTTATAGATACTCCCAAGCTTCCGTACCATTTATAG
>CAZOWJ010000187.1:0-3399 GCA_964583415.1 uncultured Desulfocapsaceae bacterium
GCATGCAAATTTGTCAATAATTTCCGAAAGTACGAATAATTGCGAAGGACAGGTGTTATCTGCACGGCCTTTAGGGCCTGATTAATGCCAGGCCCCCTTCCCTTTTAGTATTCATTTTTTTTCTGCAGGGCTGATATCATGCTTCTCAGCTCATCTGCTGCCTGCTGATATCGAGCTTACGATCATTGATTCTTACTTTTTTAAGGAACTGAAAGGTATCTGCCGGCATGCTGTAGGGCAGGTCTACCGTGCTGTGATCTTCATTTATGGTGATCCTGCCGATAAACTTGCTGCTGATATCAGCTTCATTGGCAATAGCTCCGACGATATTGCCTGGTTTTACGCCATGCAGCTTGCCAATCTCTATCCGATAGCGTTCCATCCCTTTGTCGGGTGCGCCACTCGTCCGCTTTTTGGACCCGTTTTTCTTCTCACGCTTTCGGGGTGACCGTTCCTTTGCAGACTGCATCCGGTTTTGCCGGAGATTTTCCTGTTTCTCCTCGAGAAAGAGCGGGGTTTCCCCCTGCACCATGTGAGCCAGGGCGGCGGTCAGCAGATCGTCGTCCACATCATTGGTCTTGCGATAGTCTGCGATAAGTTTCAGCTGGAAATCCAGATCAGCCTCAAGCAGGGTATCGGTAATACGGCGCTTAAAGGCTTCAGCCCGTTTAATGTTGACAGCCTTCACTGTTGGCAGAGCCATCTCGGTTATTTTCTGGCGGGTGACCTTTTCGATCCCGTAAAGCGCTTTTTTCTCCCGTGGATGAACAAAGAGAATCGCCTCGCCGCTTCTTCCCGCCCTGCCCGTACGCCCTATCCGGTGGATATAAGCTTCGGTGTCAAAAGGGATGTCGAAATTTACTACATGGCTGATGCGCTCAACATCCAAGCCCCGGGCGGCGACATCGGTTGCAACCAGAATATCGATTTTCCTTGATTTCAACTGATCGACGGTACGCTGCCTCTGATTCTGGGGAATGTCCCCATTCAGCGGCGCACAGCTATGCCCCAGCGCGCTGAGCTGCTCGGCCAGTTCGACCGACTGGATTTTCGTCCGGACAAAAACCAGCATTCCATCAACTTTATCGACCTCGAGCAGACGTCTGAGCGCTTCAAGTTTGCGGCCATATCCGTCGGTCACCAGATAGCGCTGGTTAATTGAGTGCGCCGTCGCCGTGCGCCCCTTGATGGTGATTTCCATGGGATCCTGCAGATATTTTCGCGCTATCCGGCGGATTGAGACCGGCATCGTCGCAGAGAATAAGGCGATCTGCCGTTGTTCAGGAATCCCTTCCAGCAGCCATTCCACGTCCTCGAGAAAACCCATGTTGAGCATCTCGTCGGCCTCATCAAGAACAAAGTTACTGATGGTCTCAAGTTTCAGGGTTCCTCTGCGCACATGATCCATCACCCGGCCAGGTGTGCCGACAATGATCTGCGCACCTTTGCTGAGCTGCTTGAGCTGGATCGCGTAATCCTGGCCTCCGAAAATCGGCAGGACATTGAGTTTTTTCAGGTACTGTCCATAATTCTTAAACGATTCAGCGACCTGTATGGCAAGTTCCCGCGTGGGAGCCAGCACCAGCACCTGAGGTTTTGAGGATTTGAGGTCAATACGAGAGAGCAGGGGTAACGCAAAGGCGGCGGTCTTACCGGTACCCGTCTGGGCCTGTCCGACAACATCCCTTCCCGCCAGAACCGGAGGTATGATTTCAACCTGTATTTGGGTCGGAGCTTCATACCCCTGGGCTGTCAGTGCTTTGAGCAGTTCTTTGCTGAGGCCAAGGTCGGAAAAAAGCGATGGTGCTGAGTTTTCAGAAAACATAAAAAATCCTATAGGTTATTCCCACTGAAGAAACACTTGTACATAATCTGCCATGGAAAACAATTTCAGCCTGACAAGTTGTAATGTCACTCTGTCGATACTGAAGAAAATGTGTCTGGCCAGTTATGCGAAATGTACCCATACATTTATGTTCTGGTCTGACACTCACCTGCGACGTAATAAGAAAACAATGCGGAAGGATCATCAAAGAGGGGAACCTGTATTCAGGGAAATGGAAACAGGATTCACTGCAAGAGAGATCTTGACGGCAGGAGAACTTTATCGGTCGCTCACAAGAAGGGAAGCTATTTAACAGGCTTCATCAGGATATGCAACAGATTTTACTATTTAAATGTTCTGAGAAACAAGCAGCCCGGTCCTCATCAAGTCTTGCAGAGAGATTATCTGACTAATATTTCATTAGTTATCATGATATTGCCAGTCCAAACCTCCCCATATTCAAGGGAAGACTGATCTTTAAATGTTTCCTGTACATCTTCCGGTGGTTTACAGGAAGAATCTTAATCGTGTGTATTTGGCTTCCTAAGCCCCTTAACAATTATTAACGGGCCGTCTACTCTAACTTAATGATGCCCTTTTCTTGACAGAACACCTAACAACATTATTGTGTTTTTAAAGTATCACATTGTGATACTTTGTTTCTCCTCCGAAGTCCCCCAACTCACGTTTATCGGATAACGACTTCAATTACTCGCACGTTAATACATGAAATGAGAGAGGTAAGTCATGAATCAAAGAGTAAAAGGTCTATCGCTACTTGCAAGTCTTATTTTTTTATCATCGCTGGTTCTAATTCCTATTAGTGCACTCGCTGGAAAAAAAATGATAGGAGAAACTGGCATAAGTAACGATATTTTAGGAGGTGAGCCAACCGCCTATTGCACTGTAAAATCTGAGCCAAATCCAGATTTATTCGGCCATTGGGTTGGGAAAACTAAGAGCTTTAGCAGTGCTGTCTGGTTTGGTAAAAAAAATGATAAATATGCATTTTATTATGGGTTTTACCGTTTTAAGAATGGCAAGTTAAATGCTAAGTGGCGACCCAATATTGTGGACGGTAACAGAATCCAAAACCCAGAAGGAGTTATGAAATTTTGGGTTGAAGCTGGTGTTTTATACTCTCAGTATAAAATAGAGCCTGTTACAACGTATAAGAAATATGTGGAGTAGTACGATGAAAGTAAAACATCTTATTGTCCTACCACTCTTGATTATGATTTTGCTTTTTACAACTCTGTTTGGTTGCGCACATAATGACAATTACGGTCTATCGGTTAAAAAATGGGTTGGAACAAGAGAACCTTATTTTATTAAAGGATGGGGGGAGCCAGATAAATTTTATACCAAGGGTCAGTCCAAATTTCTTGCTTACAACGAGAACGGAGGTGCGCCTGAAGGTTGTACAACTACGTTTGAAATAGTTGGGGAGTTTGTCGAATCATTTGATTATGAGGGTGACGGTTGTGTCGGTGACTTTTATACTCATACCAGAAGACGGTAATTAATAACATGACCTCCGAGTTCATACCCGCACTTGTGAAAGCTTATTCCTG
>CAZOWJ010000188.1:0-3374 GCA_964583415.1 uncultured Desulfocapsaceae bacterium
GTTCTTGATCTGGCAACTGGGACCGGAGATATAGCCGCCCTGGTTCGACAGACATCCCCAGAAAGCAATGTTGTTGGTGCCGATTTTTCCCAGAATATGCTGGCAGAGGCGGCGAAAAGATTTCCCGATTCCCGTATAGCCTGGCAGGCATGTGATGCGAATAATCTTCCATATGGAGATAACCTTTTCAAGGCGGTGACGTTCGGCTACCTGCTGAGAAATGTCGATGACAGTCTCAGGGTATTGCAAGAAGTTCGAAGGGTTCTGGCGGTTGGTGGAAAGGTTGTCTGTCTTGATACGACCCCGCCGCACAGAACAGTGCTCTATCCATTTATTCAGCTGTATCTTCGTTACGGTATCCCGCTGCTTGGAAAGCTGATTGCCCGTGATGAGGCAGCATATTCATATCTTACCGGTTCGACCATGGATTTTCATGACGCGGAGGAACTTGCAGCGCTTTTCAGAGAAGCAGGGTTCCACCGTGTTGCCTATAAAAAGTTTATGATGGGAACAATTGGTATTCACTGGGGAACAAAATAGATGACTGAAGCAATGATGATGGTTGAAATTGAACGTCCTCCGCTCCTGGAAACGCTTTTTCATGTTCTCCTGGCAAGCGCTGAAAAATACCCGGGAATTGATGCCTATATATACCAGGCAGGAGATGAGGAAATACGGGTCAGTTACTCAAAGCTTTTTGAAGATGTGTTGCTGCTCAGTAGAGCATTTGGTGAAAAAGGTGTCCGCAGGGGAGATCGTGTCATGTTTCTGTCGGATAACCGTTATGGCTGGATGGTAACTGATCTGGCAATCATGTCACTCGGTGCGGTCACGGTTCCTCGAGGATCAGATACACCGTCGCAGGAACTTAACTTTATCATTACTAACAGCAATTGCTCCCACCTTATTGTGGAGACACCCGATCTTCTCGATCGCCATAAAGAGTCACTGAAATCGATTAAGGGATTGAAAAGTACTTTTGTGATGGCTGGACCAGCCCGTCACTCTTTATTCGGGCGGCTTTCTTCATACCAGGATCTGTTAAAAAACAGAACGTACAGTCAACAGGATGTCAACCAGTTTCTAGCGCGCGGCAACGATCTTAAGCCTTCTGATCAGCTGACTATTATCTACACCTCGGGGACAACGGGGATGCCGAAGGGAGTGAGCCTGACACATGCAAATATTATGCATAATGTTGGCTGTATTCCCGGGTTGATAAACCTGGATTCATCCGATCGCTGGCTTTCGATTCTTCCGAGCTGGCATATTTTCGAGCGTACAGCAGAATATGTGGCGCTCTCCGGTGGCTGCTGTCTGGTCTATTCTTCAGTGAAGCGGTTTGCTCAGGATCTTGAGAAATACCGACCCACCGTTGTGGCAACAGTCCCACGGGTATGGGAATCTCTCTTTAGCAAGGTTCAGATTGGTGTGAAGAAAAAAGGTAACGTTGCCAACGCGCTCTTTACCGCAATGATCTGGGTCTCAACAAAATATCGCAAAAATAAACGGGTTGTTCAGGACCATCTGCCCTGTTTTGAAGAAGAATCAGGTTTCTATCGTTTAATAAAGAAACTCAAAGCGATATCGGTTTGTACCGTTTTAGCTCCTCTCTACCTGTTAGCCCAGAAGAAGCTCGGGATGGTGCGGCAGCGCTTTGGCGGCAGGCTGCGACTGGCCATCAGCGGAGGGGGGACGCTGGCAGGATTTCTGGAGGATTGGATAGATGCGGTGAATATACGGATCGTCAATGCCTACGGAATGACTGAATGTTCACCTGCTATTGCCGGTCGAGGGCTCTCCTGTCGGACCTATGGAACACTTGGTCCTGCAGTGCCTGAGACCGAGGTGCGCATTGTTTCGGAAGATGGTGAAACGTTAACGGTCGGCGAGGAAGGATTGATAGAAGTACGAGGCCCGCAGGTGACGGCAGGGTATGACAATAATGAGGATGAAAATCTGAAATCCTTTACCGAAGATGGTTTTTTTAAGACGGGCGATCTTGGAAAACTGACTATTAAGAATGAACTGGTCATCACCGGCAGAGCCAAGGACATTATTGTACTTGCCAGCGGCGAGAATATTGATCCAAGTAGAATTGAGAGTGCAATAACCATGTTTCCGTTTGTCGAAGATGCAATCCTGGTTGGTCAGGATAAAAAAGGTCTTGGGGCGCTGCTCGTCCCCAATCTTGAAGAGTTGCGGATCTGGACCAGCAAGACATTTGATAATATCAAGAAAGAAGGGGTCGAACTCCTGACCGACAACAGGATTTTGGAGCAGATCAGAAAAGAGATGAATCGACTCCTGAAACCGAGAAAAGGGTTCAAGCCTTACGAAAAGCTCCAGGGCATCACTTTTCTGGAAAAGGGATTAACTCATGGTGAGGAGTTGACCAACACCTTTAAAAAGAAGCGGCATGTGATCGAGAAGAAATATAAACAGACGATTAATGAACTGTTAAAATAATCGGTTGACGACTGCTGCCATTTAAGTGCATGATAATTGTCAGGTTAAATGTTTGCAATCTTTAGCAACTGCACTATATTAAAGGAATAGAAGACAGCAGATTTTCGCTGATAGCAGCTGAAATCAGCATGGAAATTATTCTTGTGATCTCGTTAATAAATATGGAAAAATGGGATGAGGCGGGGCAGATTTTTTGGGCCTATTGATCATCTATTTTAAAGGAGGTGGCCATGAAGCATATTCGAAATATCAAGCATGTTGTGACTCCAATAGATTTTTCTGATAACTCAAAATTAATTGCTGACTCCGCGGCTTTTATGGCAGGAAAGTTTGGTGCCTCCCTGAATCTGGTCTTTGTTGTTCAGAATTTTGAAGATTACTCCGGTTTCTTTGTTCCCCAGATGCACATGCCCAACCTGGAGGATGAGCTCTTAACCGGCGCTGAGGGACGAATGGCAAGTTTTGTCGATGACTATCGGGATGATTATGTCCAGCTTGGGGTATCGGATATCGTCGCAAAAGTCCTAATGGGAGATGTTGGTGAGCAGATTGTCGAATATGCCACTGAAATAGAGGCCGACATGATTGTTATGGGAACCCATGGATACAAGGGGCTCGAGAAAATCATGTTTGGAAGCGTTGCCGATAAGGTCGTTCGTGCCGCCGACTGCCCGGTAACAACGATTAATCCCTACACCTGCTGTATGAGGGAATAATCGATTTATCACTGGTGATAGCGTTGCCAGCGCTCTATCGAAGGATGAACAGGATTTGATCCTGACCATCCTTTTTTCATTTAAAAACAGTATAGTTCAATCGCTGTTAAGAGATATGTTGTTCTCTCCTTGATGAACTCGTAAAAAGGTCATTCGAAGCTCCAGATGGCTAAGTCAAAAAGTTTGATA
>CAZOWJ010000189.1:0-3275 GCA_964583415.1 uncultured Desulfocapsaceae bacterium
CCCTTCATTGTTGTCCGCCCGTAATAATCCTCTGCCGACCAGATAGGCAGATTCCGGATTTGCCAGGGTCTCGGCCTGAAGCTGTGGAGAAGGAACAGTCGTCTGGGCAATCTGGACAGGGAGTTGGCGGGAGTTTTGGCCAAGAAAATATGCGCCGCAGACCAGCAGCGCAATCCCGAAGGCATAGACCGGCCTGAAGGAAAGAGAATAAGATTGTGAGATAAGATTCCAGATGGTGCTGATCTTCGATGGTTTTGGTGTGGATATCCGGGCCATTACCCTGCCGGTTAAATCAGCCGGCACTTCCCTGAGCGGCAGCTCTTGCAGCTTTTCAATTACGTCTTGTCTGTTGCTGTCTTGTGGCTTCGTATCCATGTTCCTGGCTCTTCAGTTCCCGACCGAGTTCGTCGAGGGCCCGGTGCAGGCGCATTTTCACCGCACTCTCAGATATATCAAATATTTCTGCTATTTCTCTGACCGATCGTTCATGTCGATATTTCAGGAGCACCATCTCCCGGCGATCATCGGCGAGCGTTTCAAGGGCTGAAACAAGGTCTCTTGTTTCCTGGCCAGCTTCAAGGATGGATCCGGGTGATTTTGCTTCATTATTAGTGTATTCCTTTGAAAATCGATCAATGTTCCGTTCACGGTTACTTTTTTTCCTTGACCAGTCCTTGGCATAGTTAAGTGCCAGGGTGTAGAGCCAGGCAAAAAAACTTTTCTGACTCCTGTAGCGCTCCAGCCGCTCAAAAACCCTGCAAAAGACATCCTGGGTCATATCGGCTGCATCTTCAGCAGAAGTGCTGTACCGATACATCAGGTTGTATACCTGGACCTTGTAGCGCTCAACGATGAGTGCGAAAGATTCAGTATCACCTCCCCGGATATTTTTGATCAGCGTTTCGTCAGAAATTTCCATAAAAACGAATACTCTTTAATAGGATAAACGTCTGCCATTCATATTGGTCACATAAAAAAGCAAAAAAATACAATTGACGGATCGGTTCAGGAGATTTTATTTTGCTGTGACAAAAAAACTGACCGATTCATCAATGGTCAGCTTCTTTCCTCTGATCGTTGTTTTCTGAGGTTCTGAAAACCAGCTGACTCCGATTTGCTTACTCAGGATAGAGGAGAATTCGGCAAGCAGGAATTTTTTAATTGCGATGGCTCGAAGACGGGCAAGCTCCTTGTTGTTTTTCTGGTAGGTAATTATCTGTAAGGTTCCTTTCTTCATGGTGGTGAATACCTCTCCAACCAGGAAAAGGGACTGGTAGCTTGAGTCGGCAAGTTCGGAGCCAAATGAAACAAACCTGATTTTCTCCAGGGTAATGGTATGTTTTCCCAGTGTATGATTCCTGAAGCTGTAATTCCGTGCAGCGTTCAGGTAATCAGTGGCCTGACGTGCCATTTCACCGGCTGGATTCTGCTCAAGATAGTCGAGCCATGCTATTTTCTCCTCCGGAGTCCTGCCAAGTTTGTTGAGGATAAGGGCGCGATTATATAACGCTGAAGGGCTGCCTGGCCAGATGTCAAGCGCCTGCGTATAGAGATCGAGGGCCTGCTTGTATTTCTTTTTGGCCAGCCGTCTATGCCCCAGATAGATAAGAGACTGCAGGTGTTTCCTGTTAATACTGAGCGCCTCACTATAGTTTTTTTCCTCCTCGGTAGTCATCCCGTTTGCACCAAAGGCAACCCCTGCCCAGAAATAATAGTCGGCATTGTTCTGAGCCACATCACGTGCTTTTTTCAGGTATTTAAGGGCCTGTTTGTTCTCATTTTCCTGCAGCAGAAAACGACCATAGTAGTAGTTTGCCAGAGCACTTTCGGGATTCTCCTCAACTTCACGCTTGAAACTGTCACGACCCCGGTCAGACTGGTCGCTTTTCAGAAAGTAGTCGCCCTTGACCGTATATTTTACTGTTCTGCTCAGATCCTTAACCACGCATCCACTGGTGAACATTAGTGAGACGACCAGTATCAAGGCCGGACAAATCCATGTTGGTACTATTTTCTTCATTTTATATCTGTCGATGATTGAGATTAATCTTATTTGAAGGCTATCACTCGGTAAGCGTTAATTACAACTCTTTTTGCGTAATCTATCGAGTGACTGGTTGCAGGTGTACATTTTTATTGGAATGGCGGTGATATTAACAGGCTCCGCATAACAAAGAAACTGATCCTGGAAACCCAACGGGTTCAGAGTGGAGTCGGGAAACAGATGATCACGGGTAAGGGGCCTCAAAATGCTTTAAAAAGAGCTCCTGCCGTATAGGGCGAAGTAGCAACACCGGTCATGCTGATATGTTCCGCAGTTGTAAACCCTGCTTTTTTCAATAGTTCCAGCTGATCTCTCACGGAGATCGCACCACCAATTCATTGTGACCAGTCATCAAGGCTGTCTGCTGTTCCTGGCGGCGGTTGCTGAGTCAGTATTATATCTGCAAACTGCAGATACCCTCCTGGCCTGAGAACACGACGAATTTCTCTGAATAATTTCAACTTGCAGGGTGACAGATTAAAAACACCGTTTGATATCACATGATCAAAGCTGTCCTCATCATAGGGGAGCGATTCGCTTAAAACATGCTGGACTGTTATGGTTGAATTGCCGAACTCTGTAACCAGGGATTGCGCTTTGCTGACCATCTCTTCAGTGAGATCAATGCCGCACACTCGTCCCCCGGATCCGACGATCCTGCTGGCAACTAGCAGGTCAAATCCGGTACCACAGCCAATATCGAGGACCTGGCTCTGCTCTTTTATAACCTCAACAGAAAAGGGGTTTCCGACACCGCAAAAGGAATGTAAGGCATTTGCCGGAATCTCCTCAAGGACTACCGTATCATATCCCAGAGCAACAGCACCCGATTTACCGGTCTGGTAACGAAAGAGTCCTTCAGCAGAGCCTGAAACCTTGCTGTATTTGTTTTTGATCGCATCACGGATCTGCTGCTGCTCCCCATCAGTAAACACGCCGTCCACAAGCTGGTTTCTTACACCAATCTTTTCTGACCCTGTCTGGTTCCGGTCAACGCCGGAACTCTCTTTCGGCGCTCATGTGCCGGTTTTCAAATCACACGCTTGGGGTATACTCATGACTTTTATTTCCTTTCTATAATTACATGACGGCTATATTCACTGTCCTTCATTATAACCACAATGTAGACATACGTAAATACCAGTATCTGCAGTGTTCCCTCGCACGATAGCTAGAAATCAGGGATCAAAGAGCCCCCTAAAAGCCCCGACTAGCAGGAAATACTGCAGAT
>CAZOWJ010000190.1:0-3134 GCA_964583415.1 uncultured Desulfocapsaceae bacterium
ACATCCGTTTTTTTGGTCCTCTCACAATTGGACCAGGTCGAACACATCATCGCGGAAACGAAGGCCGACCTGCATTTCCGCAACGTGCTTTCGGCAATGGGAGAACAGTTTGGATCCGCGCTGGGGCGCCCCAATGGACTGCGCAACTTGGACAATGACTTGAAACTCCGCCAGGCACATCAAATTGATAGCTCCATAGTAGTGCACCTTCTGGCGTAAATGCTCTCATATAGCCATCATAGGAAGGTACGATAATCTCCATACGACTGTCGCCCGTTACGTTTGCTAATGCCGGAGCTGGAGCTATTTGAACGATATTATTTTCATAACCTGTATATAATGGTCCTGCCGAGCAAATAGGTACTTCAAAACCGGGAACACGTGTCATGTCAGCATTCAGAGCCCATAAACAGTTCCCCCGGTTAATATATTCTCCCGCACGTTCATGGTCTGAGTAAAGAATGACCTCCGCTATGGTATCGCCATCCAGGTCGGCAAATACCGGCGGTGAGTCGGTGAACTCATCTCTATCACCAGAACCCCATCCACGTATTGCCAGATCAATATCATGAAACATGGGCACGCTGCTGGCGTAGAGACCTGAAAAAACAGAGTTGGCCGGCACGGGGCTGCCATTAGCGTAATTCAATCCGATGTGACAGATATCAAAGGTACTGATAACCTCAGGAACAAGGTCTCCATCCAGGTCGGCAGCACCAATATTTTGATTGTATCCGCCAAAGTTGTTACATTCCGGACAATTTGATACCTGCGGCCAGCCCGCCAGGACAGAACCGTTACTAGTCCAAACCACGGTTACTGGTCCGCTGGATGTCTTTACCGCTAGAATCTCCTTTTTCCCATTACCATTGAGATCAGCCGCCGCGATGGATCGGATTTCACTGGTGGAATTAGGAAACGATTGAGGCCAGCCGCTCTGCACCATGCCGTTGTGATCATAGATGACGACCTTATTTGAGTAGGCAACTGCAACTTCACCTCTACCATCGCCATCCAAATCGCCGACAACTGGCGATGCGTATTGCCGACTGCTGCCATGATCATTCTGTGATGTTGAATTTTCTCCGACCGGAGCCCTCCATTTTAACGCACCAGCAGAATCCCACACATAAATGACGCTGTGCCGACCGGCAATAATTTCCCTGTTGCCGTCCCCGTCCAGATCATAGACGGCCGGTGATGCAAACCAGTCCTCGTCCCAGCTTCCGGGCAGATTCATTCGCAGGGTTGGAATTGAAACAGGTTGTATCTGGACACCGGACACCAGGATCAGTTCATGAATAATATCGTCCAGGCCAATATTCCCATTGTGGGTGATATCGTAGGCGTCATGGATTTCTTCCCCACTCACGACTCTCAGACACTTAATGGCGTTGGCCAGATGGTCCTCAGCTGTTGCGGATAGCCCTAATGAGGGGAAGGTACAGAGAAACAGTACCAGAGGGAGTGATATTTTCTTCATCTAATTATGTTGTAACAATAAGTAGTTCTTCAAATCTCAACGATCTTCTGCTTAACAATAATCAAGAAACCATCTGATCAGGAGCATAGAGTAGGTTGTGTCCTCTTCAGACAGTCGTCAAAAAGTTCATTCATTATATCATACATTGTACTCGAGATTCATGGGAGTATTCTTTCAGGATGATCGAGGTACAATTTTCGCCAGGAGTCTATTCCCGCAACGCTCATATTAACTGAGAAAGAACAGTAAGGCTAGATGACTTCAGATCAGCTTATGGTTCAATAAGAGAGTCAAACCTCGCTTTAAAAAGGTTTGCAAGTACCACCCTGTATCATTGACACTTTCGTTTCTCTTTCCATAGTATAAGGTGTCAAGGATTTTAATTGAGCCAGAGCCAAACCTGCTGAAAAGCGGGGACGGAAAGCCACGGGTCTCTAGAGAAAGCCGAGCTGCCTCAGAATAGGTAGTTCGGCTTTTCATTTTTCTGCAGGTAGTAAACGATCAGCGATGATCTGCGCCGAGATCGATGTATCCAGGAAGTGCTGTGGAAACGCATACAACCCATTATTGCCTTATGGGCAAAAGGAGGCCGCGATGAGAGAGCAACTGAACTATGAAACATTCTTGAAAGTAGCCAATACCATTTCTCATTCCAAAGAACCCGAAGAAGTTGCACTGATGACGGTAGAAGGAATTAAATCTGCACTGGATATAAAAGGATGTGCACTGTTTCTGCTCAACCAGGCAACCGATGAACTGAAAGTTGCTGCTTCATACGGGTTGAGCGATGAATATTTAAACAAGGGGCCATTAAGCGCTTTGCAATCGATCGCACAGACGCTGAAAGATGGCCCTGTTGCAATTTTTGACGCCATAAATGATCCCAGGCTGCAATACCCAGAAGAAGCAAAAAAAGAAGGTATTGCTTCCATTCTTTCTGTTCCCATTGAGGTAAACCAAAAAACCATGGGGGCACTTCGTGTCTATACCTCAGAGCCGTGGGAGTTTACATTAAGCGATGTTAATTTCGTTTATGCCCTGGCCCAGATCGCCGGAATGGCGATACGGCTGGCCAGGTATTCTAAAGGACTGTTGGCAAGTATCGAAGTATTAAAGGATCTGAGAGAAGCTCAGACAACAAGAAAAACCCGGATGACACCTTTTGAAGGAGTGCCGGTCAGCTTTTCTCCAGAGGAGTTTAGGATGCAATACGAGTGACGTGGATCTATCTGATAGTTTCTCTTGATTTAAGTCATTCGACTCAAAAGCCACTTCATCGGTAAACTGCTGCAATAACGTTGTTCGCTCCTGATGTGGCTTTTGTCTTCTCCAGCTTTAAATATCACTTTTTAAACAGTACAGTTTCGCCCCTTCCTCTTGGCCCGATAGAGGGCTTTGTCAGCCGCTTTGATAACCTCTTTTGGTTTGCTGAGATTACGGCCTGGTTCAGCGGCACCGATACTGACAGTCACACGCACAGTCTTTGGGCTTTTAGCCTTTGTTTTTTTCTTGGGAGCCCTTCTCGGTCGTTTTTTGCCGCGCACTTTGAATTTCGCCCCGGCAATTGATTTACGGAGGGTTTCAAGAAAGGGACGGGCCTCTTTTTTTGATTTACCGGGGAAAACGATGGTGAACTCCTCCCCTCCATAAC
>CAZOWJ010000191.1:0-2795 GCA_964583415.1 uncultured Desulfocapsaceae bacterium
GACACGGGTGCCCTTTCTTTTGGTTCTTTTCTTTGGGCAAACAAAGAAAACGAACGGAAAAATCTATTGCTGGCTGAACCATATTTCTCCCACCTGGCCCAAAGGATCAGGTTTTAACTGATAGAATATAAAATTAGTCCATCATAAAAAAAGGCCAGGCTTCAAATTGAAGCCTGGCCTTTTTTTATTGTCTTCCCTATTCAAACAGCTACGCAATTGTCTTCCTGTCCGGCCAGGATAATAACAGCCTGCGGTCTACTTCAGTAATGTCCGCACCGATGGAAACAAGCTGGTGAAACAGTGGGCGTCCAAAATAGAACAATTCCTCACCCAATGAAAAATCGAATGTACTGACAACCTTGGTTCGGTAGGTGATCTCGCTATTGATACTGTCCTCAAGACGTTCCGTTCTCGCACCATTTCTCCCCTCCATCAAACCGATCATGTCCGGACAGGGAAATGCTTTATCATGTTCGATGACAAACGGTCTGACCGGACTGTCCTCCCGGATAATGTCAAGGCGATTAAGTGTATCTTTTTCAATGAGTTCTTCAACATCTTTGGTATCCCAGCACTTGAGAGCCTTGCAGGCTTTGGGTCTTTTATCGTAAATGGTGCAGCCTTTTTCCTCAGGATCAAAAAAGCAACAGTTCCACTTACGGCCAACCCCGCTGATCTTCACCAGTTCCCTTTTCACCGACTGCAGGCTGTTGGTTAACGGGTTGTGAGCGAGTTCACCAGACCTGATGGTGATCAGCTGGGCAAGCGGTAGTTTTCCATCCAAAACCAGATGAAGGTCTTCTGAATGAAGCGCTGGCCCGCCACTTGTGCAACATGTTCCGCAGCGAAGACATTCCTCCTGGTCCTGTTTCATTTCAATTCCTTTGTTTTATAATCTGCTGGACGTGCACGAGGTGTTTATAAATATGGAACTCCTAGAAATCCATGGTAAAACTATAAACACCCTCCTCTATATTGCTTGTAATATTACACTCGGAATGATTGAAAATAGCCTGCATCCGATTATTGTTCCTGAGCACCTCAGCAGTGAATCCAGTGATGCCATTTGCCTTGGCAATATTGACCAGGTGTCTGAAGACAAAGGTTCCGAGCCCTCTGTTCTGCCACTCATCCCGGACAACGAAGGCAACCTCTGCCCGATTGGTGTGTTCATCGAGATAATAACGCCCGACAACGATGATTTCATCACCGTAGACCTCCGGCAAGGTCCCGATAATCGCCACGTCCTTGCGATGGTCCACATAGACAAAATTCTGAATCTGCCGCTGTCCGAAACGCGCCTGATGACTCATAAAGCGATAATAAATCGTCTCCTGAGATAAATTGTACAGCAGATCCCTCATCCGTGGCTCATCTGTCGGATGTATGGGCCTGAAATCAATCTCGGTGCCGTCTTTGAGCAGATATTTCGTCTTCATGTAGCTCTGGGAAGCAACCACAAACTTACCTTCCACATCGGCAAATTCTTCCCGGACATACTTTGCCTCAATGGCTTCCTTCAGCAGTTGTTCCCGGTGATCAGGATGAGCGATCGATATAAGAGCAAGGGTTCTATCCTGTACAGTTTTACCATGCAGATAAGCGCTTCCATACTCGGTTACAACATAATGGACGGTGCCGCGGGAAATAACCACACCTGAGCCTGGACTCAGATGTGATTTAATACGGGAAATTCCGTCTGTTGTGGTCGACGGGATTACCAGGATTGGTCGGCCGCCGCTCGACCTGGCGGCACCTCGATTAAAGTCAACCTGGCCACCAATACCCGAGAAAAAATGGCCATTCTCCGAATCTGAGCTGACCTGACCGGTCAGGTCGATCTCCAGAGCCATGTTGATGGTGACCATTTTATTATGCTGACCTATGACATTGGCGTCATTGACGTATTCCGTGGGACGAATCGAGAAATGAGGATTGTCATCCAGGTAATCATAGAGTTTTCGACTTCCCATGCAAAAGCTGCCGATCACCTTACCTCGATCTTTTGCCTTTCGTTTCCCGGTCACAACACCTGCTTCCATCAGTTCCATGATTTCGTCTGAAATCAGCTCTGTATGGATACCAAGATCTTTTTTCTCTTTCAGGTATGCAGTAACGGCGAGGGGAATACAGCCAAACCCCGGTATTCGGCCAACGCCAAACTGGAGCGTTGCACCGTCAGGCACGAGCGCTGAGACAAGCTGGGCAATTTTATCCGTTACGTCTGACGTTTCTGTCGGTCCCCGTTCCAGGAGCGGAACATCGGCAGGTACAAGAATGTCAAGATCATAGATATCTATCAAACTGTCACCGCGAGTCCATGGCATTTGCGGATTTACCTGGGCAATAACGAGTGAAGCATTCTCGGCGGCACTTTTTACGATATCAACAGAAATACCAAGGCTCATCTTCCCTCGTCGATCAGGAGGAGTCACCTGGATCAAGGCAACATCAAGGGGCATCTGACCCGATTTTAATAAGGCAGGAATATCAACCATCAACATCGGCGTATAATCGCCCCGCCCTTCCTGATACATGTGCCGGATATTTTCCCCGATAAAGAAAGAATTTACTTTGAAATAATCTGCAAATGAAAGATCAGCGTACGGCGCATCACCTTTGGTCAAAAACTCGAGAATCTCAACATCAGCGAGATTCTTACAGTTTTTTACCAGTGCCTCAACAAGCACCGTCGGTTCACCGCAGCCGGTCCCCAGGAAAACACGATTGCCGGATCTGACCTTTGACAACGCCTTTCTCGGCGTCATAATCATATCCCGGTATTTTTCCTGCCA
>CAZOWJ010000192.1:0-2627 GCA_964583415.1 uncultured Desulfocapsaceae bacterium
GGAGTTTGAAAACTCGCTGAGCTCAAACAGTTCAAACTCCTTATACGTCAGATTTAAGGGTGCTCAGCTACGTGCCAATGGGAATTGAACAACAGCCCCTTTGGGGCTACCAATGGCGGGCCCTCTGGACCCGGATATCTACATGAGGCTGTATTAGTGATGAAGAGCTCCCCGCTGCCAAAGCATATCAACAGAAAAATAGGACAGGCTTTACATGATTTTGGTATGCTCAGTGACGGAGACAAGGTCCTTGTAGCCGTCTCGGGCGGCGTTGACAGTCTTGTAAATGCCTGGGTTTTGCAGGTGTGGCGTCAAAAAGCACCCATTTCCTATACTATTGAGGCGGTATATGTGGATAACGGTTTTGGTGGACCCGATTCTGTTGAACCCGCGCCTGCTGAGCGCATACGGGAGCAGCTTGCCCGTTTCTCTATTCCACTCACCGTTCTTGATGCATGGCCAGTCAAAGACGGGGAGGAGCGAAGCTGCTATAGCTGTGCCCGTAACCGACGGACACAGTTGTTTGACTATGCTCGCAGGCACGGATGTAAAAAACTGGCACTCGGACATCATAAAGATGATTTGATAGAAACATTTTTTATCAATGTTCTCTACAGTGGCAATATTTCGACAATGGTGCCCCGCCAGGATCTGTTTGGTGGGAACTTGAGTATTATCCGGGTACTTGCTTACATTGGAAAAAATGATGTTGTCGATATCGCAGAAAAGCTGGGGCTCTGCCCGGTTGAAAATCTTTGTCCGCTTTCCGGAAATACGCGTAGAGACACGGTCAGGACAATGCTGGAGAGGATATGCCAGGAGATACCGGATGCGAAAAGTTCTGTTTTTTCAGCGCTTGGTAATGTCAGAACTGACTACATGTTGTAGGTTAAACCGTATGCTGACATATGCCACAGATAGAGCGGCAATGACTAACTGTTTTTAGTTGTTATGGTTCTGTTAGGGAATTGTTATTTGACTATCATCACAAACAGGTGAGTGTATGAAGATTGATCGGATTGGTGGCCTTCTTGGAGAAAAACCGACGGGCAGAAGAATTTGTGCAGCAGGATGGGTGAGAACCAGACGTGATACGGGCAGTTTTTCATTTCTGGAAATCAATGATGGTTCATGTCTGGCAAATTTACAGCTCATTGCAGATAAAAACCTGAATAATTACACCAATGAAATTGTCCGGTTAACGGCTGGTTGCAGTATCGTTGTCCAGGGAATCCTCACAGAGTCTCCTGCCAAAGGCCAGGCCGTTGAAGTGCAGGCCGAGGAAATTAACGTTGTGGGCTGGGCCGATCCAGAACATTACCCACTTCAGAAAAAACGCCACTCATTTGAATTTCTCCGGGATATTTCACATTTACGTCCCAGAACAAACGCACTCGGCGCAGTTACCCGGGTGCGATCGAGATTGAGTTTTGCTGTTCACCAGTTCTTCCAGCAACAGGGATTTGTTCAGGTGCATACCCCCGTTATTACCACCTGTGATTGTGAGGGTGCCGGTGAGATGTTTCAGGTCATCACCGGAAGAGAAGAAAGTGAAATCGCCAATGGCTCGGGTTCAGGAGCAGAAGAGTTTTTTGGCCGCAGGGCAGGCTTGACGGTGAGCGGACAGCTTCAGGCAGAAGTGTACGCCCAGGCGCTCGGTTCTGTGTATACCTTCGGGCCAACATTCAGAGCGGAGAATTCTCACACCTCAAGGCACCTTTCAGAATTCTGGATGCTTGAGCCTGAAATGGCATTTTGTGATCTCTCCTGCAATATAAAAATAGCTGAAACCTTGCTTAAATACTTACTATCCGATGTACTCGAGCATTGTCACGAGGATATGATACTTTTTGATCGATTCATCGAAAAAGGAGTGATTGCCAAGCTGAAGCATGTCATCGAAGAGAGTTTCGTTCACATTACCTATACCGAGGCAGTAGAGCAGTTGTTGAAAGCCGCTAAAAAATTTGATTATCCCGTTACCTGGGGTGTTGACCTGCAGTCAGAGCATGAACGCTACCTCACAGAGGAGGTATACCGGCTGCCGCTGGTTGTTACCCATTACCCTGCATCCATTAAACCGTTTTATATGCGGGTCAGTGATGATGGCACGACTGTTGCGGCGATGGATATTCTGGTTCCGGGTATCGGTGAGATTGTCGGTGGCAGTCAACGTGAAGAACGCTATGATATGCTTCTTGGCCGCATGCAGGACGCGGGAATCGATACAGATGAGTATGGGTGGTACCTGGACCTGAGGAGATACGGGACAACACCTCATTCCGGTTTTGGGCTGGGGTTTGAGCGATTAGTGCAGTTTGTGACCGGAATGGCAAATATCAGGGACGTCATTGCGTTTCCACGGACCCCCGGCTCCGCTCCTTGCTAGAGTAAGATTCTCAAAAGCTCTGGCAAACAGGAGAACAAGATGAGTAAAGGCCCGGGAGTCCAGAGAATGTTCGATGCCATTGCCAGGCGTTATGATCTGATGAACAGGGTTATGACCTTTGGCCAGGATCAGCGATGGAGACGCTTCGTCGTTGATCAGGCTGGTTCAGTGGAGAAGGGATGGGTTCTTGATCTGGCAACTGGGACCGGAGATATAGCCGCCCTGGTTCGACAGACAT
>CAZOWJ010000193.1:0-2557 GCA_964583415.1 uncultured Desulfocapsaceae bacterium
GCCAGATTTCCCCCAAGAAGCCCGACTTTTCTATCCAGAATGTCACATATCAGGGTGACCACCTCGATATTCTGCTTCTCGTTATTTCCTCCGATATTGTAACTTCTTCCCGGTCTGCTGTGCTCAAGCACTGCCACAATCGCCTGGCAGTGATCACCGACGTAGAGCCAGTCCCTGATATTTTTACCATCACCATATACAGGAAGCTGTTTGCCGTTCATAGCATTATGAAAAACCAATGGAATCAGTTTTTCGGGAAATTGAAACGGGCCATAGTTGTTGGAACAGTTTGTGATAACCACCGGTACCCCATATGTATGAAAGTAGGCAGAAGCAAGGTGGTCCGATGACGCTTTTGAGGCAGAATAAGGAGACCTCGGATCAAAGGGTGTGGTCTCAGAGAAATAGCCGCTCTCTCCAAGCGATCCATAAACCTCATCGGTGCTCACGTGTAAAAACATGTTCCGGCTGCTGTCAACACCATCTGCAAGCCAGAACTTTCGTGTCGCCTCGAGCAGGGTAAAGGTACCGATAATGTTGGTCTGCATAAAGGCTGACGGTCCGGTTATGGAACGATCTACATGTGACTCTGCGGCAAAATGGACGACGGTATCAATTTTTTCCTGATCAAACAGCTGCTCAACAACTTCAGCATCACAGATATCACCCTTGACAAAACGGTAATTCCCCTGCTCTTCGATACCTACAAGATTTGACAAATTTCCGGCATAGGTCAGTTTGTCGAGATTAACAACGCGCCACGCTGGTTGGTTTTCATGCAGCAGCCGCACAAAATTAGCCCCGATGAATCCACAACCCCCTGTAACTAGCACTACTTTTTCAGATGTCATGTTTTTCTATGTCTTTTCAGTTGCATTCTTAGTAAAAGAGCCTATCATTTCATGTTTTTTCAGTGCATGTTTATACTCAGTCGACCAGAATAAGAAAAGGACATTTTAAAATCATGAGCAGCAATCTAGAAAAAGAAATTGCCAGACGTCGGACATTTGGCATTATCAGTCATCCTGATGCCGGCAAGACCACACTCACCGAGAAATTGCTGCTGTTTGGTGGTGCGATTAACATGGCAGGTGCCGTCAAGTCTCGTAAGGCTGTGCGACATGCAACAAGCGACTGGATGGCTATCGAGCAGGAACGCGGAATCTCAGTCACCACTTCGGTAATGAAATTCACCTACAGGGATTTCGAGGTAAACCTTCTGGATACTCCGGGCCATCAGGATTTCTCCGAAGATACATACCGGGTTCTCACTGCCGTTGACTCCGCTGTTATGGTCATAGACAGCGCCAAAGGGGTCGAGACCCAGACAGAAAAGCTGATGGAAGTATGCCGAATGCGAAATACGCCGCTCATAACCTTTATTAACAAACTTGATCGTGAGGGACGGTCGCCCCTTGAGTTGCTCGATGAAATTGAAGATAAGCTGCAGATTGAATGCACACCACTTTCCTGGCCGATCGGTATGGGAAAGAGCTTCAAAGGAGTCTATAATCTATTTCGCAATGAACTCCAGCTGTTCACCCCGGGAGCCGAAACACGCGACCAGAAAAGAGTTACCATAAAGGATCTGGCTGATCCGCAGCTGGACGAACTTCTTGGCAAACAGGCCGACGAACTGCGTGAAGATATCGAGCTCCTGGAGGGCGCTGCCAACCCGCTTGAGCTCGATCATTATTTAAACGGCAGCCAGACACCCGTTTTTTTTGGAAGTGCCATCAACAATTTCGGTGTACGTGAGATGCTTGATACCTTCGTTGAAATGGCACCATCTCCTGGCTCTCGCAAAGCACTCTCCAGAACTGTTGAGCCGTCAGAAAAAGATTTTTCAGGCTTCGTTTTCAAGATTCAGGCAAATATGAACCCGGCCCATCGTGACAGAATAGCCTTTTTGAGAATCTGCTCCGGCACCTTTAAAAAAGGCATGAAAGTGAGACATCATCGTATCGGTAAAGATATCAATTTAGCCAACGCCACCATCTTCATGGCACAGGACCGTGCCAATATTGAAGAAGCCTGGCCCGGAGATATAATTGGCCTCCATAATCATGGTACAATAAAAATAGGCGATACCTTTACCCCGAAAGAGCTGTTAAAATTTACCGGTATTCCAAACTTTGCACCTGAACACTTTCGGAGAATAATTCTGAAAAACCCCCTGAAAATGAAACAGCTGCAGAAAGGTCTGATCCAGCTGGCTGAAGAAGGAGCCATTCAGGTTTTTCGACCACTGATTGGCGCTGACTATATAATGGGAGCGGTTGGTGTGCTTCAGTTTGAAGTAACCATGGCACGATTAAAAAATGAGTACAGCGTTGATGCCATCTACGAACCGGTCAAATTTCAATCAGCACGGTGGGTACACTCACCGGATAAAAAGAAGATGTCTGAGTTCGAACGCTCAAACAAGGGTGCTCTGGCACACGATTCAGAGGGATTTCTCACTTATCTTGCGGAAAATGAATGGATGTTGAATTTCTTTATGGAAAAATGGCCGGATATTGAATTTCAAAAAACCAGAGAGAATATTTAACCAGTA
>CAZOWJ010000194.1:0-2456 GCA_964583415.1 uncultured Desulfocapsaceae bacterium
TTCCGACCGGAGCGATATCGGCGAGGCGATCCTCATTGAAACTGCCAGGTGCCAGGCGCTCATAGACTCGTTGACACGAGGAATGCTTGTTACCCTTGATCCATACCCTGCACAGACAATAAGGAAAGGGCTGGACATTGATACTTTAGAGATGCAGCGCTACCTGGCTGCGTTGATTGAAATATTGAGCCGAGAGTGCTCAGAACTGCTTCTCACAGAGGTAAATAGCGTGGGTGCAGAAACCGATTATCACTACCTGCAGATTGAAAATGTTAACGGCCGACTGGCAGAAATAGTTGGGGCAGTCAATGCGGGCCAGGGAATCAGATTATCATCAGATATGATGTTACCCTCTCGCTCACGGACTGTTCAGATGAATGTGCCTATTTTAAAGGACGACGTGCTTGATGATGCACTCGTTTCGATAAATAACCATCTATCATTACTGGTACTGAACTTTGAAAAAAAATACCGATACAGACTGATCGACCGTAACTGTGTCAATGAGCTGCTCAAGAACCTCAACAGCAGTTTTTCCGGGGATGAAGAAACAGAGGCAGCACTGGGTGACTGGATAGATCCTGTAAGTGATCGGGTCGTCATACCGCATAATTTTTTTTATCAGGTTTCAACCAGATATAATGTTGAGCAGGTACGTCGCTATCCCTCGCGAAGGATCGCAGAGGTTGAGGCCATGAAGGAGCAGAGCGACACAGCAGATGTCTGGTTTCGGGAGGGAAACACCCTGAGTACAACTGTGTACCGGAGCAGGACTGAGGATACACCGTTTCTCTTCTTCACCGACGATGTGAAGTGGGCGCGGCCTGTTCTCGGGCTTGCAAATTTAGTATGGTCAACTGCTCACGGGCTTGCAGGGATAGTTACCTTACCGGCCAAGGGGTTTGAGCCTGTTCATCAGGCGCTCAGGGGAATGTTCTACAGCCTGCCTGAGCTTGTCTTTTTCAATATTCGCAAAGGGACGTATCTGCATGATGCCGTCAATGAAGGGGAACATAGACTGTAAAACTTGCTGGCTCATGAATTGAAACTGACTTGGCTGGGAAAAATGGTATAATCATCAGTCTACGCTGTAGGAACTGAATCAATTTACAGATTTATCACTGAATGGAGTTGTAAAATGGCAAAGAAAAACGGATTAAGAGCGATGAAGTTGCTGTTCATTGGGGTTGGGATGACACTACTGGTGTCAGGGTGTTCATCATCTTTAAAGTATGGTTCGGCAAAAATATCGAGCAGGCCGGAGGGCGCAGAGGTCATCAATCTCAAAGACGACAGTAACCTGGGAGTGACGCCGGTGAACGTTTCCTTTGGCGGTGAAGCTGATACTGCAGAGTTTGTTACGGTGCAGCTGAGAAAGCCTGGATATATAGACCGTATCACTTCATTCTGGATAAACAGAAGGCACACAACACAATCTGAAGCTAATGATAATGCTATAGATATATCTGTTGAGCTCGAGAAAACGGGCGGTAATTGAGAGGAGATATGTGATGGGTAGAAAAATGATACAAAAACTAATTATGATAACAGGCCTTGGCTGTGTGATGGCACTGACCGGTTGCAGTTCGAAACAGGCAATAAATTTTAATGTGCATACCGAACCGGAGGGAGCACATATTGTGTATCAGCAGGATAGCAGTCAGTGGATCTATCTAGGTGTTACACCGCTGAATCTCATCGAAACAATACCAGCAGGGGAGAATACAATAACCCTGAAAGCGATGCGTTGCGGATATCTTGAGCAGGCAAAAGAATGGAGTGGAGAAGAACTGCAAAAAGAGAACAAGGAAAAGGGGATGATTTTCTGGACTCCCCGATTGATCAAAGATACCCAGTAGGGGGTAAATTACTATGGAACTTGGAAAAAAGATCACAGTATTGCTTTGCACGATATTTTTACTTTTTATTTTCACTGGTTGCGGCAAGAAGGATGTTGAACCAGGTGCTGTGAGTACTTCTCTCAAGCCTGAAGGCCGTTTGATCGAAGGAGCGAAAGGCGATGATGAGGGAACTGATGGCAGCGTAACGGCTGGAGAGCTGGAAGGGCTTGATAAGACCGGGACAAACCCACTTGCTGAGGACACGACATCGCAGGAGTACAGGCGACAATATGGCCGCTCATCGGCCCCCCTGATGCCGGTCTATTTCGATTTTGACAGCAGTTCGCTGAATGTGGACCAGCTGGACGGACTTAATAAAAGCGGTTCGTATTTGCTCGAAAACAGCTCAACTAAGCTTGTAGTAGAAGGAAACTGCGATGAGCGGGGAACAGCTGATTATAACCTTGCCCTTGGTGAACTTCGGGCAATTAATGTGAAAAAATACCTGGTTAACATTGGCGTTGATGGCAATCGCATAAAAACGGTCAGCTACGGTTCTCAGCGACCGTTGTTTTACGGGAGTGATGAGGAATCATGGGCCGCTAATCGAAGAGC
>CAZOWJ010000195.1:0-1812 GCA_964583415.1 uncultured Desulfocapsaceae bacterium
CGGCCGGAGAAGACGCTGTCATTAACGATCTGACGAAACAGTTTCAGACCAACAGGAAACTTAAACGTCTCTTGCGTTATCTCTTCGTTGACGGCAAAGCTTACTCTGTTCATAACAACATTCTCAACATTCATGCCCTTGTTCCCTCTACAGACAGCGGTGATTTTCAAGAATTTCTCGGTAGGAAAGGTCGGTTATTACTTGATTTTATCCAACAGACCATTGAGCGTGTCGGTAAAAACTATCTTGATCAGACTCCGCAGAACCCAAAAGACCAGGCACTTTTCTTTTATCTCTGGTGCGGACCCCGTTCTCCATTTTTCGGAAAACACGCCATGAAAACATTTGAGAGATATTTTCTCCTTGATAAAGAAACCCATACAGAAAATTCACTGTACTGGAAGCAGAATCTACACAGTCACATATTCAAGCAGAAACTTCTTGCTGAGTTTGACGTCAAGCGTGTCGTATATGGTCATACGCCGGTCAATTACCTGAAAGGAAAACATATGGCCAGTGATGACGGTGTGGCAATTAATGTCGATGGAGGGTTTGCGGCAGCCTACTACAACCGGGGGCATTCACTGGTACAGACTCCTCATCAATTGTACGGTATCATCCTCCCGACTCCGGATGAAATGAAAGAGGCAACCAGGAGACTTGAATCAGCCCCGCTTGATATAGAACTGATCGATGAATTTTTGCACCCAATGAAGGTCAAAGATACTGGAGAAGGTCAGAAAATGAAGGACCTGCGTGACCTTTTAATGACCCAGATGAAACAACTTGCAGAGATCAACCACCACTTACCCCTTGAATCAAGAGATAGATAGTTATGGATACAAATTATGGCATGGAGATCGTCAGGGCAACTGAAATATCCGCACTGACTGCAGCCCGCCAACAGGGCCTTGGAGATCATCTCGAAATTCTCAGTAATGCAAGATCTGCCCTTGCAAAGACACTCAACAGGCTGAACATAGACGGGGTCATCATAAATGATCGATTTCGGAACCGCTCTGATCTCTTTCAGATGCCTGACCGAATTGGTCAGGGTGAAGCCCGGATGGACCTGATGGCAATGGCCATTGAGGCGCACCACTCTGCAGCAGATGGAGGTACTAATGCCACCTCTTATGCAGTTATCGCCCCTCAGGGGGTCATTCAATCTGTACCCAACCTGAGCATGTACAAAATTGTTGTTGGCCCGCAGGTCGGTAACGTTATTGATATAAATCAGCCACCGGTAACAAATATCAAACGGGTTGCCAGAGCACTCAGGAAATATACTGAAAACGTTACGGTCTGCATTCTCGACCAGGCCCGGCATAAACAGCTTATTAAAGAAATCAGATCGTGCGGTGCACGTATAAAACTGATTAATGAAGGTGAAATTTCAGGATGTCTCTCTGCCATTACCGGCGAGAAGGCTGACATCTATATCGGCTATGGTTTTGCCCCCGAAGGAACCCTGGTAGCAGCGGCCATCAGTTGTCTGGGAGGATATTTTGAAGGCAAGATCTTCTATGAAAATGACCGGGATCGAAAGGAAGCATCCAATCACGGTATAACTGACTACGACAAGGTTTTTCGAGTTCAGGACCTGGTGAGATCCAAGGAAGTGGCAATTGCTGCAACGGGCATCACCGATGGGGAATTCCTCCAGGGAGTCCGCTTTACATCAAATGGAGCGATCACCAGCTCTTTTATCGCCAGGGCAGAAACCAAAACACACAGGAAACTGGAGACCACGCACTTCTTTGATTTTAAACCGGTATTTTGAGGCAATCCTGAAACTGACATCATTATATA